>NZ_JAYSDQ010000006.1:0-290118 GCF_041914305.1 Ideonella sp.
CCGCGTTCTTCGGTGCACCTGCACATCGCGACCTGTTTTGTGCAGACCATCCTTAGCGGGTTCACCAAGTGGCGGTACAAACGACGCCGCAGTGGATGTCTCGTATGAGCTGTCGCGTCGCGTCAGCGTAAGGACAAGTCGGCGGCTTCTAGTCGCAGGGAAGATCGAGAGTACTTCGGCGGGCCGATTCAAGAGGCAATTGGTTCTGACGTGTACGGACTGACGCTCGGAGGCGTAGGGGCCACGAGACATCTGCGCCGGTTGTGCGGGCAATATATTTGGTGCAGACGTTTTTCCTGTCGCTCCTCAAGGACCATTGATATGCTCTCTCGCCTTCATACCTTGTCTCCTCAGTTGGATTCTGCGTTCCGCCACGCCGACGATGCTGCCAAGCATGATGCAGTGCTAGGAGCCTGTCAGTACGTAGCTGACAAACTTCCGAGAAGAGAAGAGATAATCAATATCGGACTGGATTTCCTCCGCGGAAAAACAGAAGGTCGCGATGAGTTAATTCGGAAATTGCAGAAATTTTCCGAAGAAAAAGATGAGGAATATTTTCTCCTAAATGAACAACAGAGTGAGGAAGCCAGGAGTCGTGCTTTGATGCTTTTTTCCGAGGCGCGGGTGGCATCCGCAATATTGATGGCGATATCCAATGGAGCGGGCGCTTTAGATGATGCGATCTATGAAGCAGCGATGTCGATGGACGACTCAGACGTACTAATTCCCCGACTTCAAGCCATTCTTCAGCCGGCGGGCTAGACCTGCTGGCCGATTTGGCACGATTGATATCTCCGCGGCGGTGAGGTCGTTCAGGATGGAATGGCTGCTGCTTACGTCGTAGCGGTAGCAGAGGTCTTATTCGGCGCGCGTCGCTCACAGCCCGCCGGCCACCATCAGCGGCACGCAGAGCTCGCAGTCTTGCGCCTGCGCGCCGGGGTCGGGCAGCGCGGCGGGGTAACGCTCGAAGGCGGCGCGCGGTGCCAACTGGTGGCCCGAGCGCGGCAGCCAGTCCAGCAGCAGCCAGACCCACGCCGCGCCGCTGCCCTGCGGCGGCCCGGCATAAGACAGCACCGCGTGCGGCCCGCCGGGCAGGGTCTTGATCGGTGTGCGGGGCGGTGGCTCGAAGCTGTCGGGCAGGGCCACGCAGACGTCGTAGCGGCACTTGGCCGTCGGGGTCTGGCCCGGGTCGTCCAGGCCGATGCCGTAGCGCGTGAGCGCACCCAGGCCCTGGCGCTGCATCCAGTCGGCCAGCTGGTGCCACTGGGCGGCGCTGGCTTCGCCGTAGGCGCCCACGCGGCGGGTGTAGGCCACCCGCACGTCGGGCATCTGCTCGATGCGCACCGGCCAGGGCCGCAGCGCCGGCCAGCCGGCGACGGCGGGCGGGTTGGCCGCGGCGGCCCGCACCTCTTGCCGCCAGCGCGTGGGCGTGGCACCGAAGTACTGGCGGAACGCGCGGCCGAAGCCGTCGGCCGTGTCGAAGCCGCAGCGCAGCGCGATGTCGGCGACATGGTCGTCCGAATAACGCAGCAGCGTGGCGCCAGCCTCCAGCCGCCGGCGGCGCACATAGGCCATCGGCGCTTCGCCGTACCAGTCCTGAAAGACCCGCAGAAAGTGGTGGCGCGAGAAGTGCGCCTGCGCCGCCAGGGCCTCGAGGCTGAGGTCGCCGTCGAGGTGGCTGTCGATGAAATCCAGCACCAGGTTGAGCCGGTAACCGTACTGCTGGCTCGGTATCGGGGGCCGGCCCATCGGGGGTGTCCTTGTGACGAAATGTTGAGCGTGTGACGGGTCGTTTTGACGCGCGGCGCACAAGGCAATTCTCGTCAATCCCGGCCGGGTTTCGCCGCAATTCCGGCGGGGCGCAGCGTCGGCCGCGACGCCTAAGCTGCAGGCGGTCCGATTCTTGACAGCGTTGTCATAGCGCGGCCACCATACCACTTAGAGGAGACATTGAGATGATGAAACAAGCCGGGTTCAAGCTCGCCGCGCTGGCGCTGCTTGTCGGCCAGGGGCCGGCTTTCGCCGCGCAGACCTGCGAGCAATTTGGGTCGGTTCCTGCCGTGAACGGCACCTTCCTGGTCCAGAACAATTTCTACAACCCGGCGCCGGGCGGCACGCAGTGCATCGACGTCGACGTCGGCACCGGTGCGTTCACCGTCACCGGCAACAACTCGGTGCCCACCAACGCGGCACCGGGCGGCTACCCGTCGATCTACAAGGGCTGCCACTGGGGCGGCTGCTCGAAAGACAGCGGCATGCCGCAGAAGGTCAGCGACCTGTCGTCGGTGCAGAGCAAGTTCGACGTGACCCCGGCCGGCCCCGGCCAATGGAACATCTCGTACGACGTCTGGTTCGCCCAGACCCCGACGATCGACGGCCAGCCGGACGGCACCGAGGTGATGGTCTGGATCAACCATTCGGGCGTGGTCTCGCCGGCCGGCCAGCGCACCGGCGACGCCACGATCAACGGCATGGACTTCGAGGTCTGGACCGCGCCCAAGGGCACTGCCGGCTTCAACGACAAGTGGCACATCGTGTCGTACGTGGCCAAGAGCCCGCGCAACGCGGTCGACTTTGACCTGCTGCCGTTCTTCAGAGACTCGCACAACCGCGGCCTGCTCGAAGACAACTGGTACCTGATCGACGTGGAAGCCGGCACCGAGCCCTGGCAGAACGGCTACCCCGTCAAGGTCAACCAGTTCGACGTGACGGTCAAGACGGGCGGTACGCCGCCGGACAAGATCGACCCGAAGAAGTGGTACGAGGTGGTGAACGTGAACAGCAGCAAGTGCGTCGACGATGCCGAGTTCGGCGTCAAGAACGGCGCCAAGGTCCAGCAGTGGGACTGCAACGGCACCGCGCCGGCGAAGAACCAGCTCTGGAAGTTCAAGCCGACCGGCGGTGGCTACTACAAGGTCCTCGTCCAGCAGCTGAAGACGCTGGCGTGGAGCACGACCAACCAGGGCACCACCAACGGCACGCCGATCCAGCTGTGGACCTACGGCGGCACCGGTCACCAGCAATGGAAGGCCGAAAGCCTGGGCAACGGCGCGTGGAAGTTCGTCGGCAAGGGCAGCGGCAAGTGCCTGGACGTGCCGGCCGCGTCGAAGGACAACGGCGTGCAGCTGCAGATCTACGACTGCAACGGCACGGCGGCGCAGTCGTTCAAGCTGATCGCGCATTGAGCGCCTGAGGCCGGGGCTACGAGGCCTCGGCCAGAGCCCGGCCGCGCTCGTTCGGGCGCGGCCATTCCACCACCCCAGAGGAGACGTCGAGATGATGAAAACATCCCGGCCCAGGCTCGCCATGCTGGCGCTGCTGTTGGGCCACGGTGTCGCGTTCGCGCAGACCACCTGCGACCAGTTCGGCTCGCTGCCGGCGTTGAACGGCACCTACATCGTTCAGAACAACTTCTACAACCCGGGCCCGGGTGGCTCGCAATGCATCAACGTGGACGCCGGCAGCGGCGCCTTCACGGTGACCGGCAACAACTCGGTGCCGACCAACGGCGCACCGGGCGGCTACCCGTCGATCTACAAGGGCTGCCACTGGGGTGGCTGCAGCAAGAACAGCGGCCTGCCGCTGGCGCTGAACACCGTCACCAGCGCACCGACGCGCTGGAGCGTGACACCGCCGGGGCCGGGGCAGTGGAACATCTCGTACGACATCTGGTTCGCCCAGTCGCCCAACCCGCCGGGCCAGCCCGACGGCACCGAGATCATGGTCTGGATCAACCATTCGGGCAGCGTCAGGCCGGCGGGCCAGATGACCGGCAACGTCAACATCAACGGCATGAACTGGGACGTCTGGACCGCGCCCAAGGGCAGCGCCGGCTTCAACGACAAGTGGCACATCGTGTCGTACGTGGCCACCGGCACGCGCAACGATGTCGACTTCGACCTGAAGCCCTTCTTCGACGATTCGAGAAACCGCGGGCTGCTGTCCGACGCGTGGTACCTGATCGACGTCGAAGCCGGCTTCGAAGCCTGGCAGAACGGCTACGGCGGCCGCAGCAACCACTTCGAGGTCGACTTCAACAAGGGCACGCCGCCTCCGCCGCCCGACATCGACCCGAACCGTTGGTACAACGTGGTCAACGTCAACAGCGGCAGCTGCGTCGACGATGCCGAATTCAGCAGCCAGAACGGCGCGAAGCTGCAGCAATGGGCCTGCAACACCGGCGGCCAGGCGAACCAGCGCTGGCAGTTCAGGCCCACCGGCGACGGCTACTACGAGGTGCATGTGCAGCAGGCGCAGGCCCTGGCCTGGGACGTGGCCGACTGGGGCACGGGCAACGGCTCGCGCGTCCAGCTGTGGACCTACGGTGGCGGCCAGAACCAGCAATGGCAGGCTGTCCCTGTAGGCGGCGGCGCCTACAAGTTCGTCGGCCGCGCCAGCGGCAAGTGCCTGGACGTGCCCGGCGCCTCGAAGAGCAACGGCGCGCAGATGCAGCTCTGGGACTGCAACGGCACGGCCGCGCAGTCGTTCAAGCTCGTCGAGCGCTGACCCGGTGACGGCAACGACCGCCGAGTCTCACTCACGCGGCGTGTCGTTGTCCTCGCGCGGAATGTCGTCTTCGCTCTCCACCGGCCCCAGCTCGTCGCTCGACGGCGGGGTGTACGAGGGCCGGTCGGGCGTGTAGGTCTCGGACGTTGGTTGGGGCGGCGCCGCCGGTCGCGGCGGTGCCGGCGGAGTTTGAGGAGAAGAAGAGGAGGAGTTCATGGTGGCGCCCATGGTGCTGGCCTGGCCGAGAGTGGCTGGCCTGTCGGGCAAACGCCATGCCCGTGGCCGCCGCGGCTTGCCGCGGCGGCCCCCGGGGGTCGAGCGCCTTGGGGGCCCGCTACCATGCCGGCCATGACACTCGATGCCGACCACCCAGCCGATGACCTGCCCGGCGAGGGCGAACTGCCCGACACCATTCAAGAGCCGCGCCTGTGGCGCGACAACGGCTGGACGGCCAAGGTCATCAAGAACGAAGACGATGACGGCTGGGCCGTGGCGATGACCAAGGACGGCGAGGCCGAGCCGGCGCTGGTCGGGCCGTGGACGATGGGGCGCGACAAGAAGAACCCGAAGCCGCTCGACACCGCAGCCTTCAACACGCTGGTCAAGACCGCGTCAGAGGTGATCCGCCGCCATGAGCAGCAGCTGCACGCGATGCTGCACAAGAATGTCAGCGTCGACATCGGCGACGAGCGCGTCACGGTGACGCTGGACATCGTGCCCGACGAGTTCGAGCCCTACGCCGTGCTGGCCGCGCACGACGCATTGGGCGAGCCGCTGGCCGAAGTGCGCGTGTCGGCGGGCTTCAAGCTCAACGCCACCAGCGCCGCGGCCTGGGTCGAGAGCGGCTACGGCAAGCCGGGCGCTCAGGGCCGCTGATCGCCGCGCCCGCCCGGCGGCCCCAGCGCCATCTGCATGCGCCGCGCGGCGACGCGGCCGTTGTAGTAGCCGGGCACGAGCTGGGTCTCGGCGAAACCCAGCTGCCGGTAGAAGGCCAGCGCGGGCGCGTTGTCGGCCCGCAGCTCGAGCGTGATGGTGATGATGCCGGCCACGCGCGCCGAATCGAGCAGCCACTCGGCCAGGCAACGGCCGATGCCACGCCGCTGCTGCGCCGGCTGCACGCACAACAGCAGCAGATGCGCCCGCTCGTCGCCGAAGTGCATCGCGGCAAAACCGAACAGGCGCGGCCCGTCGCAGGCGACGACCGCCGTGGTCTCGGCATCGCGGATCAGCGTGGCCATGCGCGCCGGCGTGTAGCGCCAGCCGAGCCCGGCCTCGATCAGGTCGCGCGACATCTCGGCCATGGCGAGCGTGTCGGCCAGGCGGGCAGGGCGCAGGACGGCGGCACAGGGCTCGTTCACGGGCAGGACCGTTTCGATCGTCGGGTGAGCTCGGCGAGCCACGGCGCTCGGCGCGAGATCAGCACATGGTCCACCTGAACGGCGCGTTTGTCGATCACCACGGCGTCCCCACAACGCGCCGTCTCGCCAGGCTCAACCGTCGTATGCCAGCGAAGTCGCCACCGGCGCCCGCGCGGCGCGCCAGGCGGGCCAGGCGCAGGCCAGCAGCGACACCGGCACCATCACGGCCAGCCAGCGCAGCGCCGCCGCCGGGTCGGGCCACCAGGGCGTGGGCAGCGGGAACATCACGCGGCCGAACGCCTCGGCCAGCACCACGCTCATCGGCACCGACAAGGGCAGCGCCGCCACCCAGGCCAGCAGCGTGATGACCAGCCCCTCGGCCTGCAGCATGCCCATCGTCGTGCCGTGGCGGGCGCCGATGGCGTGCATCACGCCCAGCTCGCGCCGGCGCTCCAGCACCGCCAGCCCCATCGTCGAGGCCAGGCTGATCGCGCCGACGGCGATCATCAGCCACGACATCGAGCCGAGGAAGTCGACCACCATCAACAGGTGGTCTTCGTACGACCGGCGGCCTTCGTCGACGCGCTGGCTGCTCGCCACCGGCATGCCGGCCTCGGCCAGCGCGCTGCGCAGGCGCGCGATCGCGTCGAGCTGCACCGCGTCGCTGCCGCTGCCTTCGAGCGTGACGACCACGGTGCTGGCCAGCGTGTCGCCGGCCAGGGCCTCGAGCCGCGCGCGGCGCGTGTAGGCCACCGGCTGCGGGCCGGCGTCGACGATGCCGACGATCGTCCACGGCCGGGCCACGCCATCGCTGCGCAGCACCACCCGCTTGCCGAGCGCCAGTTGCGGTTGCTGGCGCAGCAGCGCACGGCTCAGCACCACGCTGTCGGCCGTGTCGTCGGCGCGCAGCCAGCGGCCCTCGACCAGGCGCGGGCGCAAGGCCACGCCGTCGTCGGGCAGGCCGACCAGCGACAGATCGTCGCCGTTGTCGGCCAGCGTGGCGCGGCGGCCGCGCCAGGCCTCGGCATGGGCCACGCCGTCGACCGCGCGGGCGGCGGCCTCCAGCGCGGCGGCTGGTTGGGCGTCGATCAGCCGCAGCGACGCGTCGAAGTGCTGGCCTTCGAACAGCAGGCCGACCGAGGCTTGCACCGCGCCGCGCAGGTTGGCCGCGCCCAGAAACACCGAGCCGCCGGCGGCCAGCGCCAGCAGCGTCAGCAGCATGCGCTGGCGGCGGCGAAAGGCGTTGCCCAGCGCCAGCAGCAAAGGCCGCGGCAAGCCACCGAGCGCGACCCGGCGCCGGCTGGCCAGCGCGCGGCCGGGCGCGACGATGCCGATGTCACGCAAGGCCTCGCCCACCGGCACGCGGCAGGCCCGCCACACCGGCCACGCCGCGGCGGCCACCGGCAGCGCCAGGCCCACCGCCAGCTGCAGCGCCAACGCCCACCAGGGCAGCGCAGGGTCGTCGAGCGGAAAGTTCAGCATCTCGGCCCGAAAGCCCGCGTAGCGCCGGCCGATGAACCAGGCCGCCGGCAAGGCGGGCAACGCGGCCAGCAGCCCGAGCAGCCCGCTCTGCGCCAGGTACAGCCGCGCGATCGGCCACGGGCCGGCGCCCAGCGTCTTCATCACGCCGATCTCGCGCGCCTGGCCGGCCAGCGCCGCCTGGATCAGGTTGACGACCAGGAACGCGCAGACCAGCAGCGCCAGCAGCCCGAACGCGCCCTGGGTCAGCAGCACCGAGTTCATCTGCGCGGCGTGCACATGCTCACCCGGCACCGGCACCTCGACGCTGGTGACGCGCAGGCCGCGCCGCTCCAGCACCGCGGCGGCTTCGGCGGCGATGCGCCGCACGGTCGCGCGGTCGGCGTGCGGGTCGCGCACCCGAAGCTGAAGCTCGCCGAAGCCCGCCGGCGCGCCCAGGCGTTGCAAGGTGGTGCTGGTGGCAAAGCCGTAGACCAGGTGCTCCATCCAGCCCGGGGCCTGGCTCACGTCGCGCACGACGCCGCGCAGCGGCAGGGCCAGGGCTTCGCCCCGGCGCGTGCGCAGCGTGGCGGCGTCGCCGACGGTGGCGCCGGAGAAGTCGAGCGACGAGCGCTCGATGGCCCACTCGCCGTCGCGCGGCGGCCAGGGGCCCTCGGGGTGCAGCAGGCCGATGCCCGGGGCGGCGAAGTCGTCGAACGCGATCAGCTCGGCCGTCTGCCAGGCGCCATTGGCCTGCACGCCCAGCGTCAGCATGCGGCGCAGGCGCACGGCGCCGATGGCGGGCAGCGCGCGCACCTCGGCCGCCGCGGCCGGGTCGATGGCGCCGTCGATCTCGAGCGTGGCCGACACCGGCAGGCTGGCGATGAAGCCCTGCTCGGTGGTGCGCCCGACCAGCGCCCAAGCGTTCAGCACCGTGCCGGCGCCGGTGAGCGCCAACGCCATCGCCACGGCCACCAGCAGCGAGCGCGCCTTGTGCTGGCCCAGATCGCGCAGGGCCTTGCGCCAACGGGTGTCAAGCATGGGCCAGTGCCTCGTGGTGGTGGGGGCGCGGTTCGGCGTGCGGCCCAGCTTGTGGCTCGTCGGCGATGACCCGGCCGTCGAGCAGGGTGATGCGGCGCGTGGCCTGGCGCAGCGCCGCGCGCTCATGGGTGACCATCACCACCGTCAGGCCCTCGTCGCGCACCAGCGCGGCGAAGATGTCGAGCAGCGCCGAGGCGTTGTGCGAATCGAGGTTGCCGGTCGGCTCGTCGGCGAGCAGCACGGCCGGTGAATTGGCCAGTGCGCGGGCCACGGCCACGCGCTGCTGCTGGCCACCCGACAGCGCGGCCGGGAACTTGTCGGCCTGGTCGGCCACACCCAGCCGGGCCAGCAGCGCCAGCGCGCGGTCGCGCCGCTCGGCGGCCGGCCACTGGCGGCAGAAGTCCATCGGCAGCATCACGTTTTCGGCCGCCGTCAGCCCCGGCAGCAGCTGGAAGAACTGGAACACGATGCCGACACCGCGGCCGCGCCAGGCCGACAGCTGCGCCTCGTTCAGGCGGTGCAGCGCCTGGCCGCCGACCCAGACCTCACCGGCGCTCGGCCGGTCGATGCCGGCCAGCAGGTTCAGCAGCGTCGACTTGCCGCTGCCCGATGCGCCGACCACGGCGACGAACTCGCCCTTGGTGATCGCCAGCGTCAGTGGGTGCAGCGCGGTGAAGGGTTCGCCCAGGCTGGGGTAGGTCTTGCTGGCCTGCTGCAAGCGGATCGTGGCGGTGGGGTGGTCGTTCAATCTGGTGTCTCCATCGGGTGAGGAGACTTTAGGCGGCAGGCCCTCATCGGCGTGTGCCACTCACCGGCCCCGTTCGCCCGTTCGGCGAAAGCCGGTGTCGAATGCTGCGGCGCAGCGGCATGCTGGCGCCATGTCGATCCAACCCCCGCTCCATTCCATGAAGACCCTGGCCCTTGTCATTGCGCTCGCGGCAGTCCCGCTGGCCCATGCCCAACCGACCGCCGCGGCGCCGGCGCGCGAAGCCGCGCAGTTCGACTTCCTCGTCGGCCAGTGGGAGGTGGAGCTGCAACCCAAGGTCAACAGCCTGGCCAAGCTGATCCATGGCCAACCCAAGCTCACCGGCAGCTGGAAGGCCTGGCGCGCGTTCGACGGCCAGGGCATCGACGACGAGCTGCGTGTGGTCGACGGCTCGGGCAACCCCGCGGTGTTGGCGCATGCCCAGCGCATCTACGACGCCAAGGCCCAGCGCTGGTTGATCAGCCACCTGGACGTCTACCGCGTGCGCTTCTCCAGCGCCACCGGCCAGTGGCAGGGCGGCGAGATGCGCGTGGACGGCAGCGGCACCAGCGCCGACGGCAAGCCGATGCTGACGCGCACGCATTTCGTCGACATCAGCGCCGACGGCTTCAAGATGCGGCAAGACCGCTCGACCGACAACGGCGCGAGCTGGGACGAGGGCGCGCTGGTGATCGTCGCCAAGCGGGTGGCGACGAAGGCGCCGCGCTGAACCCCGCACGCGACAATCGCCGCTTCGTTGTCGCAATGGAGGGGTGATGCCACGCGCCTGGGTCTGGACGCAGCTGGCCATTGGCTGGTTGCCGATGTGGGCGCTGTTCACGGTGCTGATGATGTCGGCCCACCAGGCACCGGTGGACGAGGCGGCGCCGTATGCATTGCGCCTGATGGCGATTGCCGCGACGCTGGGCATGGTGGTGCACCGGTTGACGGCGCGGCTGCCGTGGCCGCACCCGTTTCGCCTCGGCTTCATCGCCGTGCACCTGCTGGGCGGGCTGGTCTATGCGATCAGCTGGTTCGGCCTCAATGCGGTGGTCGAAAGCCTGCTGCGCGGCACCATCGCGATCCCCATCGGGCCGGGCCTTGGGCCCTATCTCGTCGTCGGCATGTGGCTCTACTGCATGGTGGCGGCCGTGGCCTACGCGAGCCGCGAGGCCGAACGCTCGGCGCAACTCCAGGCCCTGGCCGCGGGCAGCCAACTGGCCGCGCTGCGCTCGCAGCTGCACCCGCACTTCTTGTTCAACGCGCTGCACACGGTGGTGCAGTTGATCCCGCTCGACCCGCGTGGCGCGGTGCATGCGGCCGAGCTGCTGGCCGGTGTGCTGCGCAGCGCGATCGGCGAACACAAGGAGTGGGTGACGCTGCACGACGAATGGGGCTTCGTGCAGCGCTACCTGGAGATCGAAGCGATCCGCTTCGGTGAGCGGCTGGTGGTGCGCAGCGAGATCGACCCGGCGCTGCTCGATGCGCAGCTGCCGTCGTTCGCATTGCAGACGCTGGTCGAGAACGCGGTGCGCCATGGCGCCGCGCCGGCGATCGAGCCGACCACGCTGCGCATCGGCGCCCGGCTGCACGGCGGCCACCTGCTGGTCGAGGTCGACGATGACGGCGTGGGGGCCGATCTGGCCGCGGTGGAGGGGAGTGCCGGCACCGGCCTGCGCCGCCTGCGCGAGCGCCTGGCCTGGCTGTACGGCGGCAGCGCCGGCCTGGTGCTGCGCGGCGCACCGGGGCAGGGTTTTGGCGCGACGTTGAAGCTGCCGCTGCGCCGTGCCGCGGCCGAGGAGGGCGGCGATGAATGACGCCGCCCTCGTCTCGGCGAAGATCTCGGCGTTGATCGTCGACGACGAGCCGATCGCCCGCGCCGGCTTGCGCCACCTGCTGGCCGATGCGCCGTGGATCCAATGCATCGGCGAGGCCGCCAACGGACCGGCTGCGCTGGCGGCGATCGACAGCCAGCGGCCCGACCTGGTCTTTCTCGACATCCAGCTGCCCGGCCTGCTGGGCACCGACGTGATGGCGCGGCTGCAGCACCGGCCGGTGGTGGTGTTCACCACCGCCTTCGCCGAACACGCCGTCACCGCCTTCGAGCTGGGCGCGCTCGACTACCTGCTCAAGCCCTTCGGGGCCGAGCGGCTGGCCGCTGCGCTGGAGCGTGTGCGCGCCGCGCTGGGCGAGCCGGCGCCAGCGGCGCTTGAGCGCTTCGGCGAGGCGATGAGCCCGGGCCCGATCAGCCGCCTGTTCGTGCGCAACGGCCGCAGCATCGTGCCCGTGGCGGTGGCCGGCGTGTCGCGCTTCGAGGCGATCGGCGACTACGTGGCGGTGCACGCGGCCGGCGGCATGCAGCTGCTGCACCTGTCGCTGAACAAGCTCGAAGCGCGGCTGGACCCGCAGCGCTTCGTGCGCATCCACCGCGCGCACATCGTCAACCTCGACCAGGTCAAGGCCTTCAAGCGGCAGGACGGCAGCGCATTGGCCGCCGAATTGCACGATGGCACCATGCTGCCGGTCAGCCGGTCCAAGGCCCAGGCCTTGCGGCATCTGGTCGCTTGACGCCGCGCCGTTTGACGCCACACCACTGCGCGAATCGGCAGCCGGGCCGCCCTGCCTCGCGTACGCGGCGCTGCCGCCAGGCGGCGCTGGGCGCCTGCAAATGGCCGCCCGGCGGCGGTGGGGCGTGGCGACACTGGGGCACCGCCACCTCGTGAAGTCGCCATGCCCTTGACCATTGGCCTGCTGGCCGAGCATTTGAGCCTCGACCCGGCCGACACTGCCGTCTGCACCCTTCCCGTCATCGCGCCGCTGTACCAGCCGCTGCTGCACATCGACCGCCGCGGCGACCCGCCGGTGCCCGACCTGGCCGAACGCTGGGAACCGTCGGCCGATGGCTGCGACCACCGCTTCTGGCTGCGCGAGGCGCGTTTTCATGACGGCACGCCAGTGCGGGTGCGCGACATGGCCTGGAGCCTGTCGCGGCATGTGTGGCCGGGGTCGACATCGCTGTTCGCGCCGATGCTGCGTGGCCTGCTGCGGCGCGGTGGCACGGCGCACGACGGCGAGATCGCCGAATCGTTCGAGGTCGACGAGGCGCAGCGCTGCCTGTGCATCCGCCTCGCGGCGCCGTATGTGCCGCTGCCCGAGCTGCTGGCACATCCGATGCTCGGGGTGTTGCGCGAGGGCGCGGTCGGTCGGCTGGTGGGCTCGGGCCCGTTGATGCCGATGCAGGCGGGCGCGTCGCTGCACTTCGTCGAGCATGCGGCCTACCGCGGGCCGCGCGTGGCACCGCGTGAGCTGCGCCTGGTGGGCCACGACACGCCGCAGGCATTGGCCGAGGCGCTGGCTGCGCAGGCGGTCGACGTGGTGTCGGTCGAGCGCACGCACCAGCCGCTGTTCGCCGACCGATTCACCTCCACGCCGCTGAGAGACCGCTGGGTTGGCGCGCTGATGGTCAACGCCGCCGGTGCCTTGCACAGCACCGAGCTGCGGCGCGACTTTGGCCAGATGGTGCAGGGCCTGGCCAGCGGCCTGTTCGGTGATGCGTTCGAGCCGTTTCTGCTGCCCGACGACTTGAGCACGCCGGCGTATCGGGCACGGCCAAGGCCGGCGCTCGACCCGGCCGAGTTTGCCCGGCGCTGGCGCGGCGAGCTGGCGGGCCAGGCCCTGCGCATCGTCTATTGCCCCGGCCGCGGCCCGCTGAGCGAGATCCTCACCGCGCTGGCCGGCACGCTGGTGCGGCACGACCTGCCGCACCGTGTGATCGAGGTGGCCGAGCCGGCGCAGGTCTACGGGCTGGTCGCCCAGGGCTGCTTCGATGTGGTGGCGCGCGGCTGGGCACAAGACCTGGACGATGCCGAGGAGTTTGTCGGCATCTACGAGAGACAGGCCCCCGGCGCGGTGGCCAACCAGCACCGGCTGCGCTTCGAGGCCCAGGTGGCGGCGGCCCGGCACCTGCCGTGGGCCAGCGCGCGCACGGCGGCCTTCACGGCGGCGTTGATCGAGCTCGAGGCGCAGTGGCTGTGCATCCCCGTCTGCCGCGACCACAAGCGCCTGTTCCACGGCCCCGGCGTGCAGCTGGCGCCGCACGGCCACGAGCCGTTCAAGCCGGTGGCGACCCCGGCGGCCCCAGCGGCCCCAACGGCAGCTGCCAGCCCCGCTTGACCGCGTCCATCACCACCGTCGAGCGAAAGCGCGCGATGTTGTCGTTGGGAAAGAACACGCGCCGGGTGAAGCGCTCGTAGTCGGCCATGCTGGTCGACACGACCACCAGCACGAAGTCGTACTCGCCGGCCACGTAGAAGCACTGCTGGATCTCGGGCTGGGCCAGCGCCTGGCGCTTGAAGGCATCGATCGCCGCGGTCAGCCCTTGCTTGAAGGCCAGCTCGACGATGACCGTGACCTGCGCGGCCATCACGCCCGGGGCGAGCAGCGCGACCTCGGCCTCGATCGCGCCTTCCGCTTTCAGGCGGCGGATGCGGCGTTGCACCGCCGTGGCCGACAGGCCCAGCGCCTGGCCCAGGCTCTCGGCGGCCACGCGGCAGTCGCGCTGCAGCGCGTCGAGGATCGCGAGGTCGAAGCGGTCCAGTTCCATGGGGCGGGCGTTGCGGTGGTTCGAAACGCCGCATTCTCCCCAAGCGGGCCGCCCGCAGCGTGAAGTGTTGCCGTGTGCGATTGCTACAGCGTCGGGGTGAGGCGTCGATAACCCGTCGTGGACATCCAACGACTTGCATCACTCATGCCCGTCAGGTTTGCCGCGCCTTCGCAGATGGCGCGTGCGGCATGGCGGCTCCTGGCTGCAGTAGTTTGTTGCGGGGCGGCGGGGGGAGCCCAGGCCGGGCCCATCGGCGACAAGGTGTTCGCGATCGAGGCCGAGCATGGCGGCAACCCGCCGCAGGTGATCGAGCTGCTGCGCCCGCTGGAGGCGCAGGCGCGCGCGAGCCAGGGCGAGGACCTGCGCATCTTCCTGGCCGCCTGGGGCTACGCCCACGCCGCCACCGACAAGCCCGCGGTGGCCGACGCGGCGATCGAAGAATTGACCGACATCGGCGAGCGCAGCGGCGACGCCGCGACACTGGCCTCGGCCTACGCGCTGAAGGCCACCTCGCTGCAGGTGGCCGGCCAGGTGCGCGCCGCCTTCGGCTGGATCGAGAGTGCGGTGCCGCTGGCGAAGGCGTCGTCCAGTACCGACCTGCGTTACTGGGTCTTCCAGACCGCGGGTGACCTGGCCCAATCGAACGGCCAGGTCGACGAGAGCATCCGTTTGTTCGATGACGCGGTCGAAGCCGCGCACGCCGGCCACAACCCGCGCCGCGAGGCTCAATCGCTGCTGGCGCTGGTGCCGCTGCGCATCGTGCGAGGCGAGGTGGCGCGTGCGCTGGAGCTGTCTGCCCGGGTTCGCGAACTGGCGGCGCACGGCAGCGATCCGTCGCTGATCGCCGCCGGCTGGGTGATGGAGGCGTTGACGGCCGAGGCGCTGGGCGACGCCGCGCGCAGCGCGCGCGCCCGCCGCGCGGCCGAGTCGGTGCCGCGCCCGGCGGCGCCGGCCAGCCAGGTCGTCAACTCGCAGGCAGGCGGCGAGGGTTGGCTGAGCACCGAGATCGATGCCTTGCTGGGCCTGTCGGGCCTGCACCTGAGCGTCGGCAACTTCGGCGCCGCGCGCGACCTGGCGCAACGCGCGCACGACCAGGCGCAGCTGCGGCACGATGACTACTCGCTTGGCCACGCGCTGATCAACATGGGCCTGGCCGATCTCGGCGTGGGCCGCGTGCAGGCCGGCATGAAGGCCGCAGGCGCCGGCCTGGCGATGCTGGAAAGCCGCGGGCGTGATGCCGAGCTGTTGGTGCAGCTGAACCGTTATGTCACCGCGCTTGAGCGGCGCGGCGAGACCAGCGAGAGCTGGCTGCGGCTGCGCGAAGCGCTGCTGTTGGAGACCGAGCTGTCGCGCCGCGACCGGCTGAGCACGGTGATCGCGCTGCAGCGTGAATCGAGCTTTCAGCAGCGCCAGCGGCAGATGGAGCAGCTGCAGCACGACAACGCGTTGCAGGCGGCCGAGATCAGCCGCCGCGCGATCGAGCGCACGCTGAGCCTGCTGCTCGCCGCGGCGATGGGCGCCGGCGGCGTGATCGCGTGGCGCCTGTACCTGCGGGCTCGCGACTCGAACCGCCGGCTGGCCGAGAACAACCAGTCGCTCGAATACGCCAGCACGCACGATGCGGTGACCGGTTTGTTCAACCGCCGCGCGATGGAGGCCCACACCGAGGCGCTGGTCAACGAGCGTTACTGCTGCGTCAGCCTGTCGGTCAAGCAGTTCGGCCTGATCGTCGGCAGCGTCGGCCACCAGCTGGGTGACCTGCTGCTGTGCCAGATCGCCACCCGCCTGAACCAGGTGGTGTCGCGCCATGGCGGCCGCCTGTACCGGGTCGACGGCGTGACCTTCGGTGCGATCGTGACGATGGACGACCGTGAGCTGTGCCTGCAAGAGCTGCTCGAGGCCCTGGCGAACGTGATGGACGCGCCGTTCGAGATCGGCAACCAGGACCTGATCGTCTCGATCGGCCTGGGCGCGGCGCAGTACCCGAAAGACGCCAGCACGCCGCACGAGGTGGCCCGCCTCGCCGAGCTGGCCAAGCTGCAGACGCATGCCGACCCGGGCAACACCCACGTGGTCTACGACACCCGCATCGGCGAGAGCCAGCGCGACAAGCTGCACATGGAAACGCGCATGCTCAAGGCGATCGAGCATGGCGATTTCGAGCTGTTCTACCAAGGCCTGCGCGATGTGCGCAGCGACCGCTTCTGCGGCTTCGAGGCGCTGCTGCGCTGGCGCGACGGCGGCAAGATGATCTCGCCGGCGCAGTTCATCCCGCTGGCCGAAGAATCGGGCCTGATCGTGCGCATCGGCGCCTGGGTGCTGCGCCAGGCCTGCACGCAGGCCAAGGCCTGGGCCGACGCCGGGCTGGGCGTGCCGAAGGTGGCGGTCAACATCTCACCGCGCCAGTTCAACCACCCCGACTTCTTGGCCACCGTGCGCGACACGCTGCGCGACACCGGCGTGAACCCGGCGCAGATCGAGCTCGAGATCACCGAGGGCAGCGTGATGAACGACGCCGAGGCCAGCATCGCCCAGCTGCATGCGCTGCGCGAGATGGGGCTGCAACTGGCGATCGACGATTTCGGCACCGGCTACGCGAGCTTGTCGTACCTGCGCCGGTTCCCGCTCAACCGGCTGAAGGTCGATCGCTCGTTCGTCAACCAGCTGGGCGCGGCGGCCCACGACAACACCATCGTCCGCACGGTGATCGAGCTGGCGCATTCGCTGGGCCTGTCAGTCACCGCCGAAGGGGTCGAGACGGTCGAGCAAGAAGCGCTGCTGCGCGGCTGGTCGTGCGACGTGATCCAGGGCTTCCTGCACTCGAAGCCTGGCCCGGCCGCCGGTGCGACCGAACTGCTGCGGGCCCAGCTCGACACACCGGCCACCGCCGAGGCGTGACGCCGCCGAATGGCCGGTTAGGTTGAAATTCTTGCCTGCCGCAGCGCGGGCAAGGGGCCCAGACGCAGGCACGCCGAATGCCCTGGGGGTGGTTCCATCCCCCCAAGCGAAAGGGCATTTCCATGACCACTCGTCAAGTTTCCGTGTGGACCGGCCTGCTGATGGCCGCCTGCCTGGCATCGACCCCCGCCTTCAGCGCCGACCTGAAGCTCAGCGGCGACCAGGAGGCGCCGCCGGTGAAGACCAGCGCCAGCGGCACCGGCAGCATCAATGTGGCGACCGATGGGGCCGTGACCGGCAGCGTCACGACCACCGGCATGACCGGCACGGCGGCCCACATCCACCACGCCGCGGCCGGCAAGAGCGGCCCGGTGGTGTTGCCGCTGACCAAGTCGGGCGACAACACCTGGTCCGTGCCGGCCGGCTCGAAGCTGACGCCCGAGCAACTGAAGGCCTACCAGGCCGGCGAGCTGTACGTGAACGTGCACTCGGCCGCCAACAAGGACGGCGAGGTCCGCGCGCAGATCAAGCCGTGACCTGACGGGCCTGGCGCAGCGCGGCCGACAGCGCCTGCAGCGCTGCCGCCAGCTCGGCCGGTGGCAACAGCCCGAAGCCGAGCCGGAACACGCGCGCCGACTCGCCGAACCAGCGGCCGTCGCCCACGCGCACGCCGTGGGCCGGCAGCGCCGCATGGAAGCGCTCGACCGCCGCGGCGTCGAACACCGCGGGCTTGAGCCGCACGCAGCACAACGCCCCGGCATCCGGTCGCACCCAGTCGACCTGCGCCGATTCGTGCTCGACCCAGCGTGCGGTCAGCGCCAGGTTCTCGGCCAGTTCGGCCCGGCGCGCGGCCAGGCCTTCGTCGCCGCGGCGCAGCAGGCGCAGTGCCAGCGCCTCGTCGATCTGACCGCAGGCGATGGTGGTGTTGAACTTGGCGGTGACCAGTTGCTTGCGAAGCTCGGCATCGCGGCTGATGGCCCAGCCGATGCGCAGGCCCGGCGCGCCATGGCATTTGGACAGCGAAGCGGTGCTGACCACGCGCGGCCCGAGCTCCAGCGCGGTGGTGGCGGCGGCCTGGTGGCCATACGCCGCGTCGCGGTAGGTTTCATCGACCAGCACGAACGCCTGCGGCGCATGCTCGGCCGTCAGCGCCACGATCTCGCGCAGCGTGGCCAGTGGGATCGCCACGCCCGACGGGTTCTGCGGCGAGGCCAGGCTCACCAGCCGGGTCTGCGGTGAGAGCAGGGCGCGCAGTGCGTCCAGGTCGGGCTGGTAACCGGCTTCGAACGCCAGCGGCCACGGCCGCACGGTGGCGCCCACGGCCTGCAATGCGTTGTGGGCGAGCGGGAACAGCGGCGTTGCCGCCACCGCCTCGGTGCTCGGGCCGCACAGCGTGAAGGCGATCAGGAACAGCGCCTGCATGCCGCCCGCGGTGACCACCACGTCGTCGGCCCGCACCCCATGCGCCTGCGCGATCTGCGCCCGCAGGCCGGCGTCGCCCTCGGCGGTGCCGTAGCCGAGCGACAAGCCGGCCAGCGCCTGCAGCGCATCGGCGTCCAGCAGGTCCGACAGCCGAAGGTTCGGGCCCAGGCTCTCGGCCAGGTCGTAGCGCGGCGCGTCGCCGACCAGGTGAATGATGTCGTTGGGTGCAAAGCGATTCATTGGTAGCTCGCAAGGGTGGAAGATGCGCCATCGTGCGCCGGCAGGGGCTTAGATAACAGCCACAGTCCACGGTGATTGAGGGCAGTACAGTTGGCCGCCATGCCCACCACCGATGCCGCGGCCTTTCGTTACGAGGCGCTGGCCGAGTTCATCACCGGCCTGATCCGGCGCGGCACCCTGCCGCCGGGCACGCGCGTGCCGTCTTTGCGCGAGATCAGCCGCCAGCGCCGCACCAGCGTGACCACCGCGCTGCAGGCCTACCGCCTGCTCGAAGACCGCGGCCTGATCGAGGCGCGGCCGCAGTCGGGGTTCTACGTTGCGCAGACACCGCATGCGATTGCCGCACCGGCCAAGACGCGGCCACCGGCGCGGCCCACCGAGGTGGCGGTGCCGGCGGTGATGCTGAAGCTGCTGGAGCATGCGTCCGACCCCAAGCTGGTGCCGCTGGGCTGCGCCATCCCGAGCCCGCAGCTGCTGGCCTCGGGCGGGCTCGATCGTTGCCTGGCGCGCGCCGCGCGGGTGCATGGCGTGAAGCACAACATCTACACGCCGCCGCGCGGCGATCTGTCGCTGCGGCGCGAGATCGCGCGCCGGGCCCTGCGGGTGGGCCACGCGCTGGGGCCTGACGACCTGCTCGTCACCTGCGGCTGCACCGAGGCGCTGTCGCTGGCGTTGCGCGCGGTGGCGCGGCCGGGCGACACGGTGGCGGTCGAGTCGCCCACCTACTTCGGGCTGCTGCAGGTGCTGCAGGCGCAGGGCCTGAAGGCGCTGGAGCTGCCCACCGATGCGCAGTCGGGGGTCGATCTGGCGGCGCTGGACGCCGCCTGCCGGGTCCACACCGTCAGCGCCTGCGTGTTGGCGTCGAGCTTCCACAACCCGCTGGGCTGCACGATGGGCGAGGCGAAGAAGCTGCAGGTGCTGGCGCTGCTGGCCAAGCACCGCGTACCGCTGATCGAGGACGACATCTACGGCGACATCGGCTTCGGCACCGAGCGGCCACGCCCGTTCGCAGCGCTGGTCCCGCGCGGCCAGACGATCTACTGCAGCTCGTTCTCGAAGACATTGGCGCCGGGCTACCGCGTGGGTTGGGTGGCGGCGGACGAGCGCTTCATGCCCAGGCTGATCGAGGCCAAGGTGGCCTCCACGCTGTGCGGCCCGGTGCTGCCGCAGCTCGCGCTGGCAAGCTTTCTGGCCTCGGGCGGCTACGACCACCACCTGCGGCGCATGCGCCGGGTGTTCCAGGACACCTTGCACCGCATGGTGGTGGCGATCGACCAGTCGTTTCCGCCCGGCACCAAGGTCTCTCAGCCGGCCGGTGGCTTCGTGCTGTGGCTGGAACTGCCCAAACCGGTGGACACCCGCCGGCTCTTCGTCCAGGCGCTGGAGCAGGGCATCTGCTTTGCGCCGGGCGTGGTCTTCTCGGCCAGTGGCCGCTACGAGCGCTGCCTGCGCCTGAGCGGCGGCTACGGCTGGAGCCCGCGCCTGGACAAGGGCGTGCGGGCGCTGGGCCGCCTGGCGGCCACGCTCGGCTGAGCCTGGGCTGAGCCTGGGCTGGATCGGCGTTGCCGGCAAATCGTTGCGAAGTGCAACGGACACCGCTTTTCGAGCCCTCAATACCGCGCCGATCGGGCCGAAGACCCGGGCATGGACACTCGCGACGACGCTTCTGCCCCGTGGTTCGGCGATCCGCAAGGCAACCGCCAGCACCGCTTCATGGAATCGGCCGACATCAATGCGGCGTTTCGAGAACTGTTCGAGCCGCTGCGCACCGGCGTGCGACGTGGCATGAGCAACGAGGGCCAGATCTACGCCCTCGAGATGGACCCGTGCATCCCCGGCGAGCTGCTGGGCACCGAGTGGATCCCGGTAGCCAGCCGCGGGGTGGACGGTGCGCTGCCGCTGGCCGACCCGGCCCGCCGGCGCGCGCTGTTCGACTTGCTGCTGGCCGAAAAGCGCGTCGAGGCCTTGTTCGCCTACGTCTGCGAACGCCGGCGCCCCGGCGGCGAGCCCTGCATGTACCTCGAGATCATCTCGGCCGACGGTTGCTTCGCGGCCGAATTCCCGATCGTGCCGGGCAAGGGCTGGCACCGGCGCGAGCTGGTGAAGGTGCCGCACCGCCGGCTGGATCCGGTCGCCCTGGCTTGACCCGGTAGCCCCACACCCGCACGCGGCCGAGGGGCGGCCGCGCAGGTGACAGCTCGAATCGCTGGCTCGGCCGACAATGTCGGCTGCGACACGCGACCAACCGAGCTGAACATGACGACTTCCTACCCCGATACCCGACTGCTGATCGACAACCAATGGGTCGACGCGGCCAGCGGCAAGACGCTGGACGTGCTGAACCCCGCCACCGGTGCGCCGATCGGCAAGGTGGCCCATGCCGGCATCCCGGACCTGGACCGCGCATTGGCCGCGGCCCAGAAGGGCTTCGAGACCTGGCGCAATGTGCCGGCCCACGAGCGCGCCGCGGTGATGCGCCGCGCCGCCGGCCTGGTGCGCGAGCGCGCCGACACCATCGCCCGCCTGCTGACGCAAGAGCAGGGCAAGCCGCTGGCCGAAGCGCGCGGCGAGGTGCTGGCCGGCGCCGACATCATCGAGTGGTTTGCCGACGAGGGCCGCCGCACCTATGGCCGCATCGTGCCGTCGCGCAACCTGGCGGCGCAGCAGCTGGTGCTGAAGGAGCCGGTGGGCCCGGTGGCGGCGTTCACGCCGTGGAACTTCCCGATCAACCAGATCGTGCGCAAGCTGGGCGCGGCGCTGGCCAGTGGCTGCTCGTTCCTGGTCAAGGCGCCCGAGGAAACCCCCGCTTCGCCGGCTGCGCTGCTGGCCACCTTCGTCGATGCCGGCATCCCGGTCGGCGTGGTGGGCCTGGTGTTCGGCAACCCGGCCGAGATCTCGGGCTACCTGATCCCGCACCCGGTCATCCGCAAGGTCACTTTCACCGGCTCGACGCCGATCGGCAAAGAGCTCGCCGCACTGGCCGGCCGCCACATGAAGCGCGTGACGATGGAGCTGGGTGGCCACGCGCCGGTGATCGTGGCCGAAGACGCCGACGTGGCGCTGGCCGTCAAGGCCGCAGGCGGCGCCAAGTTCCGCAACGCCGGCCAGGTCTGCATTTCGCCGACGCGTTTTCTGGTGCACCGCAGCCTGAAGGACGAATTCGCGCAGGCGCTGGTCAAGCATGCCGCGGGGCTGAAGCAGGGCGACGGCTTGGCCGAAGGCACGATGATCGGCCCGCTGGCCAATGCGCGCCGGCTGAGCGCGATGACCAAGGTGATCGACGACGCCCGCGCCAAGGGCGCCACGGTGGCGACCGGCGGCGAGCGCGTCGGCAGCGCCGGCAACTTCTTCGCCCCCACGGTGCTGACCGATGTGCCGCTGGAAGCCGACGTGTTCAACAACGAGCCGTTCGGCCCGGTGGCGGCGATCCGCCCGTTCGATGCGCTGGACGAGGCGATCGCCGAAGCGAACCGGCTGCCGTTCGGCCTGGCCGGCTACGCCTTCACCCGCTCGATCAAGACCGCGCACCAGCTGTCGCACCGGCTGGAGGTGGGCATGCTGTGGATCAACCAGCCGGCCGCGCCGGTGGCCGAGATGCCGTTCGGCGGCGTGAAGGACTCGGGCTACGGCTCAGAGGGCGGCCCCGAGGCGATGGAGGCCTACCTGGTCACCAAGAGCGTGTCGATCATGGCGGTTTGACGCGCGCCGCGGCGTGGCGCTCAGCGATCGAACGCCGTGCCGCAGCGCCAGCAGAACCGCGCCTCGTCGAGGTGGCCCTCGGCGCGGCAGGCGGTGCAGCGCCATGCAGGGCGCCTGGCCGGCCCGTCGCGGCGCTGGGCCGTCATCTCGGCGGTGACGATGCCGGTGGGCACCGCCAGCACGCCCCAGCCCAGCAGCATCATGGCCGAGGCGATGATGCGGCCGATGTCGGTGTGCGGCGTGATGTCGCCGAAGCCGACGGTGGTCATCGTCGTCACCGCCCAGTACATCGCGATCGGGATGCTGGTGAAGCCGTTTTTCGGCCCCTCGACGACGTACATCACGGTGCCCATCACCAGCACCACCATCAGCACGAACGACAGGAAGACCAGGATCTTGCGGCGGCTGGCGTGCAGCGCGCTGCCGAGCTGGCTGAACTCGTCCATGTACTCGGTGAGCCGGAAGATCCGGAACACCCGCAGCAGCCGCAGCACCCGCACGTCGATCAGCAGCTGGCCTTCGGGCCACAGGATGGCCAGGTAGGTGGGCAGCACCGACAGCAGGTCGATCACGCCATAGAAGCTCAGCGCATAGCGCAGCGGCCGGCGCACGCTGACCAGGCGTGCCAGGTATTCGAGCGTGAACAGGCCGGTGAAGGTCCATTCCGCGGCCGACAGCGTGGCGCCGTGGCGCGCCACCACCGTGGCCATGCTGTCGGCAATGACGACCGCCACGCTGAGCAAGATCGCCACGATGACGGCCACGTCGAACAGCTGGCCGCTGCGCGTGTCCGACTCGAAGACGACGCGGTACAGCGCCCGGCGCCAGCCCGCCTCGGGCTTGCCGAACGCTTCTTCGGCCGCGGGCGGTGCCGGCGGGGCGGGCTGGGCCGGGTGGCGCGCGGCCATCAGCGGGGCAGGCGGGCGCTCAGCCCGGCTTGTTCTTCAGCTTGCCCTTGGGCAGCACGGCGGTCACCGGCGGCACCGGCCGGTCTGAACCGGCAGCCTTGGTGGGCGCAGCGTCCTTCTTCGGTTTCTTGGTCATCTTGTTGGCGGTTTGAATGCCTTTGGCCATAGGTCCTCCAAGAGTTGTGGGTTGGTTGGCAATGCGCCGCCCGTGATGGTAGCCGCGAGCGTTGATAATCTCGCCCTTCACTTCATCCCACCCACCGACCGGAGCAATTCCATGGGCAACAAGATCATCACCGAAGCCGACCGCAAGGCCACCCCGCGTCCCGTCGCGCCGAACGGCGTCACCTACACCGCCGGCAAGGGCCAGAAGATCAGCCTGGAACGCGGCTCGCACACCCGCAGCAAGAAGAACCCGGGCAAGCGCCCCCATAAGGGCGGCTGAAATAGAGCCCCCACGGCCCCTGCCGGGGGCCTGCCCCCCGAGGGGGCTCGCGCTGCGGACCGGCGAAGCCGGATCCGCGCACGCCACTTGAGGGCGGCGGCGCTACGCGCGCCGCGGGCGGTTTCCAATGCTTCGAATCACTGAACTGCGCCTGCCGCTGGACCATGAGCCAGGGGCGCTGCGCCCCGCCGTTGTCGCCCGGCTGAAGCTGCGCGACGAGCAGCTGGCTGATTTCACGGTCTTTCGCCGCGCGTACGACGCGCGCAAGAAGACGGCGATGGTGTTGATCTACACCGTCGATTGCCAGCTCGCCGATGGGGTGGACGAGGCCAAGGTGCTGGCGCGCCACAGTGGTGACGCGCACATCCGGCCCAGCCCCGACACCCGCTACAAGCTGGTCGGCTCGGCGCCGGCCGATTTCTATGCCACGCAGCGGCCGCGGCCGGTGGTGGTGGGTTTCGGGCCGTGTGGCCTGTTCGCGGCGCTGGTGCTGGCACAGATGGGCCTGCGGCCGATCGTGCTGGAGCGCGGCAAACAGGTTCGCGAACGCACCAAGGACACCTGGGGCCTGTGGCGCAAGAGCGAGCTGAACCCGGAGTCGAACGTGCAGTTTGGCGAAGGCGGGGCCGGCACGTTCTCGGACGGCAAGCTCTGGAGCCAGATCAGCGACCCGCGCCACCTGACCCGCAAGGTGCTGACCGAGTTCGTCAAGGCCGGCGCGCCGGACGAGATCCTCTACGTCAGCAAGCCGCACATCGGCACTTTCCGCCTGGTCAGCATGATCGAGAAGATGCGGGCCGACATCGAGGCGCTGGGCGGCGAGATCCGCTTCCAGCAGCGGGTGACCGACATCCGCATCGAAGGCGGGGCGGTGCGCGGGCTGACGCTGGCCAGTGGTGAGCAACTCGACGCCGACCACGTGGTGCTGGCGCTGGGCCACAGCGCGCGCGACACCTTTGCGATGCTGCACGAACGCGGTGTGGCGATGGAGGCGAAGCCGTTCTCGATCGGCTACCGCATCGAGCACCCGCAGAGCGTGATCGACAAGGCCCGTTTCGGCCCCAATGCCGGCCACCCGATCCTCGGCGCGGCCGACTACAAGCTGGTGCACCACGCGAGCAACGGCCGCGCGGTCTACAGCTTCTGCATGTGCCCGGGCGGCACGGTGGTGGCGGCCACGTCCGAGCCGATGCGTGTCGTCACTAACGGCATGAGCCAGTACTCGCGCAACGAGCGCAACGCGAACGCCGGCATCGTCGTCGGCATCTCGCCGCAGGACTACCGGCAGGACGGGCTGACCACCGGCCCCGTGTCGCCGCTGGACGGCATGGCCTTCCAGCGCTTCTGGGAGTCGCGCGCCTACGAGCTGGGCGGTGGCAACTACTTCGCCCCGGGTGAGCTGGTGGGTGATTTCATCGCCGGCCGGCATGGCGACGCGGTGGCGCGGGAGTTCGGCAGCGTGCTGCCCTCGTACAAGCCCGGCGTGCACCTGACCGACCTGGCCGAGCCGGGCCGGGGCAGCCTGCCCGACTACGCGCTGGCGGCGATCCGCGAGGCGCTACCGGCGTTCGACAAGCAGATCCGCGGCTTCGCGATGCCCGATGCCGTGTTGACGGGTGTCGAGACGCGCACCTCGTCGCCGCTGCGCATCCCCCGTGGCAAGGACTACCAGAGCCTGAACGTGGCCGGGCTGTACCCGGCCGGCGAGGGGGCGGGTTATGCCGGCGGCATCATGTCGGCCGGCGTTGACGGCATCGAGGTGGCCGAAGCCCTGGGTGCCCGGATGCTGCAGCCGGCGCGCTGACGACGGGCGCATGCGCGCCCGCCGGCCCGTCAGCCGGCCAGCCCGTGCCGCTGGTGCCATTCGGCCAGCGATTCGTCCGGGTATTCGTCGAACTCGCGGTCGTCGGCGCCGATGTTCGCTTCGACCCACGCGGGCTTGGAGCCCAGCATCATGTGGGTGACCGACGGCGGCACCGGCAACGGCGTATCGACCGCGCCGGCATGCGGGTGCACCAGTTCGGGCCAGGTGGGGTCCCACAGCCACAGGGCCGTGCCGCAGCGCTTGCAGAAATGGCGCTGGCCCGTGCTCTCGTGGCCGTCTTCCATGATTGCGCGGTAGACCGACAGGTGCTCCTGGCCCTGCGCCTTCAGAGTGGCGAAATCGGCGCCGAGGTTGATGGCGAAGCCGCCGGTGCCGGCCGTCTTGCGGCAGATCGAACAGTAGCAGCGCATGAACGGCACGGGCGAGCGCGATTCGACGCTGAAGCGCACCGCGCGGCAGTGACAGGAACCTTCGAGCAGCATGGGGCAGTCTCCTGAATGGGGCTTCTGGTGGCGCAACGCTGCACGCCGGGTCAGGCCAATGACCAGTGCATCGCGTGGGCCAGCGAATCGAAGAAGAAGCTGAACAACGCGATCGGCAGCGGCAACCCGAGCACGGTGCCCAGCACATAGGGCCGAAAGCGCACGCCCGACAGGGCCAGCGCCACGTTGAGCGCCGGCGCGGTCTGGAACGCCAGGCGCGACAGCAGCACGCTTTGCACCGGGTGGGCGTCCAGCCGCGCAAACAGCTTGTCGGCCAGCCGGCCACGCAGCTTGCGCAAGGCGTCGGCGCCGAGCACGCGGATGACCCAGAAGGTTACGCAGCACGAGAAGCAGGCCGCGGCGTAGGTCGCCAGCCCACCCCACCAGCGGCCCAGCGCCAGCAGCGCCGCCCCCAGGAACACCCAGCCCGGGATCTGGACCAGGTTGCCCAGCGCGAACAGGCCGCAAAAGATCAACAGGCCCGTCACCGGGTGGAGCACGAAGCTGTCGTGGATGAACGCCAGGTTCACATGCGAGCGCAGCCCTGTGAGCTCGAACACGGCCCACAACGCAGCCAGGAACAGCACGACCAGGGCCAGACGGAAGTAACGCGACATGCGGCAATTCTGGGGCATGGCGGCGCGGTGAGAATCGCCGCATGCCTGGTTGGAAGAAGCTTTCTGGTGGTTGCGCGCTGGCGGCCTGGCTGGCCACCGTGTGCCCCGCGCTGGCGCAGGCGCAGGTCGAGACTGCGCAGCCGCTGCAACAGCGCGTGGCCCTGTCGGCCGAATGGCGCCAGGCGGCGGGGCGGGGCGGTGTGCCGTCGAAGGTTGAGCAGGCCCTGGTCACCGTGGTGTTGCCGCCGGGCTTCGATGCCGCGCGCGACTGGCCGGTGTTGATCGTCAACGCGACCTCGGACCCGGGCTACAGCTCCAGCCGTGCGCTGCTGCAGGCGTACCGCGCAGCGGCCGGCGACGCGGGGTGGGTGATCGTGGCGGCAGACCCGGAACCCGCCGTGGGCCAGGACGACGACCTGCTGCAACTGCGTTACGTGCTGGGCCATGCCGCGCTGGCCGTGCTGAAGCCGCTGTGGAAGGGGGCCGAGCAGCCGCGCATCGCCTTCGCAGGCTTTTCCGGCGGCGCCAAATACGCCGGTTGGCTGGCCGCGCTGTTCCGCAGCCGCGGCGCCCGGGTGGCGGGGGTCTACATGGCCGGCGTCAACACCAACGCGCTGGGCGAGGCCGCCAAGCAGTTCGGCGGGCTCGACGAGGCCATGCGGGCGGTGCCGGTGTTCCTGCAAGGTGGCCTGAAGGACCGCGTGGCCACGCCGGCCCAGCACCGCGGCATCGAAGACGACCTGCGCGCGGCCGGCTTCAAGCGGGTCAAGCTCGAGTTCGTGGCCGGGGGCCACATGGTCGATGCGGCGCCGCTGCGCGGGGCGCTGGAATGGTTTGCCGGGCCGGTGGCCGAGGCAGACGCCGCCTCGGCGCCACCGCGCTGAAACAAGCGCCGCGCCGCGTCGTCGTACAGTTCGGCGGCCTTCACGACGCGCCATCCCGGCCACCCCTCACCGTGCCGCAGCCATACCCCCCACGCCGAACGACCCCGGGCTTCACGCTGGTGGAGGTGATGGTCGCCGTGTCCATCATCGCGATCCTGGCAATGATCGCGGTGCCTAGCATCCAGGAGCGCCTGGTGCGCGAGCAGGTGGTCGAGGCGGCCAAGCTGGCCGACGTGGCGAAGGGGCCGGTCGCGGACTACTGGCGTGCCAACAACGAGATGCCGGCCGACAACGCAGCAGCGAATGCGCCGGCGCCGGACAAGATCGTCGGCAACTTCGTCAGCGCGGTCACGGTCGAAGCGGGGGCGATCCACATCACGTTCGGCAACAACGCCAACGGCGCGATCAAAGGCCACACCTTGACCCTTCGCCCCGCGGTGGTGCCCGATACACCGGTGGTGCCGCCGGCCTGGTTGTGCGCCGGCGGCGGCAGGGTGCCGGACAAGATGGAGGTGCAAGGCAAGGACCGCACCGACATCGAGAGCCGTTTCCTGCCGGTGAACTGCCGCCGCCTGGGCGGCTGAGCGCCTCGGGCGCTTGCGCCAGATCAAGGGCCCACGGCCCCCAAAGCCCGCGGGCTGGCGCATCATGCGGGCTGTTTTGACACAAGGAGCTTGAGCATGGCTGCGACACGTGATGTGGTGGTTCTGGGTGCTGCGCGTTCGGCGATCGGCAGTTTTGGCGGATCGCTGGCCGATATCGAGCCGGCCGAGCTGGCCGGCACGGTGATGAAGGCGGCGGTCGAGCGCTCTGGCGTCGACCCGCAGGCGATCAACTACGTGACGGTGGGCAACACGATCCCGACCGACAGCCGCTTTGCCTACGTGGCGCGGGTCGCCTCGATCCAGGCCGGCCTGCCGATGGACTCGGTGGCGATGGCGGTCAACCGGCTGTGCTCGTCGGGCCTGCAGGGCATCGTGACCACGGCGCAGAACATCTTGCTGGGCGATTGCGACTACGGCGTGGGCGGCGGGGTCGAGGTGATGAGCCGCGGCGGCTACCTCAGCACCGCGATGCGCACCGGCGCCCGCATGGGCGACACCAAGCTGATCGACACGATGGTCGCCACGCTGACCGACCCGTTCGGCGTCGGCCACATGGGCATCACGGCCGAGAACCTGGCCACCAAATGGGGCATCACCCGCGAGCAGCAGGACGCGCTGGCGGTCGAATCGCAGCGCCGCGCGGCGCTGGCAATTGCCGAAGGCCGCTTCAAGAGCCAGATCGTGCCGATCGTCAAGCAGACGAAGAAGGGCGACGTCGTGTTCGACACCGACGAGTACGTGAAGGCCAACACCACGATGGAATCGCTGGCCAAGCTGAAGCCGGCGTTCAAGAAAGACGGCTCGGTGACCGCCGGCAATGCTTCGGGCATCAACGACGGCGCGGCCTTCTTCGTGCTGGGTGATGCGACGGTGTCCGCAGCCGCCGGCTACAAGCCGATCGCGCGGCTGGTCAGCTACGCGGTGGCCGGCGTGCCGAACGAGATCATGGGCGAAGGGCCGATCCCGGCGACCAAGCTGGCACTGAAGAAGGCCGGCCTGCGGCTCGACCAGATCGACGTGATCGAGAGCAACGAAGCCTTCGCCGCCCAGGCGATCGCCGTGGCACGCGGGCTGGAGCTCGACATGGCCAAGACCAACCCGAACGGCGGCGCCATCGCCCTGGGCCACCCGATCGGCTGCTCCGGCGCCTTCATCGCCACCAAGGCCATCTACGAACTGCAGCGCACCAGCGGCCGCTACGCCCTGGTCACGATGTGCATCGGTGGCGGCCAGGGCATCGCCGCGATCTTCGAGCGACTCTGACTCGGCGCACCGCCGGGGTGGGTCGCCGCCCCAAAGGAGTGTGCGGGCTCGGCTTGACCCATCCGAGGGCCTGCGGCCCCAGGGGAACAGCCGCAAACCCCCAGGCGCTCCGAAGGAGTCGCCGTCCATCAAGTGGCGTGCGCGGATCCGGCTTGGCCGGTCCGCTGCGCGAGCCCCCTCGGGGGGCAGGCCCCGGAAGGGGCCGTGGGGGCCTCAGCTACTGCGTCATCGCCGGCCGCAAGCCCAGCAGGTAGCGGCCCATGCCCTGGACGTCGGAGCCGACGCGCCGCACCGCCTCGCGGACATCTTCGGGGCTGGCGACGAAGGCGTTGGACCAGGCGGACAGGCGCGCTTCGTCGATGAATGATTCGGACTGTTCGGCGTCCTGCGGCCTGTCGGCCCAGGCGGGCAGGTGGTTCGTCAGGTGGATCGGCGAGCAGACCGGCAGCGAGACGGAGAAGCGGGCGCCGCGGCCGGGTTGCGACTCGGCCCAGACCTGGCCGCCGTGCCGCTCGACGATCGAGCGCACGACCGTCAGGCCCAGGCCATGGCCGGGGTAGGCGCTGCCGTGGCTGCGGTGGAACGGGTCGAACATGCGCTCGGCCTGGGTGTCGTCGAAGCCGACGCCGTTGTCGTGCACGCAAATGGCGACCTGGTCGTCTTGCTTCTGGGCGAAGACTTCGACGCGGCCGTTGGGGTTGCGGCGAGAGAACTTCAGCGCATTGCCGATCAGGTTGACGAACACCTGGGTCAGCAGGGCCTCGTTGCCCCAGACCATCGGCAAATGACCAACGACCACCGGTGTGGCCGCGGTCGACTCATGGCGGCCCGCCAGGATCAGCTGGCGTTGCGCGTTGGCGACGCAGGCCGACAGCGACACCACCTCGCAATCGGCCGGCTGGCAAGGTGATTCGGCCAACGCCATCAAGCCTTCGACCAGCGCGTCGGCGGCGGCGGACTCCTCGCGCATCAGGCTCAGGAACGTGGACAGCCGCTCCGGCTCGCCGCGCTCCAGCGCCAGCTCACCCAGCGCCGCCAGGTGGTTCATCGACGACGAGGCGCCGATCATCTGGTGCACCACGTCGCGGTTGAAGGCCCGTAGGCGCACCACCTCTTCGCGCAGGGCTCGGATCTCTTGGGCGTCGTCGGCGGGGCGTTGGCTGTCGGCGAGCATCGGCGCTTTCTGTGCAAGGCAGGACGGAGGATTCTTCAATGTCCTGTTCGGCTTCGCGCGCGACAAATTCAACGCTGTGCTCGACCACGGGCGCCTGCGCCGTGAACAAATCGCCGCTTGGCCACGTGGCGCCTGCACCACGGGCGCTCGTTGTGCGTCGCCCATGAAAAACGGGCCCCGAGGGGCCCGTCAAAACCGGTAACCAGCTTACTGCAGAGAATCAGTAGCCGCCGCGGCCACCGCCGCCGCCGTAGCCGCCGCCACCGCTGCGGCCACCGCCGCCGTAGCCGCCGCCACCGCCGCTGCGGCCACCGCCGCCGTAGCCACCACCGCCGCCGCCGAAGCCGCCCGGGCGCTCTTCACGCGGGCGAGCTTCGTTGACAACCAGGGCGCGGCCGTCGACCGACTGGCCGTGCATGCCGCGGATGGCGGCTTGCGCTTCCTGGTCCGAGCCCATTTCGACGAAGCCGAAGCCCTTCGAACGGCCGGTGTCACGGTCCATCATGACCTTGGCGGACGTGACGGTACCGAATTCGGAGAAAGCTTGTTGGAGAGAGTCGTCGCGCATGCTGTAAGCGAGGTTGCCGACGTAGAGTTTGTTGCCCATGGGGCCCTTTCTTGGTGGGGAAATTGCATTCCCGGCGCTTCCTGTCGCCGGGTCCGCGAAGTTAACAAAAGATTGCCCGTTCAGCGACGGGGGGCACTACCAGGGCGCGGGGGGCCGCCACGGTCGAGATGCCGGAAGGTGATGCGCCCCTTGCTCAGGTCATAGGGGGAGAGCTCGAGCGACACGCGGTCGCCGGCGAGGATACGGATGTGGTTCTTACGCACCTTGCCGGCGGTGTAAGCAACCAGCACATGGCCGTTGTCGAGAACCACGCGATAGCGTGAGTCGGGCAGGACGTCTTCGACCTTGCCATGCATTTCGATCAGTTCTTCTTTCGCCAATGAATTTCCTTGGGGCAAACGATGAGTCAGCCAACGCACCGACGTGCCTGAGGGCAGGGGCGATGGACCGTTGGAGAAGTTTGCCGGCCGCTGCGCAGGTGTGGGCCGGGGATGGAGCTCGCCGCGGAGGTGAGGTTGACGACCGCGGGGACCAGGCGTGTGCGCCGGTTCGGAGCGAGGGGCGGGCTGCGGAGATATCGGGCAGGCCGGGGTAAGCTTTGTCGGGCCGTCGGGCCGCACTTGCCGCGACAGTGAGCAAAAACGCGGCAACCCCAGTAGTCTACCCCACTGCTTGGGCGCGTGGTGGGTTTATCAGGGTGCCCTTCGTCTCCGATGCTTTTGCCCCACGAAAAAGCGCCGCTCGGGGCGGCGCTGGGCTTGGAGCCGGGGTGGCCGGCTCAGTTGACAGGGCGCCAGCGCCCCGGTGCTTCGCGCCAGCCCTGGCCGTCGCGCTGCCACATGTGGGGCTCGTAGCGGTAGCCCGGGCGCGGTGAATCCCAGCGGCCCCGCACCCACACGTGGCGGCCACCGACCCAATTCCAGTAGCCGCCGATCCAGATGGCGCCCGGGAAGGGCGCCACGCCGACTACCTCGACCTGCGGCGCAGGCGGGGCCACGGCCACCGGCGGGCCGTAAGCGTAACCATCGTCATAGGCGTAGCCACCACGGTACGGCCGCGCCGGCACGACGTAGCAGGCGGACAACATGGCACTGGCGGTCAGGACCGCGGCCAGGGCCCGCATCGAATGTCTGGGCGAGTTCATTGAAAACCCCGCTGTTGAAACGTGACGGTTCAACGCATCAGCCGAGGCCCTTGCCGACGAGCGGCGCGCTCGGCGCGGCAGCTTTACATTCGCTTCACGATGTGGCCCACGCGTGGCGGGCCCTCAAGGCATCAGCGCCTCGATGCCAGCGGCAAACACCGCGCCCAGCTTCAGGTAGCCGCCCGGGTTGGGGTGGATCTCGTTGGCCCAGTCGTGGTCGTCGCCCTGGCTGCCCAGGTCGGCGGGCACCAGCGTGCCTTGGGTGTCGATGACATGGAAGTTCGGCAGCGCCATGCTGCGCATCAGCCCGGTCAGGCGCGACAGGAACAGCCGGGTCAGCGGCAGCCACAGCGCCTGCGGCACCTCGTAGTCGGTCAGGGCCGGGAACAGCCATGGCCCGACGCCGGGGCCCGCGCCGGCATCGCGCGGGGTGATGAAGTCGTAGGTGTGCACGAAGATCGGCGCGTCCCGGCTCTGGCTCGCCGCCGTGTCGCGCATGGCGATGAACTCGTGGAACTGCGGCACGATGTGCTGCACGAAGGTGTCCCAGCCCTGCTCGCTGACGTAGGCCGCCGCGCGGTCGGGCGCGCCACCGCGCTCGTCCGCCGTCAGCAAGGCGCGCAAGAAGGCCGGCACGGGCTGGCCGTTGCCGTCGACCTGTGGCACGCGGATGAAGTCGATCAGGTCGTTGCCACCGGGCGACAGCAGGATCGCGTCCCAGCGCCAGGCCTGCCGGCCGATCAGCAGGTTGGCGAACAGCGGTTCGCGCCGCTTGTCGACCATGTGGTCCAGCACATCGCCCGGGTGGGCGCAGTTGACGACGCAGCTGTCTTTCTCGAAGGTCATGCCGTCCATCATGTTGCCGGTGGCCAGCGGGTTGACCGAGCCGAACGAGAACCACGAGTCGCCCTGGGCCAGAAAGCGCCGTGGGTGCTGTGGAAAGTTGGCGGCCGATGGCCGGCCGAGCAAGACATCCAGCGGTGCGTACTGCTTGAGCGGAACGGGCATGGCGAGGTGGCCTCCTGCGGGGCACTCTACGCCGGGCGGCGGCGGGCGCCAGCCTATCGGGTTAGGGGCTCGGCCGGCTGGCTGATTGGCGATGTGGGGATTCACGCCGCGCGGTTCACTGCCTGTTCGTGGGCCAATCGCTGGTCCAATAGCGCCATGAGCGCTTTGCATGACGACCCTTCCTCGACCGAGATCGACCGCCGCCTGATGGAGCTGGAGATCAAGGCCAGCTTCAGCGAAGACCTGATCGACCACCTCAACGAGGCGATCGTGCGCCAGCAGCAGCAGATCGAGCTGTTGATGCGCGAGTTGCGCCAACTGCGCGACCAGTTGCCGAACGACAGCGCGGGCACGCCGCGCACGCTGCGCGACGAGCTGCCGCCGCACTACTGACCCACGCCGTCAGGCCGCCACCGCCAAAATCACGCTCGACGCATCGAACAAGGCCGTGGCAGGGGCGCCTGCCACGAGCCCGAGCGCCTTCACGCTGTCTTGCGTGACGATGGCGACGATGCGGCCGGCCCCCGCTACCTCCAGCTCGACCTCGGCATTCACCGCACCGGGCGTGACGACTGCGACGACGCCGGTCAACTGGTTGCGTGCCGAAACCTTGCTGCCCGCCAGCCCGGTGGCCAGCATCACCGACGAAGCCTTGACCAGCGCGATCGCCGTCATGTGGGTCCGCAAGCCGAGCAATTCAGTGCTTTCGCGGGTCACGGTGGCCACCAGCCGGGCGCCGCCGGGCAGCGTCAGCTCGATCTCGTCGTTCACGGCGCCTGCGCGCACGCTGGTGACCGTGCCGACGAACTGGTTGCGCGCGCTGGTCTTCATGTTGAGGATGCTCAGCAGGGAGAAGTCTTGGTCGAGGTCGATCGAGGCCTGGTCCAGCAGGCGCATGAAGCGCTGGTGTGCGGCGTCGATCTGGCCATAGCGCTGCACCAGCCGCTCGCCGCGCCCGGTCAGCCGGGTCGAGCCACCGCCGCGGCCGCCGGTGCTGCGCTCGACCAGTGGTTCGCCGGCCAGCTGGTTCATCTGGTCGATCGCGTCCCAAGCCGCCTTGTAGCTCAGGCCGACCGCCTTGGCGGCCTGGGTGATCGAGCCTTGCTCGGCCACCGCCCGCAGCAGCGCCACGCGGGCGTGGCCGCCGAGGTTTTCGCCGCCGACCGTCAGCCACACCGCGCCGTCCAGCCCGAGTCGGGTGCTGCGCCGGCGGCCGGTGCGGGCCGTGTTGCCGCGCTCAGGCATGGGCCACCTGTGTGGTGGGGGGCGTGTCGAGCACGTGGCCGTCGTGCAGGTGCACGACCTCGTCGGCCAGGCTGTGCAGGTCGCCTTCGTCGTGGGTGATCAGCAGCATCGGCAACTGCACCTGGTTCAGCAGCTCGGCCAGTTCGCCGCGCAGGCGTGCGCGCAGGTTCTGGTCGAGCGCGGCGAAGGGCTCGTCCAGCAGCAGCGCCGCCGGCTCGCGCACCAGCGCGCGGGCCAGGGCAGTGCGCTGGCGCTGGCCGCCCGACAACTGCGCCGGGTACAGGTTGGCGATCGGCGCCAGATGAAAGTCGCGCAGCCAGCGCTCGACCGCGTCGTCGGTGTGCCGGGGCGCGGGGTTGAGCCAGCTGGTGCGCCGGGCAAAACCGATGTTCTGCCGCACCGTGAGATGGGGGAACAGCGCGTAGTCCTGGAACACAAAGCCCAGGCGGCGCTGCTGGGGTGGCAGATCGACACCCTGCTGCGCATCGAACAGCGTCTGGCCGGCGACGCGTGCGTGGCCGGTGTCGGGCCGGGTGATGCCGGCGATCATCTTCAGCGTCTGCGTCTTGCCCGCCCCAGATGGGCCGAACAGCACCAGCCGCCGCGCAGCGCTGGCGAAGCGCACATCGAGCTGGAACCGCGCCTGGTCGTGGCGCAGCGTCTTGGTGAGTGCAATGTCCCAGGTCATTCCGGCCTCATGCGGCGCGCGCCACGCGCCCCGGCAACAGCCGGCCCGCGGCAAGCAGGACGGCGATGCTGACCAACGACATGAGGGCGACCAGGAAATTGGCGGTGTCGTCCTGCCCGGCCTGCACCGCCTCGTAGACCGCGATCGACAGTGTCTGCGTCTTGCCCGGGATGCTGCCGGCCACCATCAGCGTGGCGCCGAACTCGCCCATCGCGCGCGCGAAAGACAGCAGCAGGCCCGACAAGATGCCGCGCCAGGCCAAAGGCAACGACACGCGGAAGAACACGGCAGCCTCGCTGACACCCAGCGTGCGCGCCGCCTGCTCCAACTGCGTGTCGACGGTTTCGAACGCGGCCCGCGCCGCCTTGAACACCAGTGGGAAGGCGACCACGGTCGCCGCCAACACGGCCGCCTGCCAGCTGAAGATCAGCCGGACGCCGAAGTGCCGGAAAAGCCAGCCGCCGATCGGCCCCTGCGTGCCGATCAGCACCAGCAGGTAGTAGCCCAGCACCGTGGGCGGCATCACCATCGGCAGCGTGAAGACGGCGTCCAGCAGGTCGCGCCCGGCAAAGCGCCAGCGCGCCATCGCGAAACCCAGGCCGACACCGAACAGCAGGTTCAGCGCTGTTGCCCAACCCGCGACCTTCAGCGTCAGCAGCAACGGGACCCAGGCGCCTTCCATCTGACCGTGCCCGCGTGGCTCAGGGCTGGCCGAAGCCGTGCTTCGCCAGCACGGCCTGGGCAGAAGGCGCCAGCAGGAACTCGACGAAGCGCTTGGCCAACTCGGCGTTCGGGCTGGCCACCAAGGGTGCGGCGGGGTAGAGCACCGGCGTGGTGGTGGGCACCGTCAGCGCGACCTTGACCTTGTCGGGCATCAGCGCTGCATCGGTGGCATAGACGAAGCCGGCATCGACCTCGGCGCGGGCCACGTAGTCGAGCGCCTGGCGCACGTTCTGTGCGCCGATCATTTTCGGCTCGATGGCCGCCCATTGGCCGGCGGCTTCGAGCACGCGCTTGGTGTAGCGGCCCACCGGCACGCTGCCGGGCAGCCCGATCGCGATGCGCGCATAGGCCGGTCGACTCAGGTCTTTCACATCTTTCGGCAGGGTCGCGGCCGCCTGCGGCACCACCACCACCAGCGTGTTCGATGCGAAGTTGCGGCGCTGCGCCGCCTGCACCAGCGATTGGGCCTGCGCCTGGTCCATCGTCTCTTGGTCGGCGCTGGCGAACACGTCGACCGGTGCCCCCTTGGCCATTTGCTGCAACAGCGCGCCGGACGCGCCGAAGTTGAATTGCAGCTTGGTGCCGGGGTTCGCACGCTCGAACAACGGTGCCAGGCCCTGGAAGGCGTTGGTCAGGCTGGCGGCGGCCGACACGGTCAGCTCGGCGGCATGGGCGCTCCAGCTGACGAGCAAGGCGCCGAGCGCGAGGACGATGGGGCGTGCTGAAGGCATGGCGAGAGCGTGTGGATCGGTGATCGATATATACGGCAGTATATTTTGCTTGTGCGCCATATCGAATACTCTAAGGAAGACAAGCGCTATGTGGTCATTGATACAGCGCAACGGCTGGCGCGAAGGCGCTCAGCGGGCAAGGGCGGTGATAGCATCCGGCGCGTTTCTGGAATCGGTTTCCAGAAGCCTGCCCTCATGCCCGCCCCCAAGGACAACAAGAGCCGCGCTGCCGCTGCCGCCAACCCCATCGCGCTGGACAGCCTGCCCGGCCATTCGATCCGCCGCCTGCAGCAGATTGCGGTGGCGATCTTTCTGCAAGAGGCCGAGCCGCATGGCGTGACCCCCGTGCAGTACGCGACGATGCAGGCGCTGGCCAACGCGCCGGGTGTGGACCAGCGCTCGCTGGCCCGCTCGATCGGCTTCGACACCTCGACCATCGCCAGCGTGATCGACCGGCTGGAGGCGCGCGGCCTGGTGCGGCGCGACCTGGACCCGTCCGACCGGCGCGTGCGACTGTTGTCGCTCACCGGCCCTGGCCACGCGCTGCTGACCGAGGTGGTGCCGGCCATGCGCCGCGCGCAAGAGCGCATGCTGCAGCCCCTGCCGCCGCAAGAGCAGGCCGAGTTCCTGCGCATGCTGAACCAGCTGGTCACCGCCAACAACGCGCTCAGCCGCGCACCCAGCGAAGGCTGACCGCGCCGCGGCCGACGGCGATCGACAAGCCCCTTCGCCTGGCGCCGGCCGCGCCGCCGCGCTACGCTGCGGGGCCGGCCGCTGGCAGGCTGGTGAAAGGCGACTCATGAAGCACAGGCAGGTCGACGTGGCGATCATCGGGGCGGGCACCGCCGGCATGACGGCCTACCGCTCCGCGTTGGCACACACCCGCAACGTGCTGGTGATCGAAGGCGGCCCCTACGGCACCACCTGCGCGCGCGTGGGCTGCATGCCGAGCAAGCTGCTGATCGCCGCGGCCGAGGCCGCGCACACGGCCCAGCATGCCGGTGCCTTTGGTGTGCACGCCGGCCCATTGCGCATCGACGGCGAAGTGGTCATGCGCCGGGTGCGCAGCGAGCGCGACCGCTTTGTTGGCTTCGTCACCGAGGCGGTCGAGAACTGGCCGGCCGAGCACAAGCTGCGTGGCCATGCCCGCTTCATCGACGCGCACACGCTGCAGGTCGACGACCACACGCAGGTTCGCGCTGAGCGCATCGTCATCGCCACCGGCTCGCACCCGACCGTGCCGGCGCAGTGGCGCGAAGCGGCAGGCGACCGCCTGCTGATCAACGACGACGTGTTCAGCTGGCAGACGCTGCCGAAGTCGGTGGCCGTGCTCGGCGCCGGCGTGATCGCGCTGGAGCTGGCGCAGGCCCTGCACCGGCTCGGCGTGCGGGTGCGGGTGTACGGCCGCAGCGCGCGCATCGGCCCGCTGACCGACCCGGCGCTGCAGGCCTTGACGCGTGAGATCTTCAGCCGCGAGCTGCCGCTGCAGCTGGAGGCCAAGAACCTGCAGCTGCGCCGCGAAGGCGACGAGGTCGTCGTGCAGACCGAGGCCGGCGACGAACGCTTCGACTGGGTGCTGGCCGCCGCCGGGCGGGCGCCGAACCTGCGCGGCCTGGGCCTGGAGAACACCCACCTGCCGCTGGATGCGCAGGGTGTGCCGCGCTTCGATCGCCGCACCTCGCAGATCGGCGACAGGCACGTCTTCATCGCCGGCGACGCGAACAGCGAGATGGAGCTGCTGCACGAGGCTGCCGACGAGGGCCGCATCGCCGGCGACAACGCCGGCCGCTACCCGGATGTGCGCGAGCGCCCGCGCCGCGCGCCGCTGGCCGTGGCCTTCACCGACCCGCAGATCATGCTGGCCGGCCGCAGCCACCTCGAGCTGTGCCATGACAAGGTCTCGTTCGAGACCGGCGAGGTGCTGTTCGAAGACCAGGGCCGCAGCCGCGTGATGCTGAAGAACCAGGGCGCGCTGCGGGTGTACGCCGAGCATGGCAGCGGGCGCTTCCTGGGGGCCGAGATGATCGGCCCGGCGGCCGAACACATCGGGCACTTGCTGGCCTGGTCGGTGCAGCGTGGTGACACGGTGCAGCAGATGCTCGACAGCCCGTTCTACCACCCGGTGATCGAAGAGGGCCTGCGCACGGCGCTGCGCTTCTTGCAGCGTTCGCTGCGCATGGGGCCGGTGCCGGTGGAGCGCTGCCTCGATTGCGGCCCGGGTGCCTGAGGCGGGCACGGGAGTTGCCGCCACGTTGTGGAGTTAGGGGGGTGATCGCCTCGAGCCGATGGCTTGGCTTGACGCCGGCCGGTGCATGGCTATGCTCGGCCGACCGTGCGTTCAAGTTGGGAGCTAGGCATGAGTACTGAATCCACTGGTTCGCAGCGTCGCTCCGTTGCGTTTCGTCCGTGGCTGGCAGGCGCCGTGACGTTGCTATTTGTCGCCATGGCGCATGCCCAGTCGGCATCGGCTGATAGCGAGTCGGTCGTTCATTTCCGCACCGTGCATTCGTTTGCCTTTGGCAAGGATCCTCACAGCGGTGGCGCGCGGCCCCGTCCGCCGATGCTGGCCAGCGACGGCAACTTGTACGGCGTGTCATATGCCGGCGGGCAGAATGACTTTGGCACGGTCTACCGGGTGAAGCCGAGCGGTGCGGTGACCACCGTGCATTCGTTCAATGTCAGCGATGGCTACGGCCCCGAGGGCACCTTGATCCAGGCCAGCGACGGCAATCTGTACGGCGTCACCTCCTCGGGGGGCGTTGGAGGGGGCTTCCCGGCTGGCACCGTGTTTCGGTTGGATCCGGCGGGGGTGTTGACCACGCTGCACACCTTCCGAGACGACGACGGTGGTGATCCAGGTGCCGGCCTGGTCCAGGCGAGCGATGGCCGCCTCTACGGCACCACCAGCGGCGGCGGTCAGTACGGGCACGGCACGGTGTACCGGATCGCGCTCGACGGCACCTTCGAGGTGATGTACCACTTCGGCGCCAGCCGGAAGGACGGGCAACGGCCGCTCGCGCCGTTGATCCAGACCCGCGACGGTCACCTGTGCGGCACCACCTACACCGGTGGACGCTGGGGTGGTGGCACGGTGTATTGCATGACACTCGACGGCCAGATGACGCGTGTGCATGGGTTCGGCGCGCAGGCTGGCGACGCCAACGGCTCGACCAGCCCGCTGATCGAGGGCGACGACGGCAGCCTGTACGGCACGTCGAACTTCGGCGGCTCGCAGGACCAAGGTGCCTTGTTCCTGCTGAGGCGCGATGGCAGCGTGAAGGTGATGGACGTGTGGGCGCGCCCCTCGGGGGGGCTCTTGAAGGCCAGCGATGGCAACTTCTATGGCACGGTCTTCTGGGGTGGTGCATCGGACAAGGGCTGGGTCTACCGCTTGACGCCAAGCGGCAAGCTGACGGAGGTCCACTCCTTCAGCGGCCCCGACGGTGCCGAAGGGGACGGCGAGCTTGTCGAAGGCACCGACGGTCGCCTCTACGGTGTGACGGAAGCGGGTGGCACCACCGACTCAGGCGTTCTCTTCAGCATCGCCGGCAGGCAGGTGCCTCGTCCGAAGCGCTGAGCCACCGCGGCGTCACCGGCACGAGCGAAGCGAATCATCGGGCCGTCGGTCTCCCCATTTGGGGTGAGGGGGCCGAAAGTGAATCGTTGATGTGAAAACATGACATTCGGTGTCATGTATGGCGGCACATCATGCCGCCATGGACACCCCCACACCCCTCACCGTTGTCGAGCTGCGCCGCTACCGCACGCAGCCGGGCCGGCGCGACGAGCTGATTGCGCTGTTCGAACGCGAGTTCATCGAGAGCCAGGAGGCGGCCGGCATGCGGCTGCCCGGCCTCTTTCGCGAGCCGGCCGAGCCAGACCGCTTCACCTGGCTGCGCGCCTTTGCCGACATGCCGTCGCGGCCAGCGGGCTTGAACGCCTTCTACTCCGGCCCGGTCTGGCAGGCCTTTCGCAACGCGGCCAACGCGACGATCGCCGATTCGGACGATGTGCTGCTGCTGCGGCCGAGCCCGGGCCTGCCGGCGCTGGCCGCCGCCGAACGCGCCATGCCGCCGCGGCCGTGGCGCGCGATCGTGCTGCCGCTGGCCGAGCCGGCCGGCCCCGGCTTGCGTGACCACGTGGCGGCGCACTGGTTGCCCGCGCTGCGGCAAGCCGGCGCACAAGACCTGGCGGTGCTCGAGACCGAGCCGGCCGAGAACAACTTTGCGCGCTTGCCGGTGCGCACCGATGGCCCGGTGCTGCTGCTGCTGGCCGCGTGGCCCACCGATCAACCGGTGCCGGGCCTGCCGGCACTCGCGCGTTGGCTGCGCGCCGAACCCCTTGTGCTCACGCTCGAACCCACCGCGCGCTCGCAGCGCGCTTGATCTTCACCCACCACGTCCCCAGGAGACCACCATGCCCACGATCACCGACCTGACCACCCCGCACGAAGGCACCTGCCACGATTTCGACCCGCTGTTCGGCCACTGGCGCGTGCACCACCGCCGACTGCGCGACCGCCTGGCGGGTTGCACCGAATGGGAGCTGTTCGAAGGTGTCAGCCACATGCAGCCGCTGATGGGCGGGCAGGGCAACGTCGACCACAACGTGCTGGACCTGCCCAGCGGCCGCTACCGTGCATCGACGATCCGCTGCTGGGATCCGCAGAACCAGCAGTGGTCGATCTGGTGGCTGGATGCGCGCATGCCTGGCCAGATCGATGTGCCGATGGTCGGCAAGTTCGAAGGCGGCGACGGCGTGTTCTACGCCGACGACACCTTCCGCGGGCAGCCGATCAAGGTGCGTTTCCTGTGGTTGCGCACCCGCACCGAAACGCCGCGCTGGGAACAGGCCTTCTCGCAGGACGGTGGCAAGACCTGGGAAACGAACTGGGAAATGGATTTCGAAAGGATTGGGTGAGGCGCGCGCAGCGCTGCCGTCCTTCAAGTGGCGTGCGCGGATCCGGCTTGGCCGGGCCGCTGCGCGAGCCCCCTCGGGGGGCAGGCCCCGGAAGGGGCCGTGGGGGCGCTATTTCATCGCCTCGATCTCGGTGTGCAGTTCGAGCCAGCGCTCTTCGAGCATCGCAACCTCGGCCTGCACGTGGGCGAGCTGGCGGCCGAGTTCGCCGAATTGCTCACCGGCCAGGCCGGGTTGGGCCAGCTGCGCCTCGACGGCGGCCTGCTCGGCGTGCAGCTTGGCGAGCCGCTGGTCGATCTTCAGCACCTCGTTGCGCAGTGGGCGGGTGCGGTCGGCCAGCTTGGCGCGGGCCTGTGCCGCGGCCTTGCGGTCGTCGCGGCCGGCGGGCGCTGGGGCCGGCGCTTTCGGGGCGGGTGCCGCGCTGGCCTTCGGTGCCGGCGCGGCCACCGGTGCGGGTGCAGGGGCCGATTGTTTGCCCGACAGGGCCCGTGCGGCCTCGCGGCTGCGGTCCAGCAGCCAGCGTTGGTAGTCGTCCAGGTCGCCGTCGAAAGGCTTCAGCGCGCCGTCGGCCACCAGCCAGAACTCGTCGCAGACCTCGCGCAGCAGTGCGCGGTCGTGGCTGACCAGCATCACCGAGCCTTCGAACTCGTTCAGCGCCATCGACAGCGCTTCGCGCGTCGTCAGGTCCAGGTGGTTGGTCGGCTCGTCCAGCAGCAGCAGGTTGGGTCGCTGCCAGACCAGCGAGCCCAGCACCAGGCGCGCCTTTTCGCCGCCCGACAGCGTGCCGATGGTCTGGTGCACCATCTCGCCGACGAAGCGGAACTGGCCGAGGAAATCGCGCAGCTCTTGCTCGCGAGCCTCCGGCCCCACGGTGCGGGCCAGCCGCACCATGTGCTGCAGCGGCGTGTCGTCGGCGTGCAGCAGGTCCATCTCCTGCTGTGCGAAGTAGCCGATCGACAGGCCCTTGCCTTCGGTCACCGTGCCGCCCAGGGCTGGGTTCTCGCGCGCGATCGTCTTGACGAAGGTCGACTTGCCCTGGCCGTTGGCACCCAGCACGCCGATGCGCTGGCCAGCCAGCACCGTGCGGTTGATGTTGTGCACGATCGCCTTGTCGCTGCCGTCCGGGTTGGCGTGCTTGTAGCCGCAGACCATGTCGCTCATCGCGAGCATCGGGTTCGGCAGGCTTTGCGGCTCGCGGAACTCGAAGTTGAAGTCGCTGGCGGTCAGCACTGGCGCCAGGCGCTCCATGCGGTCGAGCGCCTTGACGCGGCTCTGTGCCTGCTTGGCCTTGCTGGCCTTGGCCTTGAAGCGGTCGATGAAGTGCTGCAGGTGGGCGATGCGCTCTTGCTGCTTCGAGAAGGCGGCCGCCTGCTGGCTCAGGCGCACGGCGCGCATCTCTTCGAAGGTGGTGTAGTTGCCACCGTAGCGCGTCAGCTTGGCGTCTTCGAGGTGCAGAGTGACCTGGGTGATCGCGTCGAGGAATTCGCGGTCATGGCTGATGACCAGCAGCGTGCCGCTGAAGCGCTGCAGCCAGCCTTCGAGCCAGACCAGCGCGTCCAGGTCCAAGTGGTTGGTCGGCTCGTCCAGCAGCATCAGGTCGGCCGGGCACATCAGCGCGCGGGCCAGCTGCAGGCGCATGCGCCAGCCGCCCGAGAAGCTATTGACCGGCGCGTCGAGCTGGTCGCGCTTGAAGCCCAGGCCCAGCAGCAGCGTTTGCGCGCGGGCGCGGGCGTCGAAGGCACCGGCTTCTTCGAGCGAGAGGTGGGCGTGGGCCATGGCCTCGCCGTCGTCGGCGGCTTCGGCGGCGGCCAGCTCGGCTTGGGCTTCCATCAGCGGCGTGTCGCCTTGCAGCACGAAATCGGTCGCCGGGTCTTCGGTCTCGGGCATGTGCTGCACGACCTCGCCCATGCGCCAGCGCGGCGGGATCTCGAAGTCGCCGCCATCGGCGCCCAGGCGGCCGGCGAGCAGCGCGAACAGGCTGGATTTGCCGGCGCCATTGCGCCCGACCAGGCCGATCTTCTCTCCGGGGTTCAGGGTGACGGAAGCGCTGTCCAGCACGACCTTGGTGCCGCGCCGGAGCGTGACGTTGCGCAGGGTGATCATGAAGAGGGAAAAGGAACGAGGGAAAACGGGGACGACGAGGCCGGCCGAGGGGGCGGCCGCAGTGCAGCGGCCACGGGCGCAGCGTGCACGCGCGCGGGGAGCGCAGTGTAGGTCAGTCGGCGTGTCGGGAGGCTGGCGGGGCCTGCTTTTTTGATTGATCATTCTAGAATGATCGGCCAACAAACCTCACCATGTCGCGACCCAAGACCTACGAAGACGAAGCGCTGCTGCGCGCGGCGATGCAGGCTTTTCGCGAGCGCGGCTATGCCGGCACGTCGATCAAGGACCTGGAACAGGCCACCGGCTTGCGCTCGGGCAGCCTCTACCACGGCTACCGCGACAAGCAGGGCTTGTTCAATGCCGCGCTGGCGCACTACAACGACACCGTGGTGGGCGGCCGCATCGCGCAGTACCTGGCGCCCGGTGCTGGGCTGGCGGGCCTTCACGGCCTTTTCCGGTCGCTGCTCCACGAGCCAGCAGGCGCCCGGCACGGTTGCCTGCTGACCAACAGCGCGATCGAGTTCGGCCCGGCCGGCGGCGAGGCATTGACCGGTGTCCACGAGGGCCTGGATCTCTTGCGTCAGGCCTTCGAGAACAGCCTGCAAGAGGCCATCGATGCGGGCCACCTGCCGCGCGCCGCATCGCCGGCCGGGCTCGCGTTGCGCCTGCTCGCGCTGTACCAGGGCGTGCTGGTGCTCGTGCGCGGCGGCCGGCCCGACAGCGAGTTGGCCCCGTTGATCGACACCGAGTTCGCGGCGCTGGCCGCAACGCCGGCCCCCGCCACCCGACGCAAGAGGAGATCCGCATGACCCTTCCCGCTGACCATCTTTGGCCACGCGATGCCCAGCTCGGGCCTGGTGGCGTTTGTGCGCTGCCGATGGCCGCACGCTGCAGCGCGCGCCACGCGGCCGATGGTCGGCTGGTGGATGTCGCCGGCTTCTTTCCGCTCGGCGCACCGTGAGCCACGCCGCATCGACGGTGGCGGTCGAGTTGCGCGAGGCGCTGGCCGATTGGGCGCCGGTGGACGTAGTGCGCTTCTTCGGTGGCGACGGCCTGCGGCTGGACGGTACGCAGTTCGCCGCGGTGATCCAGGGGCAGGTCTGGTTGACGGTTGACGATGCGCTGCGGGCGGCACTGCAGGCCGCTGGCGGCGGCGAGCCGTTCACCTACGGCAAATCCGGAGGCCGGCAGGTGACCGTGCGGCGCTTCGGGGCGATGCCGGCCAGCGCCTGGGACGACCGGCAGTCACTGGCGCAGTGGTGCCGGCTGAGTTGGGAGGTGGCGCGCCGCGCCGCCGCGACGCCGGCGGCCAAGTTGCCACGCACGGCGAAAGCGCGAACAACGAAGCGCCCGACGAAGCGCCCGACGACGCGCGCCTGAGCGGCGCGATGGCCTCGCTGTGATGTCGACCGGAAGGCGAGAAGGAGGTCCGTGATGGTCGTCGCGGCGGGGCCGGGCCGCGCGCGGGGTGGGCGTGGAACGCTGGCATCCATGCCAGACAATCCGCGGGCCGCCGCACTCATTTCAGGACCCTGCATGCCTCTGCTCCAGCAAGCCGACGAGTTGTTCTCGCTGCTCGACACCAAGACGCCGATCGTGATGATCGAGACCCACGAGGAAAAGCGGGTGCTGGCCCTGTTCGAGCGCATCGCCGCGCGCACGCAGCGCGAGGTGTGGACGTGGTCGGCCAGCCGCGGCCTGAAGGTCGCCCATGGCCTGAAGCTGTCGCTCACGGACTTCGGCAGCAACACCACGGTGGACGCGGCCGACACCAAGCAACTGCCCGAGGCGCTGCAGGCGGTCGATCGTTTGTCGGCAGGGGCCTTGGTCATCTTTCTCGACGTCCACCCCTACCTGAGCAACCCGCTGATCACACGGGCGATGAAAGAGATTGCCCTCAAGGGCGAAGGCAAGGGGCAGCAGATCGTGTTCGTGGGGCACGACATCGAGCTGCCCAGCGAACTGGTGCCCTTCACCAGCCGCTTCGAGGTGGAGCCGATGACCATCGACATGGTCAGAAAGCTGTTCAAGGAAGAGCTCGACAGGCAGCCGGGTGTGAGCGGTTGCCGCAAGACGCTGGAATCGCTGTTGCGCCACATGGTCGGGCTGCCCGAGGCGTCGGTGCGGCACCTGGTGAGGCTCACCCTCACCGATGGCGTGATCTGCACCGCAGACCTGGCGCGCGTGTTGTCGGCCAAGCAAGAGACGCTGGGCGAGGCCGAGCTGCTGGTGTTCGAGCAGAAGCTGCCGGCGATGGACGACGTGGCCGGCATGAAGGCGCTCAAGCGCTGGCTGCTGTTGCGCCGCGAACCTTTCCTCGACCCCGAAGCCTCGGGCCTGCCGGTGCCGCGTGGCGTGCTGATGCTGGGCGTGCAGGGCTCGGGCAAGAGCCTGGCGTCCAAGGCGATTGCCGCGTCGTGGCAGGTGCCGTTGTTTCGCATGGACTTTGGCGCGCTGTTCGACAAGTACCAGGGCGAGAGCGAACGCAAGCTGCGTGAGGCGCTGAAGGTGGCCGACGCGATGGCGCCCTGCGTGCTGTGGATGGACGAGATCGAGAAGGGCCTGGCGGGCGGGCAGGGCGATGGCGACACGGGCGCCGGCAAGCGCATGCTGGGCTCGCTGCTGACCTGGATGGCCGAGCGCGAGTCCAGCGTGTTCCTCGTTGCCACGGCCAACGACATCGAGGGCCTGCCGCCCGAGCTGATGCGCAAGGGTCGGTTCGACGAGATCTTCTTCGTCGACCTGCCGGCGCCAGAGGTGCGGCAAAGCATCTTCCGCATCCACCTGCACAAGCACCGCATCGCCTTCGACGACGCTGCGCTCGGGCCACTGGTCGAGCGCAGCGAAGGCTTCTCGGGCGCCGAGATCGAGGCCGCGGTGGTGGCCGCGCGCTACGAAGCCCATGCCCGCGGCGAACCTCCGCAGCACGAGGCCGTGATGCGCGAGCTGCTGCGCACACGCCCGCTGTCGGTGACGAGGGCCGAAGCCATCGCCGAGCTGCGGGCGTGGGCGGCAGACCGCACCGTCAGTGCGGACTGAGCTGGGGCGGACTGAGCGCGATCAGTTGATCTTCAGCAGCGGGCCCGAGAGGGCGTCGAAGTTGCTGGTGTTCAGCACCTGCACCCCCGCGTTGTGCTCGCCGTTGAAGGGCGTGGTCGCGCCCGGGCAGCCGGCGGCCGCGGCATCGGTCGGCGAGTTGAACCAGAGGCCCAGGTGGTACATCTGAATCGGCGGCGTTGCGGGGTTCGATGCCGCGGCGGTCGGCTGGGTTTGCGGCGCGGCCACCGTGCCGGGAGCGACCATGAAGGTCTCGATGTTGAAGCGGCCCAGGACCTTCACGCTGCCATGGCCGTACTGGTCGGTCTCCAGATCAGACTGGTACCAGGCCATGCCGAACGGCGCGTTGGGCTGCTGAAGAACGAAGAGGTCGAAGCCCGTGTTGGGGGGCAGGCCGTCGACGTCCACCGTCATCGTCTCGACCTCACCACTCGAGACGATCCTCACCTTCGCGGTGGCGTAGGGCACGCACGACGGGAAGGCGTTGAGCGCCGGCGAGCGGACCATGCGGAACGACGCCTTGTCTGCGGCGTGTGCAGGTGCCACCGAGGCCAGGCACGCCGCACCGACGGCGGCAACAACGAGGGGCAGCTTGAAGAAACGATGGGTCAGGATTGACATGGGAATGGCTCCTTGGGGTTGGATGGAATCGCGACCCCCGCCACATGGCGGGGTGCCGCGTCGTCACCGGAAAGTGACGAACCGACCTACGGAGCCTTCCGGCACTTGGACGCACCTGCCGAAAGAATTTTTTGCAGCCCCTTCATTCAGAGCGCGATGCTCCGGGGCGTTGGCCAAGGGCCGGCGTCAGCCGGCGACCAGTGCGTCTCGCGTGACCAGCAGCACCTGGTCGTCGCCGGCGCTGGTGGGCAGCCAGACCACGTCGAGCGTCGGGAAGGCGGCCTCGAAGTGCTCGCGCTCGTGCCCGATCTCGAGCACCAGCACGGCGGCCGGCGTCATGTGGGCCGGTGCGTCGCGCAGCAGGCTGCGGATGAAGTCCATGCCATCGCGGCCGCCGGCAAGCGCCATCTCGGGCTCGGCGCGGAACTCGGGCGGCAACTCGGCCATCGACTGCGCGTTCACATAGGGCGGGTTGCACAGGATCAGGTCGAAGGGCGGCTGGCCGGCCAGTGCCGCCAGGCCGTCGCCTTGCATCAGCTGGATCCGCTCTTGCAGCTCGTGCCTGCGCACGTTGACGCGCGCCACGGCCAGCGCATCGGCCGACAGGTCCGACGCGGTGACATCGACATCCGGCCAGGCCATCGCGGCCAGCACGGCCAGGCTGCCGTTGCCGGTGCACAGGTCGAGCACGCGACGCGTGTCGGCACCCAGCCAGGGGTCGATCGTCGCGTCGGCAATGCACTCGGCGATCAACGAGCGCGGCACGATGACCCGCTCGTCGACGCTGAACGGCACGCCTTGCAGCCAGGCCTCGCCGGTCAGGTAGGCGGCGGGCCGGCGGGTGTCGATGCGGCGCTCGATGAGCGCGGCGGCCTTGGCCACCTGCGCGTCGCCCACCGGCTGCTCGGCCACCAGGTCCAGCCCGTCCAGCGGGTGGCCCACGGCCCACAGCACCAGCCAGGCGGCTTCGTCAAAGGCGTTGGTCGTGCCGTGGCCAAACGAAACGCCCGCCTGCTCGAGGCGCGCGCTCATTTGCTCGATGAGTTCGATGACGGTCATGCGTGGCTACACCAGCAGCGTTTCCAGCGTGCGCCGGTAGATGTTCTTCAGCGGCTCGATGGCGTCGATCGCCACGTGCTCGTCGATCTTGTGGATCGTGGCGTTGACCGGGCCGAACTCGACCACCTGCTCACAAACCTTGGCGATGAAGCGGCCGTCGGAGGTGCCGCCGGTGGTCGACAGCTCGGGCGTCTGTCCGGTCTCTGCGGTGATGGCGGACGACAGCGCCGAGACCAGCGAGCCGACCGGCGTCAGGAACGGCTCACCGCCCAGTGTCCAGGCGACCGACCAGTCCAGCCCGTGGTGGTTCAAGACCTCGCCGACACGTGCCTTCAGGCCCTCGGGCGTCGATGCGGTCGAGAAGCGGAAGTTGAAATCGACCACCAGCTCGCCGGGGATCACGTTGGTCGCGCCGGTGCCGCCGTGGATGTTCGAGACCTGCCAGGTGGTCGGCGGGAAGTACTCGTTGCCGCTGTCCCACTGGATGCCCGCCAGTTCGGCCAGCGCCGGCGCAGCGAGGTGGATCGGGTTCTTCGCCAGCTGCGGGTAGGCCACATGGCCTTGCACGCCACGCACCGTGAGCTTGCCGGACAGCGAGCCGCGGCGGCCGTTCTTGATCATGTCGCCCAGCGTCTCGACCGACGTGGGCTCGCCGACGATGCAGCAGTCCAGCTGCTCGCCACGCTCGCACAGCGTTTGCACGACCTTGACCGTGCCGTCGACCGACGGGCCTTCTTCGTCGCTGGTCAGCAAGAAGGCGATGCGGCCCGCGTGCTGGGGATGGGCGAGGGCGAACTCTTCGGCTGCCACCACCATCGCGGCGACCGAGGTCTTCATGTCGGCCGCGCCGCGGGCGTACAGCTTGCCGTGGCGGTAGCTGGGCACGAACGGGTTGCTGCTCCACGCCCCCAGCGGGCCGGTGGGCACCACATCGGTATGGCCGGCGAAGACGATAGTCGGGCCCGGCCTACCACCGCTGCGCACGGCCCACAGGTTGGCCACGCGAAAGTCGTCGGGCCCGAAGGGCAGGTGCTCGCAAGCGAAGCCCGCCGCCCCCAGGCGCTCGGCAATCAGCGCCTGGCAGCCTTTGTCGTCGGGGGTGACGCTGGGGCGGGCGAGCAGGTCTTCAAGCAGGCGAAGTACGGCCGTCATTCGTGTCCATGGGCATGCCGCGCTCGGCGCAGGCATCCTTCAAGTGGCGTGCGCGGATCCGGCTTTGCCGGTCCGCTGCGCGAGCCCCCTCGGGGGGCAGCCCGCCGGAGCGGGCGTGGGGGCTAACGCGTCCTTGCGCTGATGACCAAAGGCTTCGGCTTCGGGTCTTCCGGCACCACGTCGAGCGTGATTTCGGTGAACGAGGGGCTCTCGGGCTCGGGCTTGCTGACCGGCACGCGCGAGACGGGCTCGCTCTCGTTTTGCAGGCGCCACAACAGGTTGGTCGGCGAATCGGCGTGGATCAGCGCTTCTTCGCGCGAGACGATGCCTTCGGTGATCAGCCGTGCCAGGTCGTGTTCGAAGGTCTGCGAACCTTCGGCCAGTGAGCGCTCCATCGCCTCGCGCACGCCGCCGAAGTCGCCCTTCTCGATCAGCTCGGACACCAGCTTCGAGTTCAGCAGCACCTCGACCGCCGGGATGCGGCCGCCCGAGCCCGAGCGCAGCAGGCGCTGCGACACGATGGCCTTCATCGCGGCGCCCAGGTCGGCCAGCAGTGCGGGGCGCGACTCGGGCGTGTAGAACGACAGGATCCGGCCCAGCGCGTGGTGGCTGTTGTTGGCGTGCAGCGTGGCCAGCACCAGGTGGCCCGACAGCGCGTACGAGATCGTCTGCGACATCGTCTCGCGGTCGCGGATCTCGCCGATCATGATGCAGTCGGGGGCCTGGCGCAGCGCGTTCTTCAGGCCGACCTGCAGCGTGTTGGTGTCGCGCCCGACCTCGCGCTGGTTGACCACCGACTTCTTGTTGGTGAACAGGAATTCGATGGGATCCTCGATGGTGAGGATGTGGCCGGCCATCTGCTGGTTGCGCTGCTCCAGCATCGCCGCCAGCGTGGTGCTCTTGCCGGTGCCGGTGGCGCCCACCATCAGGATCAGGCCGCGCTTTTCGAGCGCCAGCGTCGCCAGGATCGGCGGCAGGTGCAGCGAGTCGATCGCCGGGATGCGCACCGGGATGCAACGCACCACCGCCGCGATCGTCGCCCGCTGCTTGAATGCCGAGAGCCGGAAGCTGCCGACCTTCGGAATGCCGAAGCCGATGTTCAGCTCACCTTCTTGCTCCAGCTCTTCGAGCTGCAGCGGGGTGAGGATCTCGGTCAGCAGCTGGCGCGGTGCGGCCGGCGGCAGCACATGGTCGGTCACCGGCACCAGCTGGCCGTTGACCTTCAGCAAGATGGGCGCGTTGGCCGAGAGGTACAGGTCCGAAGCGCTCTTGTCGGCCATCAGGCGCAACACGTTTTCCATCGTGATCACGGCATATCTCCCGGCGGGGGTGAAAGGTTGCAGCGCTTGGTTGGGGCGTATGTGGCAGGGTATCAGCCGCGCAGCAGTTCGTTGATACTGGTCTTTGCCCGGGTCTGGGCGTCCACCCGCTTGACGATCACCGCGCAGTACAGGCTGTACTTGCCGTCCGGCGAGGGCAGGTTGCCGCTGACGACCACCGAGCCGGCCGGCACACGGCCATAGATCACCTCGCCAGTGGCGCGGTCGTAGATCTTGGTGCTCTGGCCGATGTACACGCCCATCGAAATCACCGAGTTCTCCTCGACGATCACGCCCTCGACCACTTCGGAGCGGGCGCCGATGAAGCAGTTGTCTTCAATGATGGTCGGGTTGGCCTGCAGCGGCTCGAGCACGCCGCCAATGCCCACGCCGCCAGAGAGGTGCACGTTTTTGCCGATCTGGGCGCACGAGCCCACGGTGGCCCAGGTGTCGACCATCGTGCCTTCGTCGACGTAGGCGCCGATGTTGACGTATGACGGCATCAGCACCGCGCCCTTGGCGATGTAGCTGCCGCGGCGCGCCACGGCCGGCGGCACCACGCGCACGCCGGCGGCGGCCAGCGCCGCGTCGTCCATGTGCGAGAACTTGGTCTCGACCTTGTCGTAGAAGGTCAGGTCGCCCGACTGCATCTTGCGGTTGTCGTTCAGGCGGAAGCTCAGCAGCACCGCCTTCTTGACCCACTGGTTCACCGTCCATTGGCCCACGCCCTGGCGCTCGGCCACGCGCAGGCGGCCGCCGTTCAGGTCGGCGATGACTTGGTCCACCGCTTTGCGGATGTCAGGCGAGGCCGTGGCAGCGTTGAGCTGGGCACGTTCTTCCCAGGCCTGGTCGATGAGGGTTTGCAAAGCGTGCGTCATGAGGGGGTGGGGTCAGAGGGATCGCGTGTAGGCAACGATGCGTTCGGCGGCTTCCTGGCATTCGGGCCCTTCGGCCACCAGCGCCATGCGGATGCGGCCGGCGCCGGGGTTTTGGCCGTGGGCCTCGCGCGCCAACAAGCTGCCGGGCAGGACTGCCACATTGTATTGAGCGAGCAGTCCCAGGCTGAAGGCAATGTCGTCACCACCATGGGCATCTTTTGGCACGCCGGCCCAGAGGTAGAAGCCCGCATCGGGCAGCTTCACGTCGAGCATCTTGGCCAGCATTGGCGTCACTTGCGCGAACTTGGCGCGGTACTGGGCGCGGTTGGCCTCCACATGGGCCTCATCGTTCCAGGCGGCGGCGCTGGCGGCCTGCACCACCTTGCTCATCGCGCTGCCGTGGTAGGTGCGGTAGAGCAGGAAAGCCTTGAGGATGTCGGCGTCGCCGGCGACGAAGCCCGAGCGCATGCCGGGCACGTTGCTGCGCTTGCTCAGGCTCGACAACACGATCAGGTTGCGAAAGCCTTCACGCCCCAGCGCCTTGGCAGCGGCCAGCGCGCCCAGCGGCGCTTCGTCGCGGAAGTAGATTTCCGAGTAGCACTCGTCGCTTGCGATCACGAAGCCGTGGCGGTCACTCAACTCGAACAGCGTCTTCCATTCGGCCAGCGGCATCACCGCGCCGGTGGGGTTGCCGGGCGAGCAGGCGTAGACGAGCTGCGTGCGGGCCCAGGTGGCCTCGTCGATCTGGCCCCAGTCGCAAGCGAAGTTGCGCGCCGGGTCGCTGTTGGCAAAGGCGGTCTGGGCGCCGGCCAGCAGCGCGGCACCCTCGTAGATTTGATAGAACGGGTTCGGGCAGACCACGGTCGCGCCGGGCCGGGTCGGGTCGATCACCGTTTGCGCCAAGGCAAACAAGGCCTCGCGCGAGCCGTTGACCGGCAGCACCTGGGTCGACGGGTTCAGCCCGACGCCGTAGCGGCGCGCCACCCAGGCGGCGATCGCCTCGCGCAACACCGGCTCGCCGGCGGTGGCGGGGTAGCTAGACAGGCCCGACAGGTTGGCGCACAAGGCCTCTTCCACCAGGGCCGGCGCCGGGTGGCGGGGCTCGCCGATGCCCAGGCTGATCGGCCGGTAGGCGGGATTCGGCGTGATGTCTCGCGTCAGCGCCCGCAGGCGCTCGAAGGGGTAGGCGTGCAGCCTGCCGAGCAGGGGGTTCATGGGCCGATTATCAGCGAGTGCTTTCGGCCACTTGCCAGGCTTTCTGTCGGCCATTGGTAGGCGTGCGCCGGGCGGCGAGACACAATGGCCGGCATCCCAGGCAAGCGCAGAGTCAGGCAAGCACAACCGATGGGCGACAGCGGCAACAGTCCAGGCGGTGAAGACGCGGTGGCCGACGCGGCCGGCGCCCAGGTGCTCGGGCGCCGCGCCTGCCTGATGGCCCTGGGCGGCCTGGCCGCTGCGGTGGCGCTGCCGGCGTGCACCGAGCGCAATTCACCCGAGGCCGAGCTGGCCCCGTTGCGGCTGGCGATGGACCTGTGGCCCGGCTACTACCCGGCCCTGCTGGCCGACGAACTGGGCTACCTCGCCGAGGCGCAGGTCAAGCTGACGATCAGCTTCCCGGCCAACACCGACCGCATGATGGCCGAGTTCGCCGCCGGCCAGGTCGACGTGGTGGCGGTGGCGCTGGGCGACCTGATCAACGCCACTCACGGCCGCACGCCGGTACAAGTGTTTCTGGTCAGTGACGAATCGGCCGGTGGCGATGCGTTGCTGGTGCGCCGCGGGGTCGACCTGAAGGGCACCGGCAAGTTGTCGCTGGCCACCAACCTGGGCGGCTTCGGCGAGCTGTTCGCGCGCGAATTCTTGCGCCGCCAGGGGATGGATCCGGCCCGCATCGCGTGGATCAACGCCGATGCGGCCGATGTGCCGCTGCTGCTGACCGCCCGCGAGGTCGACCTCGGCCACACCTGGGAGCCCTACGCCAGCGAAGCCGAGGCGGCCGGGGCCGTGCGGCTGTTCTCCAGCGCCGACACGCCCGGGCTGATCCCGGACGTGCTGGCCGCCACCCGCGCCACCGTAGACCGGCGCGCGCCCGAGCTGCGCCGCTTCGTCGGCGCCTGGCTGCGGGCGGCGGACTGGTGGCTGGACCACCCCGATGAGGGCAACCAGCGCATCGCCCGCCGCGTGCACAGCGAGGCGGCCAAGGTCTCGCTCAAGGGCGTGCGCCTGATGCGCCTGGCCGACAACCGCCGGCTGCTGGGGGCCGACGGGGCGCCCCAGGCCTTGGGCCCGGTGGTCTCGCGCTACAGCGCCTTCTTTCTCGACAAGGGCATGCTGACCCGGCCGGTCGAGCCGGCCGACTTTCTGCGTGGAGACCTGTTGCCGTGAAGACCCGGCTGCTGATCGCCGGCGTGCTGGTCAGCGTGACGCTGTTGCCGCTGGGCCTGGTCAGCAGCTGGCAGTACCTGAGCGAATCGCGCCGCGTGGCCGACGAGCGCAACGCCGAGCTGCGCTCGCTGGCGCAGGAAACGGCCCGCGACCTCGGCGCCCGGGCCGATCGCATCCTCGACAACCTGCGCGCCGACGTGGCGATGCCCGGCCTGCCCGAGCTGCTCGACAAGCCCGGCGCGGCCGACTTGCTGTGGGCCAACCGGGTGCTGACGCTGGTGGCCCTGCGCGAGCCCTTGAACGCCACCTCGGTGGGCTTGCTGGATGCGAAAGGGCGCAACCTCGCCGACACCCAGGTGCCGCGCGTGGGCCGCAGCGAGGCCGACGAGGCCTACGTGAAAGAGGTGCTGACGCTGCGCTACCCGCAGCTGATGGGCCCGCTGACGCCGAGCTGGGACGACCACCCGGCGTTGTTCGCCGTGGCGCCGGTCAAGCGTGATGGCGAGGTGCTCGGCGTGCTGCGCCTGCGGCTCGAGGCCGGCCTGCTCGGCCAGGTGCTGGCCGAGAGCCTGAGCACCCATGGCGACCTGCACGGCATCGTCTTCGATGCCCAGGGCCACCTGTTCGCCGGCACCGACTCGCGCCTGGCGGGGCAGTTGCGGCTGCCGCCCGAGTTTCACGTCGACACCTCGCCCGGCGCGCAAGAGCCCGACTGGGCGGGCCGCCGTTGGCACGGCCATGTGCAGCCGGTGCCCGGCACCCGCTGGCTGGTGATGGTCTACGAGCCCAAGCGCCAGTTCGATGCGCCGCTGCACCTGCTGCAGCGCGAATGGCTCGGCTTCGTGGGGCTGCTGGCGCTGCTGGGCATGGGGACGGTGTGGCTGATCGCGGCGATCCTGTCGCGCCCGTTGGCGCGCCTGAGCGAAGCGGCCGAGGGCATTGCCGCCGGCGACCTGGGCCGGCGCGTGGCCGTGCGCGGCACCGAAGAGTTTCGCCGCCTCGGCCAGGCCTTCAATGCGATGAACGAACGGCTCGGGCAGACCGTGCGATCGCTGTCGGACGAGCTCGCGCAGCGCCGCGCGGCCGAAGCGGCGCTGCGCGACAGCGAGGCCCGGCTGTTGCAGTCCAACGTCGAGCTGGAGCGCCAGGTGCGTGAGCGCACGGCCGACCTCGCCACCGCCAAAGAGGCGGCCGAGGCCGCCAGCCGGGCCAAGAGCGCGTTCCTGGCCAACATGAGCCATGAGATCCGCACGCCGATGAACGCGGTGATCGGCCTGACCCAGCTGCTGCACGACGACAGCCACGAGCCTGTGCAGCGCGAGCGGCTGAAGCGCGTGTTCGACGCCGCCCAGCACCTGATGGGGCTGATCAACGACGTGCTCGACCTGTCGCGCATCGAGGCCGGCAAGCTGTCGCTCGAGACCGTGGCGTTCGATCTCGACGCGCTGGTCGAGCGCATGCTGGGCATGATCGATTCGGCCGCCAAGGCCAAAGGCCTGCAGTTGCACAAGCGGCTGGCGCCCGGGTTGCCGCAGCGCTTGCTGGGCGACGAACGCCGGCTCGGCCAGGTGCTGCTCAACTTCCTCGGCAACGCCGTCAAGTTCACCCACCACGGCGAGGTGGGGCTGGCGGTGTCGCAGATGCGCGAAGACGAAGACGAGCGCGTCTGGCTGCGCTTCGAGGTGTGGGACACCGGCATCGGCCTGACGCCCGAGCAGCAGGTGCGCGTGTTCGACGCGTTCGAGCAGGCCGATGCATCGACCACCCGGCGCTTCGGCGGCTCGGGCCTGGGGCTGACGATCAGCCGCGAGCTGTGCCAGTTGATGGGCGGCCAGATCGGCGTGGCCAGCCAGCCGGGGCAGGGCAGCCGCTTCTGGATCCTGCTGCCCTTGCAGCGCCTGGTGGCGCAGGCCCAGCCCGAGACGGCCGGCCAGGCCACGGCACCGCCCGCCGGGCTGCCGCGCTGGCGCCTGCCGGGCAAGGTGCTCGTCGTCGAAGACAACGCGGTCAACCAGGAGGTGATCCAGGCCTTGCTGGCCCGCCACGGCCTGGTGGCCGACCTGGCCGGCGACGGCGCGGTGGCGGTCGCGATGGCGCAACACGAGGCCTACCCGCTGGTGTTGATGGACATGCACATGCCGCTGATGGACGGCCTGGAGGCCACGCGCCGCATCCGCCGCCAGCCGCTGCACCAGCACACGCCGATCATCGCGATGACGGCCAACGTCTACGAAGACGATCGCCAGCAATGCCTGAACGCGGGCATGAACGCGTACCTGTCCAAGCCTGTCGATCCGAAGGCGCTGGAGCAGTTGCTGCGCGAGTGGCTCGGGCCGGCGGATACCGACCGAACGGTCCCTTGATCCCCCGGGGCCGCGGCTGGGCGGCGCGGCGTGTCCATTCAAGTTGCGATGGATCAACGCCGCCGCGAGGCACACGCGCACAGTGCGTCCGGGGCCGAGGCGCGCCGATGTCCGGACCAGCGCCGGTCTCGAACAGCAAGGAGGATACCCATGAGCTTCTTCACCCTACCGGCCATCAAGGCTGCGGCACGCATCACCGCCATCGCGAGCGTGTGCGTGTGGGCCGCCGGCAGCGCGTCGGCGCAGTCCGAAACCTCGCTGTGGAATGGCTCAACCGAGCCAGTCGCGCTGTACGGCCACTGCGGCGTCAATTCGTCGATGGGCAGCAAGCTCGATGCGTTGCAGTACGTGGGCGAAGGCGTTCTCGACGTGCTGGCCATCAAGGTGCTGCGCTGCGACCACTTCACCGGCGGCGGCGGCTTCCACAAGCTGGCCTGCCCCAGCGGCAGTCCGTACGACTATTGCATGGAGTCCACCAACGACGGCATGGGCAACTGGGTCGAGTTCGGTGTGCTCAAGCTCAACGTGCACACCGACCCGAACGCCCTGTACGAAGGTTGCCCGACCGGGGCCGACCTGCAACCCAAGCTCGGGCTGATCCGCCCCGCAGGCAAAGACCCGCGAACCATCTCCGCTCTCGTGACCGTGGCTTGCACGGCTGCCACGGCGGCCAAGGTGGCGGCCCCGAAAGCGGTGGATTGCCCGAAAGGCAAGCATCCGTACAGCTACTGCGTCAGCACCCCGAACGACGGGCACGGCAACGCGGTGATGCTGGGTGCCCTGCACTACAAGGGCTCGAGCGACCCGAACGGCCTGTACGGCGAGTGTGACCAGTTGGTGCAACCGGGCTTCACGTCCAAGGCGTCGGTGCTGCCGCTGGTGGGCAAGTCGATGCAGAACGTGCGCTCGATCGACCTGCTGTCGTGCGCCATTCCGTGGGGTCATGGCGGTGACTTTCCGAAAGAGTTGCACGTCGGGGCTTGTGTGAACAACAAGTGGGTCAACCCCGCGGTGGCCGGCCGCTACGACTACTGCATCTGGGGCACCGACGCGCGCAACGCCGGCATCGTTCTGGGCATCAGCGGCCATTGACGCCGAACGCTCACAGCCGCCCGGTGCACCCCGGCGCGCCGCAACGGCAGGTCAGCCGGCCTTCATGGTGGGTTTCGCCGTAATCGACCGTGATCTCTTCGCCCGGCGCGATGTTGCGCAGGGCGTAAAACTCGATCCGGCCTTCTTGCACGCGCAGCTGGCCGTTGGGTTGGCAGCTGTGGTTGGTGAAGCGCATCGGGTCGGTCGACTTCGCCAGGTCGATCGCCTTCTTCGGCGAGACCTCGACGATCATGATGCGTTCGAGCATCGCGGCGCGGCGGCGGGCCTCGGCGACGGTGATCGACTCGCCCCGCACCTCGCCGATCTTCTGCCACTTGGGCACCGGCTCGAGCGCGAAGACGCCGAACCCGTCGATCGGGCTGCGGCGCACGGCCACCTCGAACTTCTGGTAAGGCGGGTTGCCGGCGAGTGCGCCCATGCTGCTTGTCGCGGCTCAGCCTCGCAGGCCGGTTTCGGCGGCGTGCGCCGGCAGTGTCACCACGGGTTCGGGCTTCCAGCCCTTCTTGCGGTGCTCGGCCACCACGTTGGTGTAGATGCCGCCGCGCACATACCACTTGGCGGTGATGCGGGCGTAGCGCGGCTTGGTGACCTCGACGATCTTGGTCAGGATGTCGTTGGTCACCTTCTCGTGGAACGCGCCTTCATTGCGGAAGCTCCACATGTACATCTTCAGGCTCTTCAGCTCGATGCACAGCTTGTCGCAGACCATGTCGATCGTGAAGTGCGCGAAATCGGGCTGGCCGGTCAGCGGGCAGTGGCAGGTGAATTCGGGAATCTGGAACTGGATCACGTAGTCCCGCTCGGGGGCGGGGTTCGGAAACACGTGCAGTTCCTTCGATGGCGCGCTGGGCGGGTTCGGCGGCATCGGGCGCTGCTTCGGTTCGGCAGCGGTCTTGGCTTTGGCGGGCGTACGGGCCATGTCGGCGTCAGCCGCCAAAGGCGGCAGCTTGGGGGAGGGTTCGAAGAAGGGCACGATGGTATCATCCCGGCCACTTTCGAGGCCTGGTTCTGGCCAAAATCCACTGATAAATCAATGACTTAGGGCGATGGCTCGGCGGCTCCAGGCCGACCCTTCGCCCCGCTCCGTTCCCCTTCATGCGGCTCAACCAGATCAAGCTGTCCGGCTTCAAGTCCTTCGCCGAGCCGACCACCTTCCAGCTGCCCGGCCAGCGGGTCGGCGTGGTTGGCCCCAACGGCTGCGGCAAGTCCAACATCATGGACGCGGTGCGCTGGGTGCTGGGCGAGTCGAAGGCCAGCGAGTTGCGTGGCGAGTCCATGCAGGACGTGATCTTCAACGGCTCGGGCAACCGCAAGCCGGCCAGCCGCGCGAGCGTCGAGCTGGTGTTCAGCAACGAAGACGGCCGCGCCGGCGGCTCGTGGAACCAGTACAGCGAGATCGCCGTCAAGCGCGTGCTGACGCGCGACGGCACCTCGAGCTACTTCATCAACAACCAGCCGGTGCGCCGCCGCGACGTGCAGGACGTGTTCCTCGGCACCGGCCTAGGGCCCCGCGCCTACGCCATCATCGGCCAGGGCACGATCAGCCGGATCATCGAATCCAAGCCCGAGGAACTGCGCCTGTTCCTCGAAGAAGCCGCGGGTGTCTCCAAATACAAAGAGCGCCGCCGCGAGACCGAGAACCGGCTGAAGGACACGCGCGAGAACCTGACCCGCGTCGACGACATCCTGCGCGAGCTGAACGCCAACCTCGACAAGCTCGAACGCCAGGCCGAGATCGCGTCGCAGTACCGCGGCCTGCAAGAGCAGGGCACGCTGAAGCTGCACCAGCTGTGGTTCTTGAAGCATCGCGACGCGACCACCGAGGAAGAGCGCGTCAAGCTGGCCTCGCTCGAAGCCACCAACGCGCTCGAAGCGCGTCTGGCCGAGCTGCGCCACGTCGAGGCCGAATTGGAGACCGTGCGCCAGGCGCACTACGCCGCGTCCGACGCGCTGCATGCCAAGCAGGGTGACCTCGCGCAGGCCCAGCTCGAGGTCAGCCGCCTCGAAGAACGCATCCGCTACGTGGTCGAAGGCCGCCAGCGCGCCGAGGCCCGCCTGGCCGACCTGCAGGCGCAGAACGCGCAGTGGGCGGCGCGCGAATCCGACGCGAAGGCCGAGCTGGAGACCATTGCCGAGCAGATCGCCGCCGCCGAAGAGCAGGCCGAGATCCTGGCCGCGCAGGCCGAAGAGCAGTCGATGTCGACGCCCAACTTCGAAGACGGCGTGCGGGCCGCGCAGGCCAAGGCCAACGAGCAGCGCACCCAGGTCACCCAGGTGCAGCAGCAGATCCAGGTGCTGGCCGCCGAAAGCCGCAACATCGACGAACAGACCCGCACGCTGCGCACCCGCCGCGAGCGCCTTGCCGCCGAGCGCCAGGGCCTGGCCGCGCCCGACATGGACCGCCTGGCGCAGCTGAAAGAAGACAGCGAAGCCGCCGATGCCGCGCGCGACGAGGCCGATGCCCGCCTGCACGAGCTGAGCGAAGAAGTGCCGCTGCTCGACGAGCAGCGCCGCAGCCAGCACGACACCGTCAACCGCGAGTCGGCCAAGCAGTCCGACATCACCGCCCGGCTCGAAGCGCTGCGCGCGCTGCAAGAGAAGGTGCAGACCGAGGGCAAGCTCAAGCCCTGGCTGGCCAAGCACGGGCTCGATGGCCTGCAAGGCCTGTGGACCAAGATCCACATCGAGCAAGGCTGGGAGGTGGCGCTCGAATCGGCGCTGCGCGAACGGCTGAATGCCCTCTCGGTCGGCCGGCTCGACATCGTGCGTGCCTTCGCCGCCGATGCGCCGCCTGCCAAGCTGGCGTTCTATTCGCTGCCGCAAGCGGCGATCGCCAACACCCACCAGACGCTGTCGCGCCTGTCCGACCTGCTGCTGCTCAACGACGCCGGCATGAAGGCGCTGCTGAACGACTGGCTCGAGGGCGTCTACACCGCGCCGAGCCTTGACGAAGCGCTCGCCCAGCGCGGCCAGCTGACGCACGGCGAGGTGATCATGACCCGCGAGGGTCATGCGGTGTCGCAGTTCGCGGTGGCGTTCTATGCGCCCGACTCCGAGCAGGCCGGCATGCTGGCCCGCGCGCAGGAGATCGAGAACCTCGAGCGCCAGAGCCGCGCCCAGGCGCTGATCGCCGACGAGGCGCGCACCGCGCTGGTCCGCCACGAAGCCGCCTACACCGAGGCCTCGCAGCGGCTGGTGGTAGCCCGCCGCGAAGCCGGCGAGACGCAGACCCGCGCCCACCAACTGCACGTGGAGCTGCTTCGCCTGAGCCAGCAGGCCGAAGCCGCCAGCACGCGCCGCAGCCAACTCGAAGACGAGCTGGCCGAAGTCGATGGCCAGATGGAAGAGCTGTCCGAGCGCCGCGCCACCGGCGAGGCCCGCTTCGAAGAGCTCGACATGCAGCTGGCCAACACGCAAGAGCGCCACGCCGAGCTGGAGGAAGCGGTGATCCAGGCCGAGCGGCGCCTGAACGACGCCCGCGAACAGCTGCGCTCGCTCGAGCGCCAGGCGCAAGAGGCGCAGTTCCAGGCCCGCGCGCTGGGCGCTCGCCGCGGCGAGCTGCAGCGCGCCATCGAAACAGCGGCCAGCCAGGTGCAGGCCAATGCCCAGGCCGGCGAGCAACTGCAGCTCGAACTCGGCAGCTTCAACGACCAGGCGGCGCAGGCCGGCCTGCAAGATGCGCTGGCGATCAAGCTCGAAAAGGAAGAGGCGCTGGCCGCCACGCGCAGCGAGTACGACGACCTGTCGGCCAAGCTGCGCGCCGCCGACGAGCAGCGCCTGCAGTTCGAGCGCAGCCTCGACCCGCTGCGCGAACGCATCACCAAGCTGCAGCTCGAAACCCAGGCCGCGCAGCTGGGCGGCGCGCAGTACATGGAGCAGCTGACCGCCGCCGAGGTCAACCTCGAGGCGCTGGCGCAGTCGATCGCCGACGGCAACGTCAAGCTCTGGGGCCTGCAAGGCGAGATCGACCGAATCAACCGCGACATCGCCGCGCTGGGCGCCGTCAACCTGGCCGCGCTGGACGAGCTGACCGCGGCGCGCGAGCGCAAGACCTTCCTCGATGCGCAGAACGCCGACCTGAACGACGCGATCAAGACGCTGGAAGACGCGATCCACAAGATCGACCTGGAGACGCGCGACCTGCTGATGACCACCTTCAACCAGGTCAACGAGGGTTTCGGCCGCATGTTCCCCAGCCTGTTCGGCGGTGGCCAGGCCAAGCTCATCATGACTGGCGACGAGATCCTCGATGCCGGCGTGCAGGTGATGGCGCAGCCGCCGGGCAAGAAGAACTCGACCATCCACCTGCTGTCGGGCGGCGAGAAGGCGCTGACCGCGATCGCGCTGGTGTTCGCGATCTTCCTGCTGAACCCGGCGCCGTTCTGCCTGCTCGATGAAGTGGACGCACCGCTGGATGACGCCAACACCGAGCGTTATGCCAAGCTGGTCAGCGAGATGTCCAAGGGCACGCAGTTCCTGTTCATCTCACACAACAAGATCGCGATGGAAATGGCCGAACAGTTGATCGGCGTGACGATGCAGGAGCAGGGCGTGTCGCGCATCGTGGCGGTTGACATGGAAGCGGCCGTCGGCATGGTGGAGGCGGCATGACGTTGACCGTGGCGCTGGCCATGCTGGCCGGCCTGGTGCTGATGGCCGTGGTGGTGCATGGGGCGTGGACGGCGCGACGCGAGCAGCCCCGCTTGCCGCAGATGGCGCCCGGCGTCGAGGCGGCGCCCCGCATGGAGCCGACGCTGGCCGGGCAGCACGAACCCGATCTGGGCGAATCACGCCCCTTGCCGACCGTCATGCCGCGCCGCCAGGCCCGCGTCGACGCGCTGATCGATGCGATCGCCACCATCATGCCCGAGGCGCCGATCACCGGCGAGCTTGCGCTGCAGCACCTGCCCGGCAGCCGCCGCGCCGGCACCAAGCCGTTTCACATCGAAGGCCTGAACGCCGAGACCGGTGATTGGGAACTGCCTCGCGCTGGCCAGCGCTATGGCGAATTTCAGGCCGGGCTGCAGATGGCCAACCGCCACGGTGCCGTCAACGAGATCGAGTACTCCGAGTTCGTACAGAAGGTCGAGGCCTTTGCCGAGGCCTTGAGCGCCGCAGTCGACTTCCCCGACATGCTGGACGCGGTGGCCCGCGCCCGCGAGCTCGATTCGTTCGCGAGCCAGCACGACGCGCAGCTGACGGCGATCCTGCGGGCCAACTCGATCGCCTGGTCGGTCGGCTACATCCAGCAAGCCGCCGGCCGCCACGGCTTCGTGCCCGGCTCGGTGCCGGGCCGGCTGGTGCTGCCGGGGGCCGAGGAGGGCGCACCGCCGGTGCTGATCCTGGCGTTCGACCCGCAGGTGGCGCTGTCCGAAGACCCGGGCCATGCCGCCTTGCGTGAACTCAGCCTGAGCCTGGACGTGCCGCAGACGCTGGAATCGGCCGAGCCGTTCGCCGCCTGGCAGCACTGCGCGCGCCGCCTGGCCGACGACCTGGACGCGACCTTGGTCGACGACCAGGCCAACCCGATCACGCTGCACGCCTTTGCCGCCATCGGGCACGAGCTGGACCGCCTGTACCGCGCGCTCGAATCGCGTGACCTGGCCGCCGGCAGCCCGGCCGCGCGACGCCTGTTCAGCTGACCGTCAAACCGCGCGCAGGCCGTATGCTGACGGCATGGCCACCGACCTGTTGCTCATTGCGCTGCTGATCGCCGGCGCCGCCTTCTTCTCGGCCGCCGAGATCTCGATGGCCGCCGCGCGCCGCCTGCAGCTGCGCCGGCTGGCCGACGACGGAGACAGCCGTGCCGCGCGGGTGATTGCCGTGCAAGAGGCGCCCGGCCATTACTTCACCGTGGTCCAGATCGGGCTCAACATGGTCGCCATCCTCGGCGGCATCGTCGGTGAGGGGGCGCTGACGCCGCACTATGCCGCGCTGCTGGGCCTGGTGCTCGAACCCGAGCGCGCGCAGGCGGCGGGCTTCGCGCTGTCGTTCCTGACGATCACGTCGCTGTTCATCGTGCTGGCCGACCTGGTGCCGCGGCGCCTGGGCATGAACGAGCCCGAGCAGCTGGCGATGCGCACGGTGGGCGTGATGAGCAGCCTCACCACTTTGCTCAAGCCGCTGGTCTGGGTTTTCAACGGGCTGTCCGATGGCTTGTCGCGCCTGCTCGGCCTGCCGCTCAAGCGCGACGACCGGGTGACCCACCACGACATCCTGGCGCTCACGGCGGCCGGCACGCTGGCCGGCGCCGTGGCGAGCGAAGAGCAGCAGGTGATCGAGAACGTGTTCGAGCTGGACACCCGCACCGTCGAGACGGCGATGACCACCCGCGAGCGGGTCGTCTACCTGTCGATGGACGACGACGACACCTTGCTGCGCAACCGCGTGGCCGAGTCGCCGCATTCGACCTACCTGGTCTGCGGCGAGGGCATCGACGAGATCCTGGGCTACATCGACGCGACCGACCTGTTCCAGCGCGTGCTGCTGGGGCAACCGATGAGCCTGGGGGCCTGCGCCGACTCAGGCCTGGTGAAGAAGGTGCTGATCGTGCCTGACCGGCTGACGCTGGCCGAGATGCTGACGCAGTTCCGCCAGGCGCATGAAGACTTCGCCGTCATCGTCAACGAGTACAGCCTGGTCGTCGGCGTCATCACGCTGAACGACGTGATGAGCACGGTGATGGGGGCCATGGTCGTGCCGCACGACGAAGAGCAGATCATCCGGCGCGACGATGGCAGCTTTCTTGCCGATGGCAGTACGCCAGTGCCAGATTTACAGCGCGCGCTGGCGATCGACGATTGGCCGCAGCCGGGCCAATACGACACGCTGGCGGGGTTTCTGATGGTGATGTTGCGGCGAATCCCCAAGCGCACCGACCATGTCGTCTGGCAAGGCTGGCGATTCGAGGTGATGGACGTGGACCGATACCGAGTGGACCAGGTGATGATTGCGCGGCAGGCCCCCGCGGCCGGGCCCGCCGGCACCCATGAATCGGCCTGACGACAAAGGCATCGAAACCGCGCTGGCGCAGCGGGACGCGGCTGCGCCCAACACCCCGCCGCAGGTGGCTACGAGCGCCCCACGCCCGAACCCGCCAGAGGGCTGGGGCGACCGCATTTCGCGCTGGGTCTTCACGGCCGACGTGCACCAGCGTATCCGCCTGGGTCAGGCGGCGTTGGCGAATGCATTGATGCTCGGCTGCGTGATGCTGCTGCACACCGGCGCCGACCGCCACAGCCTCGAACACCGCTGGATCTGGCCGTGGACCGCGGCGGCGCTGGGCGGCATGGTGGCCGTGTTCGTGTTGATTCGCAGCGGCATCAGCCGGCGCTGGAGCGACCCGTCGCTCGCGATGTTCCAGATGCTGTACGCCACGGCCTGCGCCGCCGGCGGCTATGTGCTGGCCGGCCCGGTGCGCAGCGCCGCGTTGCCGATCGTGGCGGTCGTGCTGATGTTCGGCATGTTCGGGCTGTCGGTGCGGCAGGTCATCGGCGTGGCGATCTACACGTCGATGCTGTTCGGCGCCGCGTCGCTTTACTGGGCCCGCCGCGACCAGGGCGTGCCCGGGGTGGGCACGGTCGAAGAAGTCAACTTCGGCATGCTGCTGCTGATGCTGATGGGCGTGTGCATCCTGACCGCGCGACTGGGCGGCATGCGTGAGCGAAGCAAACGGCAGAAGGCCGCGCTCGAAGCCGCGCTGGAGCAGAACCGCCTGCTGGCCACGCAGGACGCGCTGACCGGCTGCCTGAACCGCCGCGCGATGACCGAGCGGCTGGGCCAGGCGATGGCGCTGGCAGCACGCTTCGGCACCCCGTGCAGCGTGATCATGATCGACCTCGACCACTTCAAGCACGTCAACGACGCCTATGGCCACGCAGCTGGCGACGAGGTGCTGCGCACCGTGGCCGACCTGGCCCGCGAGCAGCTGCGCGACGTGGACGCACTGGGCCGCTGGGGCGGCGAGGAGTTTCTGGTCCTGCTGCCGGCTACCTCGGCGTCGGACGCGATCGTCTGTGCCGAGCGGCTGCAGAAGAAGCTGGCAGCGGTGCGCTTCCCGAACATCGCGGCGGATCTGCACCTGAGCTTCTCGGCCGGCGTGGCCGCGATCGGTCGCAACGATGGGGTGGCCACGCTGATCGACCGCGCCGACCGCGCGATGTACCAGGCCAAGCAGTCGGGGCGGGCGAGGGTCGTGCCGGCGTCGGAGTAGAGATGGGCCAGCCTCGTCGAGCCTTGGTCGGCGCCGTCATCACGATGGCCCTGCTGGCCGTGCCGGTGATCGCCGCAGAGCCGGCGCCGTATGCCGGCCCCTTGTTCGACGCCCACCTGCACTACAACGTCGAGGCCGCGCAAGGGCCGTACCCGATCGCCGACGTGGTTAGGCGCATGAGCCGCGCCGGTGTGCGCGCCGTGGTCGCCAACAGCCGGCCGAACGACGGCACCAAGGTGCTCGCGGCGAGCCCGCTGACCCAGGCGGCGGGTGTGACCGTCGTGCCGTTCGTGCGCCTTTACCGCAACCGGGACGACTACACCACCTGGTTCCGCGACCGCAGCATCGAGGCGATGGTCGAGGCAGAGCTGGCGGCGGGCACCGCGGCCGGCCCGTACCGCGGTCTCGGTGAGTTTCACCTCTACGACAGCGCCAACGCCAATGGCCCCGTGGCCCGCAGCCTCATGCAACTGGCCGAGCGCCGGCGGTTGGTGGTGCTGGCCCATGTCGACGATGCAGCGATCGAACTGCTCTTCGCCCATGCGCCGGACGCGCGCATCATCTGGGCGCACACCGGCATTGGCGGCGTGCCGGTGGCGCGGGTGCGCGAGCTGCTGACGGCGCACCCGACCTTGATGGGCGAGTTGTCCTACCGCCCGGGCCTGACCGACTCGGGTGGCCAGCTGTCGGCCGAGTGGAAAGCCGTGTTGACGCGGTTTCCCGACCGTTTCGTGGTCGGCTCCGACACCTGGATCAACGAGCGCTGGGATTCGTACGAGCGGCTGATGGCCGATGCCCGGCGCTGGCTGGGCGGCCTGGACGCCGACAGCGCGCGACGCATCGCCTGGGGCAATGCGGCCTCGATGTTTGGGGTGTCGTCGCCATGAAAGCGTGCCGCCGGGCTGCGTAAACTGCGCCGCATGCCCGAACCCGCCGACTTGAAAAGCACCCAGCGCGCCGCTGAACTGCGCGCCCAGCTGAACCACCACGCCCACCTCTACTACGTGCTCGATGCGCCGGAGCTGCCGGATGCCGAGTACGACAAGCTGTTCCAGGAGCTGGAGGCGATCGAGGCGGCGCACCCCGAGCTGCGCACGCCCGACTCGCCCACCCAGCGCGTGATCGGCCAGGTGTTGCCGCACCTGGTGCCGGTGAAGCACACGGTGCCGATGCTCAGCATCCGCACCGAGACCGACACCACCGCCGGCGGCGCCGAGGCCTTCGACGCCCGCGTGCGGCGCGAGCTGGGCCTGGCCGAGGGCGATGCACCGGTCGAGTACGCCGCCGAGCTGAAGTTCGATGGCCTGGCGATCAACCTGCGCTACGAAGACGGTGTGCTGGTGCAGGCCGCCACGCGCGGCGACGGCGAGACCGGCGAAGACGTGACCCACAACATCCGCACGATCGGCCAGATCCCGCTGCGCCTGATCGGCCAGGCGCCGCCGGTGCTGGAGGTGCGCGGCGAGGTCTACATGCGGCGCGACGACTTCGAGCGCCTGAACGAGCGCCAGCGCGAGAAGGGCGGCAAGACCTTCATCAACCCGCGCAACACCGCGGCCGGCGCGGTGCGCCAGCTCGACACCCGCTCGCTGGCCGACAAGAAGCTCAGCTTCTTCGCCTACGGCCTGGGCGACACCCAGGGCTGGGAGCGGCCCGCCACGCACAGCGCCACGCTCGACGCGATCGCCGCCTTCGGCCTGCCGGTGAACGCCGACCGGGCGGTGACGCAGGGCGCGGCCGGTCTGGTCGAGTTTCACCAGCGCATCGCCGACAAGCGCGACGCGCTGCCGTTCGACATCGACGGCGTCGTCTACAAGGTCAACGACCGCGAGTTGCAGCAAAAGCTCGGCTTCGTCAGCCGCGAGCCGCGCTGGGCCGTGGCGCACAAGTACCCGGCGCAAGAGCAGATGACGCGGCTGCTGGACATCGACATCCAGGTCGGCCGCACCGGCAAGCTGACGCCGGTCGCCAAGCTGGAGCCGGTGTTCGTGGGTGGCACGACGGTCAGCAACGCCACGCTGCACAACGAAGACGAAACCCGCCGCAAGGACGTGCGCATCGGCGACACGGTGATCGTGCGCCGCGCGGGCGATGTGATCCCCGAGGTGGTGGGCATCGTGGCCGACAAGCGCCCGGCCGACGTGGGCGAACCGTTCGACCTGTACAAGCGGCTGAACGGCAAGTGCCCGGTCTGCGCCAGCCCGATCGAGCGTGAAGAGGGCGGGGCCGACTGGCGTTGCACCGGCGGCATCACCTGCCCGGCGCAGCGCAAGCAGGCGCTGCTGCATTTCGCCAGCCGCCGCGCGATGGACATCGAGGGCCTGGGCGACAAGCTGGTCGACCAGCTGGTCGACGGTGGCATCGTGAAGACCGTGCCCGACCTGTACCGCCTGGGCCTGACCAACCTGATGGCACTGGAGCGCATGGGCGAGAAGAGTGCGCAGAACCTGCTGGCCGGCATCGAGAAGAGCAAGTCGACCACGCTCGGCCGCTTTCTCTTCAGCCTGGGTATTCGGCAGGTCGGCGAGACGACCGCCAAGGACCTGGCGCGCCACTTCGGCAACATCGATCGGCTGATGGACGCGCGGCTCGAAGAGCTGCTCGAGGTCAACGACGTCGGCCCGATCGTGGCCGAGAGCATCCGCCACTTCTTCGACCAGCCGCACCACCGCGAGATCGTCGAGCAGCTGCGGGCCGGCGGCGTGCACTGGCCCGACCAAGAGGGCACGGCCAACGACGCGCCGCGCCCGCTGCTGGGCAAGACGCTGGTGCTGACCGGCACCTTGCCCACGCTCAGCCGCGACGAGGCCAAGGAGATGATCGAAGCCGCCGGCGGCAAGGTCAGCGGTTCGGTGTCGAAGAAGACGACCTACGTGATCGCCGGCGAAGAGGCCGGCAGCAAGCTCGACAAGGCCCGCGAACTGGGGGTCGAGGTGCTCAACGAAGCGGGCTTGCGCGCACTGCTCGCCGGGTGACCGGCGGGGCGGCTGCCTATTTGTACTTCTCGGTGCGGCCCAGCCGCTGCCCGGCGGCCGAGTCTTCGATCAGCGTGGCCAGGCGCTTGAGCTGCGTTGCCTCTTGCTTGGCGCTGGTCACCCAGTGCACCGCGGCGCGCTTGTAGCCTGGTGGCTGCTTGTTGAAGTAGGCCCAGGCCGCGGGGTTGGCCTTCATCGCCTGTTCGTGGGCTGGCAGCAGGTGTTCGGCCCGGTCGCTGAACGAGTAGCCGCGCTGATGCTGCTCGCCGCGCGCCTCGAACACCGCCAGCCCGGCGGGCTGCATGCGGCCTTCGGCGACCAGCTCGGGCACCCGCTTCACGTTGATCTGGCTCCAGACGCTGCCCGGGCGGCGCGGCGTGAAGCGGATCGTGTAGCGCTGGTCGTCGATGCGCTTGCGCACGCCGTCGATCCAGCCGACGCACAGGGCTTCGTCGACCGACTGCGGCCAGGTCACGCTCGGCTGGCCGCTGTCGACCTTCCAGTAGCCGAGCAACAGCTCGGTGGCCGTGGCGTGGTGTTTCTTGAACCAGGCGCGCAGGGCCGCGGGCGTGGCGAAGTAGTGGGGTTCGGTCGTCGTGGCCATCGTCAGGGCTTGGCGGGTTCGAGCATTGCGCCGATCTTCAGCGCGGTGGCCCAGTTGCGGCTGGTAACCTCGTCGCGCAAGGCCTTGTCGAGCGCCATGGCCGCCTTGCTGGCCAGGATGCCCTCGGTGCACACGAGGTAGCCGGCATGCCGGCCGGTGGTGAAGAGATCGGGCGACCAGTCTTGCGCCGCCAGCTTCTCGACGCCAGCGCGGGCCGCGGCATTGCGCCACACGGCGACCACGAGCCGCGACGGGTCGCTCATCTGGTCGAGCAGCTCGTTGTCGGCCAGCAGCTCGGCCCATTGCGCGGCGTCCAGCACGGTCAGCTTGGCTTCGAAGCCGAACGTGCCGGGCAACGCCGCTTCGATGCGCTTGGCCGCGTCGGCCGCCTTGCCCTTGGGGCCGCGGAAGACGACGTTGCCGCTGTTCAGCAACGTCTTCACGTCGGTGTAGCCGAGCGATTCGACCAGTGCTTTCAGTTCGGCCATCGGCACGCGCTTGGCTTTGCCGACGTTGATGCCGCGCAGCAGGGCGACATAACTGGTGGTGGCGGAAGGCTTCATTCGGGACGGGGTGGCGGGTTGGGTGTGGGGGCGCCGAAGGCGGCGGCGTTGTCGCCGACGTGGCGGCCCGGCGGCAGCGCGCTGCCGGGCGGAAAGTCTTGTGCGCCCAGCACGCGGTAGACGCTGTCGTGCACCAGGCAGTCGTGCCGGATGCGCGGCCACACGCGCTCGGCCAGGAACACCTGGTCGGCCGAGCGGCTTTGCGTGCCGGTGCGGTAGTGAAAACCGTTCAGCAGGGCGCGCAGCGGCGGCAGCCGGCCGCGCACGCCGCCCCACAGGCCGGCCAGCATCAGGTCGGTGTGGGCCGGGTGGTCGCGCATCACGTGGAAACCGCGGCCCGATGCGAGCCAGGCCTGCACCGCAGCGGCCTCGCGGGCGTTGAGCACCGAGTCGGCGTCGCGCAGCAGAAAGTGCGTCACGTCGGGGTCGTCGAGCACGGTGAAGCGCCAGAACAAGCCATCGGCCAGGCGCGGTGGGCGCGGCATGCGGCGCAACTGCGCGCCGCTGGCCACGAGCGCCGCGCAGGTCTCGGCCGGCACGCTGTCGTCGACGTGGAAGCGGCAGGTCCAGCCGGGGTACAGGCGGGTGGCGGCGTGGGCGTTGGCGAGCGCGCCGTCCAGGTAGCGCGGCTGGGTGCCGAAGAGGCTGAACGAGATGATGTGGCGGCGGCTGTCGGTGGGGTCGAAGGCCGGCAGGGGTGGGGTGGGCGCAGTGGCCTCAGGGGGCGGGCAGGCTTCGGCGTCTTTGGCGAGCAGCGAGCGCTCGCCGCAGGCGCGTGCCATGTCGAGCCGGCCGGCGCGGCCCCAGGCGTGGGCCAGGGCGTCCAGCAGCATCGGTGGCGGGTCGGGCCGTTCGCGTTCGGCGGCTTGCAGTTCGACCAGCGCGGCATCGACCTGGTTCGCGGCCAGCAGCGCCATGCCGAGGTTCAGGGCCAGGTCGGGCCGGGCTGGGTCGAGCGAGCGGGCCCGGGTGAGCGCGGTGACGGCGCCGTGCGGGTCGCGGGCGGTGAACAAGAGTGTGGCCAGGCGGTGGCAGTCGGCGGCCTGTTCGGTCGCCGGCAGTGCTTCGGCCTGGGCGCTGTTGGCCGCCTGCACTTGCGCTGCGATCGCGTCGGCCAGCCGGCCCTGTGCCTGCGCGAGGCGGGCGCGCTCGCGCCAATGCGCGGCGGTGGGCGAGGGGGCGGGCGGGGCGGTCATCGAGTCGGCGAGGGTATCAACGCGGCGGGTGGCTGTCATGCCCGAAGGCCCGTCACATAATGCCGACCTTCCATGCACGAGAAGGTGACGAGTGTCCTGTCTCAGAAATATGCTGCATTGGACGGGCCGCAATGGGGATGATCGCGAGACGACGAGCCAGGTTGATACCTGGCGGTATCAGCCTGGCTTGGCGGCGCTGCGAGCGCCCCATTTCGGCCCGCCCGAAGGGTTCGACCAGATGGCGCGCTGGCACGCCCGGCCATCAGGGCAGATACGCTGGGTATCTGCCCAGCTGTCCGGACGCACCATCATCACCATCTGATCGAATCTCAATGCAGCATATTTCTGAGACAGGACACTAGCGATGGCGGTGCGAGAGATCCTGAAGATGGGCGACCCGCGCCTGCTGCGCCTGGCGCCGCCGGTCACGGCCTTTGGCACGCCCGAGCTGCGGGCGCTGGTGCAAGACATGTTCGACACCATGGCCGCGGCCCAGGGCGCGGGCCTCGCGGCGCCGCAGATCGGCGTCGACCTGCAATTGGTGATCTTTGGTTTCGATCGCAACGAGCGTTATCCGGACGCGCCGCCGGTGCCCAAGACCGTGCTGCTGAACCCGGTGATCACGCCGCTGCCCGAGGCTGATGGCCAGCTGGCCGAAGAAGAAGGCTGGGAAGGCTGCCTGTCGGTGCCGGGTTTGCGCGGGGTCGTGCCCCGGTTTCGGCGCATCCGCTACACCGGGGTCGACGAGTTGGGCCGCATCATCGAGCGCGAAGCCGAAGGTTTTCATGCCCGGGTGGTGCAACATGAGTGCGACCACCTGATCGGCCGGCTGTACCCGACCCGCATGCGGGACCTGACCAAGCTCGGGTTTACCAGCGTGCTGTTCCCCGATCTCGACCCGGCCAGCGACGACTGAAGCCGGTGCCAGTTACATGCCAGCAACACTGCGACGTCAGCCGGAATGCCCCGACCGGCGTTGTGGATCCGGAAGAGTCTGGAGATAGACACATGAACATCTGGAAACATCGCTTGTCCACCGCCGCTCGCGGGCTGGCGGCGGCGTTGATCGCCGGCGGGCTGGGCCTGGCCGCCATGGCAGCCCACGCCGAAGACGACCCCCCGGGGCGCGTTGGCCGCCTGGCCGACATGAAGGGCCAGGTCTGGCTGCTGGAGGCGGGCCAGGGTGAGTGGCAGGCGGCCGCGAACAACCGGCCGATCACCACCGCCGACCGCGTGGCGACCGACCGCGACGCCCGCGTCGAGCTGCAGATCGGCTCCACCATCGTCCGGCTCGACCAGGGCAGCGACCTGGAGGTCAACCGCCTGGACGACGACCGCATCGAGCTGACGCTGCACGACGGCGCCGCCGCGGTGCGGGTACGCTCGCCGGAAGTGGCGCGCGAATTGCAGATCACCACCGCCGAAGGCCGGTTCCAGCCCCGCACGGCCGGGCTGTACCGCATCGACCACGGCGAGCGCGGCAGCACCGCCGGCACCACCCAGGGCGAGCTGGATTTCGAATCCAGCGACAGCCAGCTGTCGTTGCGCCCCGGCCAGCGCGCCGAGTTGTGGCTCGACCCGAGCGACCACCGCACGCACTACAACTGGTCGACCCCGGCCAATGACGACTTCGAGCAATGGGTGCGCAGCGACGACTCGCGCGACGAGCGCTATGCCGCCCAGCGCCCCGTGTCGCCCGAAATGACCGGCGCCGACGACCTGGACCGCAACGGCCAGTGGGGCCAGCACCCCGAGTACGGTGCCATCTGGTACCCGACGACCGTGGTGGCCGGCTGGTCGCCTTACCGCTATGGCCACTGGGCCTGGGTTCGCCCCTGGGGCTGGACCTGGGTCGATGACGCCTCCTGGGGCTTCGCGCCGTTCCACTACGGCCGCTGGGTCCACTGGGGTGGCCGCTGGTGCTGGGCGCCGGGCACCTATGTACGCCGCCCGGTCTACGCGCCGGCGATGGTGGCCTGGGTGGGCGGCTCGAACCTGAGCGTGTCGGTGCACATCGGTGGTGGCCAGCCGGTGGGCTGGGTGCCGCTGGCGCCGCGTGAGCAGTACTACCCGACCTACCGTTATTCACCCACCTACATCAAGCAGGTCAACATCACCCACGTGACGGTGATCAACCAGGTTCGCCCGGCGCGGCCGGTCATGTACCGCAACACCGGGGTCGCCGGTGGCGTGACGGTGGTGTCGTCCGACGTGCTGACCCGTCGCCAGGCAGTCAATGCGGCCAACCGCCCGGCCGATGCCGACGTGGTGCGTGCGCTGCGCAACCCGCGCGGTGGCGGCGTGACCCAGGTGGCCCCGCCGACGCCGGCCAACGCTTCGTTCGCGCCGCGCCAGGTGGCCCAGCCGGGCCGCACCCAGGCGCCCCCGCCGCCGCGTGCCGCGATGGCCGCGCGTGACCTGCAGGCCGACGGCAAGGACGGTGGTGGCCGCGTGCAGGGCAACCGCCCCGACAACCGCCCGGACGGCGCTGGCAACGTGGCACCGGCCCGCCCCGGCACGCCGATGGTGACGCGCCCGCAAGCCGGCCGTGACGATGACCGCACGCCCAACGGCAACAACGGCAACGGCAATGGCCCGGCCACGGTGGGCCGCCCGTCGGCTGGCCAGCCCGACAACGCCCGCCCGCACGTGGCGCGCCCCCCGCTGAGCGGTGCGACGAACAATGCGCCGGGCGTGCAGCGCGAGCCGGGCCAGGTGATCCCGCAAGCGCGGCGCGAGAACGAGGCGCCGGGCTTCCAGCCGCAACGTGAGCAGCCGCGCGAACAGCAGCAGCCGCAGCGCCGCGAGGTGCCGGGCTTCCAGAACCAGCGCGAGCGTGAGCAACGCGAGGCGCGCGAGGGGCGCGAGGTGCCGGGCTTCCAGCAGCGCGAGCAAGTGCGCGAGGCGCCGCGCGCGGTTCAGCCGGCGCCGCAGCCGGTGCCCCGGGTGGCCCCGCGCGAAGAGCGCCAGCCCGAGCCGCGCCAGGTCGAGCGTCAAGTCGAACGCCAGCCCGAGCGTCAACCGGAGCGCCGTCGCGAGCACAAGGACGGCCAGCACGACCGTCGCGATGGAGCGAACTCGCTGAACTGAACGCACTCCAACGCTGCGGCTGCGTGCCGCAGTGGTCAACCGCACGGGGTACGGGAGTCTTCCCGCTCGGCGCGGAGCCCACGTGAGGGCACAATCGTTTCACGCCCAGCCGTCGCGGCACCGAGCAATCGGTGCCGCGACGTTCTTTCTTCGGCGCCCCGATTCAGCGTGGGGCGCCGGTCGTCGTTGCCGTCTTCTTCCGGTTTGCCTGTCACCCGATGCCCTACCTCTACGAACCGATTTCGCGTGCACGCGCCGGCTTGGCGCTGTCGTCGGGCAGCTTGCTGCTGAGCCTGGTGGCGTGTTCGACCGTGCCGCCGGGCGCCGCGTCGGCGCCCGCCCCGGCAGCGCCGGCCGAAACGGCGCCGGCCAACGCCGGGTCGTCGATCCCGGGCGCCCCGATCGCCGCACCCTCCGCGCCCAAGCCCGGGGCGGCGGCCGCCGCGCCGGCGCCCGGCTCGCCGCCGGCCTTCGCCACGGTGATCAAAGATGCCAAGCGCACCGACGGGCTGCTGGCGCTGTGGCAGAAGGACGAAAAAGTCTGGTTCGAGCTGAAGCCGGAAGACTTCAACAAGCCGATGTTCCTGTCGCCCAAGCTCTCGCATGGCATCGGCGAGCAGGCCATCTTCGGCGGCAGCATGCTGGGGCTGCAATATGGCGGCCGGCCGCAGATCGTCGAGTTCCGCCGCGTGCACAACCAGGTGATGCTGGTGGCGCGCAACGAGCGCTACATGGCGCCGGCCGGGTCGCCCGAGGCGCGCGCGGTGGCCAACGCGTTCTCCGACAGCCTGCTCGGCAGCGCACCGGTGGCCAGCCAGCCCAACGCCGACAACAAGGCCGTGCTGGTCGAGGCGAACCCGATCTTCGTGGCCGACCTGATGGGCCTGGGCATCAACCTGCAGCGCACCTACCGCCAGAACTACGGCTTCGACGCTCGCAACTCGGCCTTCACGCAGGTGCGCAGCGAGCCCGATGTCGTCACGCTCGAACTCAACCTGCACTACAGCACCGGCAGCCTGTCCAGCGCGGCGCCGGGGGCGCCCGCCGGGGCGCCGGTGCCGATCCTGCCAACCACGCTGCCTGACCCGCGCAGCATGTTCCTCGGGCTGCACTACTCGCTGGCCGCCTTGCCTGCGCAGCCGATGGTGCCGCGCCGCGCCGACCCGCGCATCGGCTACTTCACGACCTCGGTGCTGGACTTCGGCAACGACACCGTGCGCACGCCCAACCGCTTCTACGTGCGCCGCTGGCGGCTGGAGAAGAAAGACCCGGCAGCGGCCCTGTCAGAACCGGTCAAGCCCATCACCTTCTGGCTGGACCGCGACATCCCCGAGCGCTACCGCGACTCGATCACCCGCGGCGTGCTGGCCTGGAACGCGGCCTTCGAGCGCATCGGCTTCAAGAACGCACTGGTCGTGCAGCAGCAGCCCGACGACGCGAAGTTCGATACGCTGGACATGCGCTATGCATCGATCCGCTGGATGACCAACGCGGACCCGGCGTTCGGCGCGATCGGCCCGAGCCATGTCGACCCGCGCACCGGCGAGATCCTCGATGCCGACATCGGCATCGAGAGCCTGTCGTCGCGCAACCGCCGCAGCGAGCGTGCCCAGGTGCTGGCCGGCCGCCCGATGGCCGATGCATCCACGCTGCTGCAGGCCGACGGCGACGCCCGCCTGGCCGAGCTCATGCAGCATGGCGAGGCGGCCGTGCAATGCCAGCATGGGGCGATGGCCGCCGAGCAGCTGGCCTACGCGCTGGACGTGATGGACGCGCGCGGCGAGATCGACCCCGCCGGCCCCGAGGCCGATGCCTTCGTGCAGGCCTACCTGTTCGACGTGACGATGCACGAGGTGGGCCACACGCTGGGCCTGCGGCACAACTTCCGCTCGTCGCGCATCTACAGCGACAAGCAGCTGTCCGACCCCGAGTTCACCCGCAGCCACAGCCTGGCCGGCTCGGTGATGGAATACGCGCCGGTCAACCTCGGCCGCCCCGGCGCGCCGGTGCCGGCGCCGTTCCAGAGCACGCTGGGCCCCTACGACTACTGGGCGATCGAGTACGCCTACAAGCCGTTTGCCGACGGCACCCCGGCCGCCGAGCAAGACGCCGAGCTGCAGCGCATTGCGGCCCGCTCGTCCGAGCCGGAGCTGGCCTACGGCACCGACGAAGACAACCTGCTCGGCCTCGACCCCGAATCGCTGGTGTTCGACCTTGGCGACGACCCGCTGACCTTTGCCAAGAAGCGCATCGCGATTGCCCGCGATCTGTTCGAGCGCCAGGAGCGCCGGCCGCTGAAGGCCACCGAGGACTACACCGTGCTGCGCCGCGCGCTCGGCTACGCGCTGCGCGACGCGACCCGCGCCGCCGGCGTGCTGGCGCGCCAGATCGGCGGTCTGCGCACGCTGCGCGACTTCCCCGGCTCCGGCCGCGACCCGCTGCAGCCGGTGCCGGCGGCCGTCCAGCGAGAGGCGCTGGACATGCTGGCCCAGAGTTTCCTGGCGGCGGGCAGCTTCCACGTCTCGCCGTCGCTGGCGCGCAAGCTGGCGCCGGACTACCTCGAGCGCTTCAGCGGTACCGAGCCGGTGCCGACCGACTACACGATCGACGCCATCGTGCTGGACCTTCAGCGCGCCTTGCTGAACCAGCTGATGAGCGAGACGCTGGCGGCGCGGCTGCTGGACGCACAGGCCAAGGCAGATTCGCCGAAAGAAGCGTTCGGCCTGGCCGAGCTGTACGGCCGGCTCACGCGTGACATCTGGGCCGAGCTGGGGCGGCCGGGCGACATCACCGCCGCGCGTCGCGACCTGCAGCGCGAGCACCTGGCGCGCCTGGCCAACCTGCTGCTGAAGCCCTCGGCGAACAGCCGCGCCGACGCACGCAGCCTGCTGCGCGCCGAGGCCCGCGGCTTGCTCGACCGCATGGCCAACGCCAGCCGGCGCGCCGACCTGTCGCCCGAGGCCCGCGCCCACCTGGCCGACAGTGCCGAGGCGCTGCGCAGCGCGCTCACAGCGACCATCCAGCGCGCCGGGGTGTAGCGGGCGTTCGGCGGCGGCCTAACGGCCAGCTGGTGATCACCCGGCCGCATTGACAAGAATCTTCATCGAGCCGGCCGCAGCGCGCCCGGCTCCCTCGCCAGGGCCTGGCGCAGTCACGATACTCACCGCTCGTCCACCCCCGCAGCGCCGGGGGTGTTCTCTGTGATGCAGCCCTAGCCACCGCGATGGGCGCAGGAGTGAGTGTGATGATCGATTCGGCTTCGAAAAACCTTTGGGTCAGGCATGCATGTGCCGCGGCCGCCTTCCTGGCCCTGGCGCCCCTGGCGAACGCCGCCACCTGGACCCGCCTGACCCACGCGCCGTCCGGCACCGTCGAGACCATGCTGTTGCTGACCGACGGCACGGTGCTGGCGCACAGCCAGGATCTGCCCGGCAGCATCTGGCGCAAGCTGACGCCGGCGGCCAACGGCAGCTACGTCGACGGCACCTGGACCAACGTGGCGCGCATGAACACCGGCCGCGTCTACTTCGCCAGCCACGTGACGCCGGACGGCAACGTGTGGGTGCTGGGCGGTGAGTACAGCGGCCCCAACCTCGATGCCACCTGGATCAACACCGGCGAGACCTACGACACGCTGGCCAACACCTGGACCCCGTTCCCGCACCACCCCGAATCGAACTACGGCGACGTGCCGTCGATGCTGCTGAACGGCAACAAGATCCTGGCCGGTTCGCTGTCCAACCCCACGTCGTTCATCTACGACCTGAAGAAGAAGACCTGGACGTCCACCGGCAACAAGATCTACAGCGACGAAAGCAGCGACGAGGAGACCTGGGTCAAGCTGCCCGACGGCAAGGTGCTGACGCATGACCTGTTCCACAGCATCTCGGCCAACGGCTCGTACGCCGAAGCCTACGACCCGAAGACGCACAGCTGGTCCAGCCGCAGCCCGAGCGATGGTGGCGCCACCGGCAGCATCCCGGCGCTGAGCAGCCAGTTCCTGGGCTACGAAACCGGCCCGGCGCTGACCCTGCGCAGCGCCGACAGCCGCGGCAAGGTGTTCTTCATCGGCGCCACCGGCCACACGGCGATGTACGAGATCGGCACCAACAACTGGCTGGCGGGCCCCGACATCATGGGCACGCTGAATGGCAAGAAGGTCTTGTTCGGCGCCGACGACGCGCCGGCCGCCGAGCTGCCCAGCGGCCACATCATCCTGGCCGCCGACGCTGCGCCGACCAAGGGCACTTTCGAAGCGCCGACCCAGCTGTTCGACTATGACCCGGTGTCCAACACCATCAACCCCATCCAGCCGGATTTCCCGGTGACGATGAACCAGTCGGCCTACCTGACGCACATGCTGGTGCTGCCGACCGGGCAGGTGATGTTCAACTATGGCTCCAGCGATGTCTGGATCTACACGCCCGATGGCGACGCACCGAAGAAGGCCAAGCCGGTGCCGCAATCGCTGCACTACGACGGCGCGGGCAAGTTCACGCTGACGGGGCTGCGCATGAACGGCGTGTCGGCCGGCAGCGGCTACGGCGATGACGCCGAGTCGGACGAGAACTACCCGATCGTCAGCTTCACGGCCGGTGGCACCGTGCGCTATGCGCGCACCTACAACTGGGACAACACGGGCGTGCAGCTGAAGAAGCCGTCCACGGTCAAGCTGACGCTGAAGGCCGGCACGCCGGCCGGGGTGTCGAAGATCGTGGTCAGCGGTGCGGGCGTGCAATCGCTGCCGTTGTGCGTGACCCTGACGGCCGACCAGGTGGCCGGCACGGGCGCGCCGGCCGACGTGCCGATCGGCAGCTGCGCGCAGTAACACCGCAGCGAGTGCCGCTGCCCCTGCGCCCGGGAGGGCGCGGGGGTGAGCAGGGCGCGCAGCGTGGGCGAGGGGCTTCGTAGAATGCCGCATGCCGTTTGTCCACCTGCGCACCCACACCGAATTTTCAGTTGTCGACGGCACGCTGCGTGTCGACGATGCGGCCGCCGCGGCGGCCGCGGACGGCCAGGTGGCACTGGGCATCAGCGACCTGGCCAACCTCTTTGGCGCCGTCAAGTTCTACAAGGCCTGCCGGGGCAAAGGCGTCAAGCCGCTGCTGGGTGCCGACATCTGGCTCGAGCCGTCCGACGCTGGCGACAAGGCCGCCAGCCGGCTGCTGGTGCTGGTGCAGAACAGCCGCGGTTACCTGAACCTGTGTGAGCTGCTGGCCCGTGCCTGGACGCGCAATGTGCAGCGCGCGCAGGCCTGGGTCACCTGGGAGTGGCTGGCCGAATTGGGCGACGGGTTGATCGCGTTGTCTGGTGCCGAGCACGGTGCGGTGGGTATGGCGCTGCTGGCCGGTGACCGCGCACGCGCCGCGCAGGCGGCCGAGCGCCTGAGCGGGCTGTTCCCGGGGCGCTTTTACCTTGAGCTGCAACGTGCCGGCCTCGCGCAGCACGAGGCGCTGGTCCGTGCGACGGTGCCGCTGGCCGCCGAGCTGAAGCTGCCGGTGGTGGCCACGCACCCGGTGCAGTTTCTGACGCCGGAAGACTTCGAAGCGCACGAGGCGCGGGTCTGCGTGGCCGAGGGCGAGACGTTGGCCAACCCGCGCCGCATCAAGCGCTTCGGCCGCGAGCAGTATTTCAAGAGCCAGGCGCAGATGGAGGCGCTGTTCGCCGACGTGCCCTCGGCGGTGGCGAACACGCTGGCGATTGCCCAGCGCTGCAACCTGTCGCTGGTGCTGGGCAAGCCCCGGCTGCCTGACTTTCCGACGCCGATCCAGCCCGATGGCACGCCGATGCCGATCGACGCGTTCTTCCGCCAGGAGTCGTTCGAGGGGCTGGAAAAGCGGCTGGAGCTGCTGTTTCCGGATGTCGCCAAGCGTGACGCAGAACGGCCGCGTTATGTCGAACGGCTCGAGTTCGAGATCGGCACGATCCTGAAGATGGGCTTCCCGGGCTACTTCCTGATCGTGTCGGACTTCATCAAGTGGGCCAAGGCCAATGGCTGCCCGGTGGGCCCGGGCCGGGGCTCGGGCGCCGGCTCGCTGGTGGCCTATGCGCTGTCGATCACCGACCTGGACCCGCTGCAATACAACCTGCTGTTCGAGCGCTTCCTGAACCCGGAACGCGTCTCGATGCCCGACTTCGACGTCGACTTTTGCCAGGGCAACCGCGACCGGGTGATCGACTACGTCAAGGACAAGTACGGCCGCCAGGCGGTGAGCCAGATCGCGACCTTCGGCACGATGGCTGCGAAGGCGGCGCTGCGCGACATCGGCCGCGTGCTGGGCATGGGTTTCGGCCACGTCGACTCGATCGCCAAGCTGATCCCCGCGCCGCCGGGCAAGACGGTGACGCTGGCCAAGGTGCCCGAGAAACCGGACCCGGGCATCATTTACGCGCGGCAAGAAGCGCCCGAGCTCGAGCAGCGCGAGGCGGCTGAAGAAGAAGTGGCCGAGCTGTTGTCGCTGGCGGCGCGTGTCGAGGGCATGGTGCGCAACATCGGCATGCACGCCGGTGGCGTGCTGATCGCGCCGGGCAAGATCACCGACTTCTGCCCGCTGTACCAGCAGCCGGGCAGTGACTCGGCGGTTAGCCAGTACGACAAGGACGACGTCGAGGCCATCGGCCTGGTGAAGTTTGACTTCCTGGGCTTGGCGACGCTGACCATTCTGGAGTTGGCGAAAGACTTCATCGTCGCCCGCTACCCGGACAAGAAAGACTTTGCCTACGAAACGCTGCCGCTGGACGACCGGGCGGTCTACAAGCTGTTCTCCGACGGCCTGACCGAAGCGGTGTTCCAGTTTGAATCGCGCGGCATGCAGGGTATGTTGCGCGATGCCAAGCCGAGCCGGCTGGAAGACCTGATCGCGCTGAACGCGCTGTACCGGCCGGGCCCGATGGACCTGATCCCCAGCTTCGTGGCGCGCAAGCACGGGCGCGAAGAGGTCGAGTACCCGCACCCGCTGGTCGAGAAAGTGCTGTCCGAGACCTACGGGATCATGGTCTACCAGGAGCAGGTGATGCAGACCGCCCAGGTGCTGGGCGGCTACAGCCTCGGCGGCGCAGACTTGCTGCGCCGCGCGATGGGCAAGAAGAAGGCCGAGGAGATGGCCGAGCACCGCGAGATCTTCCGCAAGGGGGCCGCGGGCAACAACATCCCGAAAGAGAAGGCCGACGAGATCTTCGACCTGATGGAGAAGTTCGCGGGCTACGGCTTCAACAAGTCGCACGCCGCCGCGTACTCGCTGCTGGCGTACCACACCGGCTGGCTCAAGGTGCACTACACGGCCGAGTTCTTCGCGGCCAACATGACGATCGAACTGGGCGACACCGACAAGCTCAAGGTGCTGCTCGCCGATGCGACGAAGAACTTCAAGCTGCAGTTTGAGCCGCCCAACGTCAACAGCGGCGTCTACCGCTTCGAGCCGATGCCGGGGCCGGAGGGCCGCAAGAAGCTGCGCTACGGCCTGGGCGCGATCAAGGGCACGGGGCAGGGCGCGATCGAGGCGATCGTCGCTGCACGCGAGGCCGACGGCCCGTTCACCAGCCTGTTCAACTTCTGCGCGCGGGTCGACAAGGGCAAGTGCAACAAGCGCGTGGTCGAGGCGCTGATCAAGGCCGGTGCTTTCGACACACTGCACCCGGACCGCGCTGCCACGCTGGCCAGCGTCGGCCTGGCCTTCGACTGGGCCGAGACGCAGGCGGCAAACGCGCTGCAGAGCGGCCTGTTCGACTTCGGCGGCGAGGACGCCGCGCATGGCTCGCACACGCAGGAGCCGCCGCTGCAACCGGCCGAGCCCTGGAGCGTGCGCGAGAAGCTGAGCCTGGAAAAGACGGCGATCGGCTTCTACCTGTCGGGCCACCTGTTCGACGAGAACGAGACCGAGGTGCGGCGCTTCTGCCCGCGCCGCGTGGCTGACCTGATCGACTCGCGCGAGCCGCAGCTGCTGGCCGGCATCGTGACGGACCTGCGGGTGGTCAATGGCCAGCGCGGCCGCGTCGGCATCTTCAAGCTCGACGACTGCAGCGAGCCGATTGAAGCCGTGGTCAATGAAGAGCAACTCGATGCTAACCGCGACCTGCTGCGCGAAGACGAGCTGATCGTCGTGCAGGGCAAGGTGCAGCCCGATCGGTTCTCGGGTGGCCTGCGCTTGAACATCAACCAGGTATGGGACCTGGCCGGCGCTCGGGCACGCTTCGGGCGCTATCTGGCGGTCGAACTGAACGGCAGTGGCGCCGCGCCGGTGAGCGACCTGGTGCGGACCTTCCCCGCGCGGGTGCAGCAGGCCAGCGAAGAAGGCGCCGGCGACCTGGTGCAGGGCCTGGCCGTGCGGCTGATGGTCAAGCGACCGGGAGCAACGGCGGAGTTGGAGCTCGGCGCCGCCGGACGTTTCTGGCCCAGCGACCAGGCCTTGGCCCGGTGGCGCCAACTCGCGCACGAGGGCAAGGCGGCGATCGTCTACGGATAAGCCCCGATCGAGCAGTGGTAATAGTTGGTTTCTTGGGCTTTATCAGCCAACCGAAAAGCCGACCAGCGCGTTGCAATGTGAACTTGTGTTGCGCCAGCTCGCCCATCGGGATGTTGATGATGAGATCGATGAAAGAAACCTCCTTTGCCCACTCGGCCGCACGCGCCGCGGTTTGCACGTTGACGCTGGCTGCCGTGGGCCTGGTCGGCCTGCTGGCCAGCCCGGCCTCGCGTGCCGCCGACGTGGGGGTGTCGATCTCGGTCAGCCAGCCGGGTGTCTACGGCCGCATCGACATCGGCCGCTTCCCGCAGCCGGAACTCATCGTCCCGCAGCCGGTGGTCATCCGCCAGCCACGCGTGGTGGTGGCGCAGCCAGTGCAGCCGGTCTACCTGTGGGTGCCGCCGGGCCACCAGAAGAACTGGGGCAAGCACTGCTACCGCTACAACGCGTGTGGCGTGCCGGTCTACTTCGTGAAAGAAGAGTGGTACCGCGCGCATGTGGCGCCCGCTCCGATGATGGACCGCCGCGGCCCGCCCGAGCACGCTCAAGGCCGCGGTCGTGGCCACGGGCACGACTGAGTCTTGCGCGCCGGGGTTCTGCCCCCTCAAATGAGGCGCGCTTACCTTGCATTTGGGGCTTTCGGCCCCGACCGGCCGACCTAGACTGGTCGGCATCATGCAGCCCTCCGCCACGCCTGTCACTGGCCTGATCCTCACCGGTGGTGGCGCGCGTGCGGCGTACCAGGTGGGCGTGCTGCGGGCCCTGGTCACCATTCGCCGCCAGTGCGTGGCGCCCGAGGGCAACCCGTTTCCGGTGATCGCCGGCACGTCTGCCGGCGCGATCAATGCCGCCGCGCTGGCTGGCGACGCGGACGATTTCGAGCAAGGCGTGGCCAAGCTGGTGTCGATCTGGCAAGGCTTCCACGCCGAGCAGGTCTACCGCTCGGACTCGATCGGCGTGATCCGCTCCGGTGCCCGTTGGCTGACGATGATGTCCATCGGCTGGGTCATCGCTCGCTGGCGCCGGCTGAAGCCGCGTTCGCTGCTGGACAACGAGCCACTGGCCGGTCTGCTGGAGCGGATGGTGCGGCTCGAGCGCATCCCGGAGTTGATCCGAGACGGGCACCTGAAGGCCTTGGCGGTCAGCGCGTCGAGCTACACCTCGGGCGAGCACGTGACCTTCTACAACGCTGCCGAAGAGGTGACGGCCTGGGTGCGCTCGCAGCGCCGCGCGGTGCGCGACCATATCGGGCTGCCGCACCTGCTGGCGTCGTCAGCCATTCCGTTTGTCTTCCCGGCCAAGCAACTGACCATCGATGGCGAGCCGGAGTGGTTCGGCGACGGTTCGATGCGCCAGGCGGCGCCGATCTCGCCGGCCATCCACCTGGGCGCCGAACGCATCCTCGTGATCGGTGCCGGCCGCATGCACGAGCCGCCCGGAAAGCGCCAGGTCAGCGGTGACTACCCGACGATGGCGCAGATCGCTGGCCATGCGCTGTCGAACATCTTCCTCGATGCACTGGCGGTTGATTTCGAACGCCTGCAGCGCATCAACCGCACGCTGCAACTGCTGCCGGCCGAGGCACGCGAGAAGAGTGCACTGCGGCCGATCGACGTCTTGCTGATCGCCCCCAGCCAGCGCCTGGACGACATCGCCGCCCGGCATCTGGACGCCTTGCCGCGCACCATTCGCACCCTGCTGCGCGGCGTTGGGGTCAGCGGGCAGGGCAGCGCTGCCCGTGGCGCGGCGCTGGCCAGCTACCTGTTGTTCGAGGCCGATTTCACCCGCGAACTGATGGACCTGGGCGAAAGCGACACGCTGGCCCGCCGCGACGAGGTGGCTGCGTTTTTCGGCTGGGTGCCGCGCTGGCCTGCTGCCAGCGAGGAATCAGCAGCGCCGGCGAAGCGGCATGCATCGGCGGTCACGGACCCACTGACGCCGGAAACCGTGCACTACTTTGCCGGCGCCGAGGCGGCCGTACCGCTGCCGGCCTGACTGATCGCGTAAGGCTGTCCCGCCACGCGCAAACCGGCGGCAGAGAGCCGGGTGGCATGGCTCGGACCGATGCCTTTCATGCGGCCGATGAAGTCTTCCCAGCTGTCGAAGCGGCCTTGCGCCCGTTCGGTCAGGATGCGCTCGGACAACTGCGGCCCGATCCCTTTGACCATCTCCAATTCGGCTTGGTTGGCTAGGTTCAGGTCGGTCGTGCGTGGCGAGGCGGCCAGTGCCAGCGCTGCCAGGCAGGATCCGAGGGCACCCAGGAGCGCGCGGACCAGGAAGCCATGAGAAATCGAGCGCTGTTGCATCGGTGTAAGCATGCCACGATGCAGATGACCGTCCATGAAAAAAGCCGTACCGGTTGCCCGGTACGGCTTTCAGTTCGGATCAGACCGGAGTCGGATCAGAAGTTGTGGCGGATGCCCAGAGCGAAGGCGTTGTAGTCGCCACCGTACACCGCCGCGTCGCCATCGCTGATACGGGTGTAGTAGCCGTACACCTTGGTGCGCTTGCTCAGGTTGTAGTTGTAGCCGGCCGTCCACTGGGTGGCAGCGCTGTTGCTCACGTTGTCGTACTCGCCTGCGCGGCCAACGTTCAGGTGGAACTCCGAAGCGCCCATCGCGTACATACCGGCCACGCGGAAGTAAGTGCGATCACCGAAGCCAACACCGTACATGTCGGTGTCGCGCTGGACGAGTGCACCGATGGTGAACGCACCCAGTTCATAGAGGCCGCGAATGCCGAGTTGCTTCTGATCGCCTTGCTTTTCGTAGCCAAAGCCAAGGTGCAGAGGACCGTTGTCGTAGTTTCCCGCCACATCGTAGTTGCGAGAGGTCGTCGACGAACCTTCGGCCACGGAGCCTTCGAACTGGAAGCCGCCGAAAGTGGGCGACATGTATCCGACCTTGTTCTGGGTCGTGAACTTCGTGGCGTAGAGCGCGTCCGACGAGTCGCCCGTGTCGTGGTTGTGCATGCTGATGTAGTCAGCCAGCGCATAGTACGAACCCGGGAAGAAGGTGCCGAGCCGCACCTTGCCAAAATTGCCGCTCAGGTTGACTTCGGCTTGGCGGCCCCAGAAGGTGGCAGCAGCCGTGCCGGTGGTCGGGTCGAAGCCATGCTCGATCTGGAAGCCGGCCTTCAGGCCGCCACCCAGGTCTTCCGTGCCCTTGAAGCCGATACGCGACGAGTTGTTGTGGACGTCGCTTTGGCGGTCTTCGTCACCGACCTTGATGCTTTCGACCGTCACGTTCAAGCGGCCGTACACGGTCACCGACGACTGGGCGAAGGCGCCAGAGGCGGCCACAGCGGCCAGCAGGCCGAGCGCGATTTGCTTATTCATGTGAGTCTTCTTTCCTCTCGTTTAGGGGGGAACCCGAATTCTGCCTAAGCCTGTCTCAGCGGACGACTGCGATCTGCTCGCGCTTGTCTGCTTTGTAGGTAAAAAGCGTCAGTGCCCCGTTCTTGATGTCGCCCTTATCGTCAAAAGCGATAGTTCCAGTCACGCCCTTATAACCAGAAGTTTTAGCGAGTGCCGGCAGGTACACCTTCGGATCGGCGGAGCCGGCCTTGACCATCGCGTCGACCATCACCATCGTGGCGTCATAGACGTACGGGGCGTAGATCTGCACGTCGGCGTTGAACTTCTTCTTGAAGTCGACCTTGAACTTCTCCATCGCCGTCTTCTGCGCGCCTTCGACGCCACCGGCTTCAGCGCACACGACCTGGCCGTCGGCCATCGCGCCCGCGGCCAGCTTGGGCAGCTCGCCCGAGCAGATGCCGTCGCCGCCCATGAACTTGGCGGTGATGCCCAGTTGCTTCATCTGGCGGATCATCGGGCCGGCCACCGCGTCCATGCCGCCGTAGAACACGACGTCGGGCTTGGCGGCCTTGATGCTGGTCAGGATGGCGGTGAAGTCCGTCGCCTTGTCGTTGGTGAACTCACGCTTGGCGATCGCGCCGCCAGCGCCCTTGACACCCTTTTCGAACTCGTCGGCCACGCCTTGACCGTAGGCGGTGCGGTCGTCGATCACGGCGATCGTCTTGCCCTTGAGCTCGGTCACGGCGTACTTGCCCAGCGTGCCACCCAGGTGCACGTCGTCAGCCACCACGCGGAAGGTGGTCTTGAAGCCTTGGCGGGTGAACTTGGGGTTCGTCGCCGAGGGGCTGATCTGCGGGATGCCAGCGTCGGAGTAGACCTTCGAAGCCGGGATGGAGGTGCCCGAGTTCAGGTGGCCGATCACGCCGTTGACCTTGGAGTCGACCAGCTTCTGCGCGGCAGCGGTGCCTTGCTTGGGGTCGCCAGCGTCGTCTTCGGCCAGCAGCTCGAACTTGGCCTTCTTGCCGCCGATGGTCACGCCCTTGGCGTTCAGCTCATCGATGGCCATGCGTGCGCCGTTCTCGTTGTCCTTGCCCAGGTGGGCAATCGCACCGCTGGTCGGCCCCACATGGCCGATCTTGACGACCACGTCTTCAGCCATCGCGGTGCCGACAAATGCCAGGCTGATCGCGGCAACGCTCCAGTTCAGATTGAACTTCATTGAGGTCTCTCTCTCCGTCGTGGGTTGGCGGATGCGATGACGCCCGGCTTGTGGCCGGGCAGAGGCACGCGGGTGTTGCCTCTCACCGATCCCTTTGGTATGACCCGCTGAACTGTTTGGCGCTACTCGCCGAGGTAGGCTGCCCGAACTTTCGGATCTGCCAGCAACTGCTTGGCGGGCCCGCTCATGGTGACCTCGCCGGACTCCATGACGTAGCCGCGGTTGGCCAGGCTGAGGGCGCGGCTGGCGTTCTGCTCGACCAGCAGCACGGTGGTGCCTTGCTTGTGGATGGTGTCGATGACCTCGAAGATCTTGTCGACCATGATCGGGCTCAGGCCCATGCTGGGCTCGTCCAGCAGCAGCACCTTCGGCCTTGCCATCAGCGCTCTGCCCATCGCCAGCATCTGCTGCTCGCCGCCGGACATCGTGCCGGCCAGCTGCAGCGCCCGCTCTTTGAGCCGCGGGAAGATGCCGAACACCTTGTCGATGTCGGCCGCGATCTCGGCCTTGTCGTTGCGGGTGTAGGCACCCATCTGCAGGTTCTCGGTGATCGTCATGCGGGTGAAGGTGCCGCGCCCTTCGGGCACCATCACCAGGCCCTGGCGGGCCAGGTCCCAGGCCCCTTGGCCCTTGATCGGCTTGCCCAGGAACTCCACCGAGCCGGCCGCGATCGGCTGGATCCCGGTGATCGCCTTCAGCGTGGTCGTCTTGCCGGCACCGTTGGCGCCGATCAGGCTGACCAGTTCACCCTGGTGCACCTCGAAGCTCGCGCCCTTGACCGCCTGGATGCCGCCGTAGGCGACCTTCAGCCCGCTGACCTTGAGCATGGTCTGTTGTGTCATGTCTTGTTCCTTGTGCTCAATGGGCTTTGTGACCGGCGCCCAAATAGGCTTCAATGACCTTCTCGTTGCGCTGCACGTCGTACGGCGTGCCCTCGGCGATCTGCTTGCCGTAGTCCAGCACCGTCACCCGGTCGCACAGCCCCATCACCAGCTTCACGTCGTGCTCAATGAGAAGAATGGTCCGGCCGTCCTTGCGGATGCGGTCGATCAGCTCTCTCAAGACCACCTTCTCGGTCGCGTTCATGCCCGCTGCGGGCTCGTCGAGCGCGATCAGCTTCGGGTCGGTGGCCAGGGCTCGGGCGATCTCCAGCCGCCGCTGGTCGCCGTAGCTCAGCGTGCGGGCCTTGAACTCGGCGTACTTGCCGATGCCCACGTACTCCAGCAACTCCCGGGCGCGCTGGGTGATCTCGGCTTCTTCCTTCTTGAAGCCCGGGGTGCGGAACACCGCGCCGATCAGGCCCGAGTGGCTGCGCACGTGGCGCCCGACCATCACGTTCTCCAGCGCCGTCATCTCGGCAAACAGGCGAATGTTCTGGAAGGTGCGCGCGATGCCGGCCTTGGCCACCTCGTGCACGGTGGTCGGGGTGTAGGGCTGGCCACCGAGCTCGAAGCTGCCGCCGTCGGGCGTGTACAGCCCGGTGATGACGTTGAAGAAGGTGGTTTTACCGGCACCGTTGGGGCCGATCAGGCCATACACCTGGCCCGGCTCGATCGTGATGCCCACGTCCGACAGGGCCTGCAGGCCGCCGAAGCGCTTGGACACGCCGTTGACTTTGAGAACGGATGTGCTCATGTTGTTGTTCTCCTCACTTGGCCGTCACGGGCGTCGGGGCCGCCTTGCCGTGCTCGGGGCTGGGCCACAGGCCACGCGGGCGCAGCAGCATGATCACGATCATCGCCAGCGCGATCAGCAGCTGGCGCAGGATGGCCGCATCGAGCCGGCCGTCGGTCAGCTGTTGCAAGGGGCCGGCCACGTAGCGCAGCACCTCGGGCAGGGCCGACAGCAGCAAGGCGCCCAGGATCACCCCGGGGATGTTGCCCAGGCCACCCAGCACCACCATCGCGACGATCATCACCGACTCCATCAGCGTGAACGACTCGGGCGAGACGAAGCCCTGGAAGGCCGCGAACATCGCGCCCGACACGCCGCCGAAGGTGGCGCCCATGCCGAAGGCCAGCAGTTTGAGGTTGCGGGTGTTCAGCCCCATCGCCTTGGCGGCGATCTCGTCTTCGCGGATCGCCATCCAGGCGCGGCCGATGCGCGAGTTGGCCAGGTGGGTGCACACGATCACCGAGCCGACCACCAGCGCCAGGAACAGGTAGTAGTACAGCGCCACCGGCGGGATCTCCAGCCCCGCGAAGTGCAGCGTCTTGGAGAAGTCCAGCGCGCCGATGCTCATCGCGTCGATCTGGCTCACGCCGCGCGGGCCGTTGGTGATGTTGATCGGGTACTCCAGGTTGTTCATGAACACCCGGATGATTTCGCCGAAGCCCAGCGTCACGATGGCCAGGTAGTCGCCGCGCAGTTTCAGCGTCGGCGCACCGAGCACCACGCCGAACAGCCCCGCCAAGCCGGCGGCCAGCGGGATGACCATCCAGATCGGGGTGTGCAGCCCGTTGGGGAACGCCTCCTTGATCCACGGGAAGTTGTCGGTCAGGTGGGGGCTGGCCAGCAGCGCGAACATGTAGGCGCCCACCGCGTAGAAGGCCACATAGCCCAGATCCAGCAGGCCGGCGTAGCCGACCACGATGTTCAGGCCCAGCGCCAGCAGCACGTACAGCAGCGCCAGCGCCATGATGCGCACCCAGCCCTGGCCGAACTGCGCGGCCACCAGCGGCAGCGCCATCAGCGCCACCGCGGCGATCAGGAAGACGATCAGCTTGGTTTGTTTGTTCATGTCTTGCATGGTTGCCTCCTGATCAAGCGCGGTCCGCGACGCGTTCGCCCATCAAGCCGGACGGACGCAGCGTGAGCACCAGGATCAGCACCAGGAAGGCGAAGATCTCGACGTACTGGCTGCCGAAGACACCGCCGGTGAGCTGGCCGAGGTAGCCGGCGCCGATGGCTTCGATCAGGCCCAGCAGCACCCCGCCGACCATTGCGCCGGTGAGGTTGCCGATGCCACCGAACACCGCGGCCGTGAAGGCCTTCAGCCCGGGCAGGAAGCCCATCGAGTGCTGCACGGTGCCGTAGTTGTTGGCCCACATGATCCCGGCGATGGCCGCCAGCGTGGCGCCGATGATGAAGGTGGCGCTGATGATGTGGTCAGGGCGCACGCCCATCAGGCCCGCCACGCGCGGGTTCTCGGCGGTGGCGCGCATCGCGCGGCCGAGCTTGGTCTTGTTGACCAGCCACAGCAGCGCGGCCAGCACCACCACCGTGGTCACCAGGATCACGATCTGCGTGGGCGTGATCACCGGGCCCGCCTCCCACAGGAACAGCGGGTCTTGCGGCAGCAGCGGCGGGTAGGGCTTGGGGTTGGGCTTCCACAGGATCATGGCCAGCGTCTGCAGCAGCAGGCTCATGCCCATCGCGGTGATCAGCGGCGCCAGGCGCGGCGCGTTGCGCAGCGGCCGGTAGGCGATCTTCTCGACCGCAAAGTTCAGCGCCGAGCACGCGATCACTGCGGCGATCAGCGAGATCAGCAGCAGCAGCCACCCCGGCCAGCCGGTGTCGGCCAAGGCCTGCACCACCGTCCAGCTCGTCAGCGCCCCCACCATCAAGATCTCGCCGTGCGCAAAGTTGATCAGCGAGATGATCCCGTACACCATCGTGTACCCCAGCGCCACCAGCGCGTACATGCTCCCCAATACCAATCCGTTGATGATCTGTTGTACGAAGATATCCATTGATGTGCTTTCGCTTCGGCCGTTGCCAGCCACCGCGGCTGATAGAGCACAGGTTGTGCCAACATGTTTTTTCCGCGGGTAAGCCCGGACAAAACCGGCCTGTTGACCCCCATTTCGGGGCTTGAAGCGCCGAGGCGCTGAACAAACAGGGCGGAAATCCGCACTGGCGCCAAAAGTACCGGTGTGGATTTCCGCCCACCTGCTTGAGCGGCTGTTTTCGAGCGGCTTTCAGGGCCGCCGGCCGTGCACCGAAGCCACAGGCTTTGACCCACGGGCGGGCGCGAGTTGGGCACACTACGGTGCCTGATGCCGACCCGTGACTTTCTATCGCCCCATGCGTTGCAGCTGCAGCGGGCGGCCCCCCAACTGATTGCCTTGCTGACCGTGGCGCTCGTCGTGGTCGGCATGGTGATGGGCTATCGCATCAGCGAACGCAGCGGCCTGGCGGATCTGGCGGCGGTGGCCAGCGAGCGGCTCGAGCTGTACGCGTCGAACCTCGAGACCGAACTGGCGCGCTATGCCTACCTGCCCAGCCTGATCGCGATCGACGAGGACGTGCAGGCGCTGCTCGACGATCCGCACAACGCGCAGGTGCAGCAGCGCGCGAGGCTGAAGCTGGCGCGCGTGAACGTGCGGGCCGGCTCAATCCTGATCTTCGTGACGGCGGCCGATGGCGAGGCGCTGGCCGCCAGCAACGGCTACCAGCGCCACGGCGATGTGCCGGGCGGGCGCACGCCGCTGCCCGAAGCCGCACGCAACCTCGGTGAAGACGCGGTGGACTTCTTCGCCTCCAACGAAACCGACGGCACCACCGACTACTACTTCGTGTACCCGGTGCGCCGCTCGGGCACCTACCGCGGCCACATCGTCGTCAAGGTGAGCCTGGCGCCGCTCGAAGCCACCTGGGTCGACCTGGGCCTGCGCTCGCAGAGCGAGAAGCTGCTGGTGGTCGACCAGAACGACGTGGTCATCATGTCGTCGGTGCCGGCGTGGAAGTACCGCATGCTGGGCTCGGTCAACGTCGAGGCGCTGCAGTCCTCGGGGCGGTATGTGGGCGCCACGCTCGCACCCTTGGGCATGTCGATCGAGCGCAGTGCGGAGTCTGGCTCGACGGTGGTGCGGCTGGCCGACGTGCAGAGCGCCGGCCACAGCCTGCACCTGGCGCAAGAGCGCCCGGTGGTGCCGCTGGCGGTGCGCCTGATGACCTTGTCCGACCCGCTGGATGTGTGGCGCCGGGCGCGTTATGCCGCCTGGGGCGGGGGCGCCGGCGGGGCGGTGCTGGGCTTGTTGGCGCTGTACTGGCTGCATCGCCGGCGCGCGCTGCGGCAGCTGTTCAGGGCGCGCAACGCCTTGCAGCAGGCACACGACCAGCTCGAACGCCAGGTCGACGAACGCACCCGCGAGCTGCGCACCACCAACGACGAGCTGAAGCGCCAGATCGCGCAGCGCCTGCAGGCCGAAGACGAGCTGATGCAAGCGGGCAAGCTGGCGGTGCTGGGCCAGATGTCGGCCGGCATCTCGCACGAGATCAACCAGCCGTTGACGGCCCTGCGCGCCTTGTCGCGCAACACCGCGCTGCTGCTGCAAAGCGGCCGCACCCAGGCCGTGGCAGACAACCTGAAGCTGATCGACGACATGGCCGAGCGCATGGGCCGCATCACACTGCAGCTGAAGTCGTTCGCGCGCAAGGGCGGCAGCGTCGCGCAGCCGGTGGACCTGGCGGCGGCGGTGTCCAATGTATTGCTGCTGCTCGAACACCGGCTGCGGGCCGAGCGCATCCAGGTGCAGGTCGACGTGCCCGACGCACTGCAGGTGCGGGCCGACACCAACCGCCTGGAGCAGGTGCTGTTGAACCTGTTCACCAACGCGCTGGACGCAATGGCCTCGACGCCCGACAAGCAGCTCAGGCTCAGCGCCCGGGTCGACGACGGCCGGGTCACCGTGCAGGTGGCCGACAGCGGCGAGGGCATTCCCGAGGCCAATCTCGAACGTTTGTTCGAGCCGTTTTTCACCACCAAGCCGGCCGGCCAGGGCCTGGGGCTCGGCCTGGTGATTTCATCGAAGATCGTGCGCGAATTCGGCGGCACGCTGCGTGCTCGGCCCACCGAGCAAGGCATGGTGTTTGAATTCGACTTGGAATTTGCGCAAAAGGAAGTTTATGTTTGAGGGGTTCAAGGTCCTCTTCGTCGAAGACGACCCGCCGGTGCGCATGAGCCTGGCGCAGACACTGGAGCTGGCCGGTCTGGACGTGCAGCCCTGCGGCTCGGCCGAAGACGCGCTGCCGCACATCGCGGCCGGTGCGCAGCTGATCGTCGTTACCGACGTGCGCCTGCCCGGCATGGACGGCCTGGCGCTGCTGGACCACGTGGTCGCCACCGACCCGGGCATTCCGGTCGTGCTGATCACCGCGCATGGCGATGTCTCGATGGCCGTGCGGGCCATGCGCGCGGGTGCCTACGACTTCATCGAGAAGCCGTTCGCGCCCGAGCGCTTCGTCGACACGGCCGTGCGTGCGCTGGACAAGCGGGTGCTGCGCGTCGCGCTGGACGACCTGCGCGCCCAGCTGCAAAAGCGCAGCGGCATCGAATCGGTGCTGCTCGGCAACTCGCCGGTGATGCAAGAGCTGCGGCGCAAGATCGTGCGCCTGGCCGACACCTCGGCCGACGTGATGATCCTCGGCGAGACAGGCACCGGCAAGGAGCTGGTCGCCCGCTGCCTGCACGACCACAGCAACCGGCGTGACCGCAACTTCGTCGCGATCAACTGCGGTGGCCTGCCCGAGACGCTGTTCGAAAGCGAGCTGATCGGCCACGAGCCGGGCGCCTTCACCTCGGCGGCCAAGCGCCGCATCGGCAAGATCGAGCACGCCAACGGCGGCACGCTGCTGCTCGACGAGATCGAGACGATGCCGATGCAGATGCAGATCAAGCTGCTGCGCATCCTGCAAGAGCGCAAGATCGAGCGCCTGGGCTCGAACGAAGAGGTGCCGGTCAACCTGCGCGTGGTGGCCGCCACCAAGTGCGACCTGCGGGCCCTGAGCGACGAAGGCAAGTTCCGCGGCGACCTGTACTACCGGCTCAACGTGGCGGTGCTCGAGCTGCCACCGCTGCGCGAGCGGCGCGAGGACATCCCGCTGCTGTTCGAGCACTTTGCCGGCCAGGCCAGCGCCCGCTACGGCCTGGCCCCGCCCGAGATGACGCCCGAGAAGCTGCGCGAGCTGATGGCGCACGACTGGCCGGGCAACGTGCGCGAGATCCGCAACGCCGCCGACCGCTTCGTGCTGGAGATCGGCGACCTGACCTCGGCCACGACCGGCGTCGCCCCGGTGACGCTGGCGCAGCAGATGGACAAGGTCGAGAAGGCGCTGATCGAGCAGGCGCTGCGCCAGTGCCAGGGCCGCATGCCCAAGGTCATGGAGACCCTGGGCATTGCGAAGAAGACGCTCTACGACAAGCTGCACCGGCACGAGATCGATGTCGACCGGTTCCGGACGTGACGAGGCGGCCGGTGCTGGGCAACGGCGTCACTCGCCCCACTTGATCACGTAGTTCGGCCCGCGGTAGGCAACGCCGCCGTTCAGCAGCAGCACCTTCGAGTCGTCCACGGTCTCGGCCATGTGGCCGCAGCCGCTGTAGGCCTGCGTCTGCTTCTTCATGAACCAGGTCGGCCCCGTCCGGCCCTCGAACACGACGTCCGGCGCAACGTCCTGGAGGGTGGTCTTGCAGTCGCTCTTCTGCAGCACGACATAGACATCCTTGATCCCGTCGCGGTTGAAGTCGCCGATGGTCAGCCACTTGGACTGGTAGATCAGCTTCTTTTCATACACCGGGCTCACGAAATAGGGCTCGTGGCCGGTGTTGAGCCAGATCTGCAGCGCGTTGTTGCCGTTGATCAGCACCAGGTCATCCAGGCCGTCGCCGTTCATGTCTTCAAGCTTCGCGTCGCGCATCTTGACGCTCAGCGCCGGCGACACCAGGCCCGTGAAGTCGCCCGCCTGGTTGTTGATGTAGATGTGCCCCGGGCCGCCCTCGTAGCAGACCAGCAGGTCGTCCCAGCCATCGTGGTTGACATCGCCCTTGCCGGTGCACAAGAAGCCGCGCGGCCCGGTGGCCAGCGTGGTCGCCTCGACAAAGCCGGTGCCGGCCTGGTTGACGAACACATGGTTGATGTTGATCTGGCCGTCCGAGCGGATCGTGGCCTCGTTCGTCACATAGATGTCGGGATAACCGTCGTGGTTGAAATCGAAGAAGACCGGGTATCGGCCGCGGCCGTAGGGGTCTTCTGCGCCGTGCACCGGCATCTTGGTGAACACGTCGCCGGCACTCTGGATCCACAGCTCATTCGGGCCCATGCCATTGCCTCTGTCGGCGCCGACCGTGCAGAACAAGTCCAGCAAGCCATCGAGGTTGAAGTCGGCCGCATCGCACGCGTGGCGGTCGACCCACACGAACTCGTGCGGCGACGGCACGTAGCCTGATTCCGTCCAATACCAGATGCGGTCGTGTTCGTCGTGGCCGCTGATGAATATGTCGTCGTGGCCGTCGTTGTTGAAATCCGCGACGGTCGAACTCCAGGCCTTGGACGTCTCGATGTATTGCGCGCTGTACTGGGCAAACGCAAACAAGGAATGTGCGCACAGCAGCGCGCCTGCAATGGTTTTTGCATACATGGTGTTTCTCCGTTGATCCCTCCGCGCGAGTCTTCAGCGGGACGGATCGTGTCCGCCCGAGCCACCGCTCAAGGTCTTTCTCGCATGCACCTTCTCAGCCGCCTCAGCCGCCCGTTGGGCACGCTGGAACTGCTCGGCTCATGGGCCCATTGAAACCGGCTTGCGGCGGGTGCCACTTGCGCCAGCTCAAAACGTAAGAGGGTGTGCCAAAAACCACGAAACGTGTGGCGGCGCCGCTCGCCGGCCCTGCGTTTCGGTGATTTGGCCGGCGGCAGGCGCCCTGCGCGCCATGCCGTGGGCGTCAGCGGTAGTCCTGCGGGTCCGGCGAATCGGTCGGCTGCCGGATCGCGCGCAGCAACGGCTCGCTCATCGGCATGCGCAGGTTGATCCCCTTGGGCGGGATCGGCGAGAGAAACCACTTGCTGTAGATCGAGTAGACCTCGCCGCTGCGGTACATCGCCATCAGCGTGTCGTCGACCAGTTGCTTGAACGCCGGCTCGTCGCGCGGCAGGCCGATGCCGTAGGGCTCGATCGACAGCGTGTCGTCCGAGATCGTGTAGTCGGCAGGGTTCGGTGCGCTGGCGATCAAGCTGCGCAGCAGCACGTCGTCCATCGCAAAGGCCACTGCGCGGTCGGCCTGCACCATCTGGAAAGCGTCGGTGTCGTCCTGGCCGGCAACGATCTTCATGTCCAGCTTCAGCGCTTCGTTGAGGTTGTTCAGGTAGCGGATGCTGGTGGTGGCGATGGTCGACGCGACCACCTTGCCGCGCAGGTCGTCGAGCGTGTGGATCTCGCTTTGTTTCTTGGCCAGCAGCCGGCTGGCCGCGACGAAGGTCGTGATCGAGAACGCTTGCGTCTTCTGCCGCTCGGCCGTGTTGGTGGTGACGCCGCATTCCAGGTCGACCGTGCCGTTGGCCACCAGCGGCATGCGGGTGGCCGAGCTGACGGCCACCATCTTGACCTCGAGGTCGCGAAGGTCGAGCTTGTGGCGGATGGACTCGACCACCTTGTGGCACAGGTCGATCGAATAGCCGACCGGCCGCAGCTTGGCGTCGAGGTACGAAAACGGCACTGATGTCAGCCGGTGCCCGATCACGATGACGCCGGTGTCGCGGATCTTGCGCAGCACCGCCGATTCGGCCAGGGCCGACGACGGCGCAGCGGCCGGCGCCGCGGCGGCAGACGCCGCGGGCGCGGCGGCCTGCCCGGTGGACGGTGCGGCCCAGACGACCAGCGCGGCCAGCGGCACACCAAGAAGACTTCGAGCCAGAAACGTCATCGGGCCGCCATCATAGTGGCACCCGCTGTAGGGCTATTGCGGGGGCTCACCGCGGGCAGCGCCAGCGTCTCGATGCGCCACCAGGCCGGCAGCAGGCGGCGCACATCGGCCCGCCGAAAACGCTCGTCGATCAGGTGCACGCTGCCGCGATCGGTGGGCGTGCGCAGCACCCGCCCGGCGGCCTGCACCACCTTGCGCAGGCCGGGGTAGAGGTAGGCGTATTCGAAGCCGGCGCCAAAGCGCTGCTGCAGCCGCTCGCGCAGCGCCTCGTTCACAGGGTTCAGCTGCGGCAGGCCGAGCGTGGCGATCAGCGCGCCGATCAGGCGCGAGCCGGGCAGGTCGATGCCCTCGGCGAACGAGCCGCCGAGCACCGCGAAGCCGATGCCGCGGCCCTGCGGCTCGAAGCGGTCGAGAAACGCCTGCCGCGCTGCGTCGTCCATCTGGCGGGTTTGCTGCCAGGTGGGCACTTCGCCGTGGCGGGCGGCGAATTCGGCGGCCACCTGATGCAGGTAGTCGAAGCTGCTGAAGAAGGCCAGGTAGTTGCCAGGCTCTTGCTCATACTGGCGATGGATCAGCTCGGCGATCGGCGCCAGGCTGTCGGCACGGCGGCTGTAGCGGGTCGACACCGCCGGCACGATGCGCACCTTCAGTTGCTCGGCCGCAAAGCCCGAGTCGACATCGAGCCACACGGTGCTCTCGGGCAGGCCCAGCGTGTCGGCATAAAAGCGCGTCGGCGCGAGCGTGGCAGAAAACAGCACCACGCTGCGCGCGGCAGCGAAGCGCGGCTGCAGGAAGTCCGCCGGGGTGACGTTGCGCAGGCAGACATCGGCTTGCGGGGCCTTGCGCCCGTGGGGTGGTGCGTGGGTGGTCACGTCGACCAGCGAATGCGCGGCGTCGAACGATTCGCACAGGCGCAGGTAGTGCAAGGCCGCCCAGTGGAATTCAAGCAACGCCGTGGGCAGCGCGTGCGGCCCTTGCACGCCATCGGCCAGCAAATCGCCGATCCCCTGGGTGCACTGGGCCAACGCCAGGCCCAGCGCGGCGGGTGGCTGCGGCACCACCTGGTACGGCGCGGGTTGCGCACGCGCCAGTGCACGCCAGGCCCGCGCGACGCGGTCGATCGGCTTCTTCAGCGCCGCCGGTGCCACGGCCCGCGCCGCGGCGAACAGGCCCCAGCCCAGCTCGGCCGTGTAGCAGCTGCGGGCGCGCTCGACCAGGTTGTGCGCCTCGTCGACCAGCACCGCGACGCGCCAACCGTGGACGAGCGTCATCGCATGCAGCGATGCGCTGACGTCGAAGAAATGGTTGTAGTCGCCGACCACCACATCGGCCCAGCGCGCCATCTCTTGCCCGAGGTAGTAGGGGCACACCGCATGGCGCTCGGCCACGGCCTGCAGCGCTGGCTTCGACAAGCTGCCGGCGAGCGTGGCCGCCTCGCTGCGGGCGGCGGGCAGGCGATCGTAGAAGCCGCGCGCCAACGGGCAGGACTCGGGGTGACACTCCTTGTCGGGGTGTACGCAGGCCTTGTCGCGCGCCACCAGCTCGACCACACGCAGTGGCCTGGCGCCCGAGTCGCCGAGTGAAGCCAACGCGTCCAGCGCAATGCCACGCCCCGAGCCCTTGGCGGTCAGGAAGAAGACCTTGTCCAGTGCCTGCTCGGGCATCGCCTTCAACAGCGGGAACAGCGTGCCCACGGTCTTGCCGATGCCGGTGGGCGCCTGCGCGGCCAGGCAGTGGCCGTGGCGCGCGGCGCGAAACACCGCCTCGGCCAAGGTGCGCTGGCCTTCGCGGAACGTGCCGTGCAGAAACGCCAGCCGGGCGAGGGCCTCGTCGCGCTGCGCGCGGTGCGCCGCTTCGCTCTCGGCCCAGGCCATGTAGCGCTCGCACAGCGTGTGGAAGAAGCGCTGCAACTCGGTGGCCTCGAACCGCTGTACCAGCGGCGGCGCCTCTTCTTGCCGATCGGCATGAAAGTAGACCAGCGCCACGTTCCAGGCGGTGGCCTGGTGCTTTTCGCACAGCAGCCAGGCGTAGACCTTGGCCTGCGCCCAGTGCAGCTCGCGCTGGTTGGCGGGCATGCGCGCGAGCGAGCCGCGGTAGGTCTTGATCTCTTCGACCAGCTGGCGCTCGGCATCCACGCCATCGGCCCGGCCGCGCACCTGCAGCTGGCGGTGCGTGCCTTGCAGGCTCACCTCGGCGCGGTAGCCGGCACCGCGCGATTGCACCACCCGGCGATGCCCGGCCTGGCCTTGCTCGGCTGTGGGCGACGGCGTGAAGCGCGCGTCCAGGTCACCATGCTTGGCCGCGAATTCGCACAGCGTGCGAACGGCCACGGTCAGCGGCGGGGTGGCGGGGGCGCCGGGTAGGGCGTATGGCATCGGACCGGGGTAATGGCGATATCTGTACGTTCATACAGTATCGCCGCAAGCGCCGGTGGCGCGCCGGCCGGGGTTGCTAAGCCATCCGCACTTCGCCCTGGCGCCCCATCTTGGGCGGTGTGTGGCCCGTCACCGCGGCCTTGCCCATTTCGAACAGCTGGACCAGCTTGTTCTCGTGCACGTCCCAGAAGTGCGCGTGCGTGATGTCCACCCGCACCAGTGCCAGGTCGGGGTCGGTCGGGCCGCCGGGGAACCAGGCCTCGGTCAGCTTGGTCCACAGCTGCCGCTTCTTGGCCACGTCGTCGACGACGGCGGCGTTGCCCGACACCGAGACGTAGGTGTCCTTGCCCGGGTTGGCGTAGGCCACGTTGACGCTCGGCTCGGCGGCCAGCTCAGCCACCGGCTCGCCCTGGCGCGACATGAAGAACCACAGCTTGGTGTCGTGGTCGTCGCGCGAGTTCTGGGTCGTCATCGGCCGCGAGTGCAGGTGGCCGTTGGTGTGGTGGCGCGTGGTGAACATCGCAAAACGGATGTCGCCGATCAGGTCCCACAGCTTGGCCATGTTGTCGGTTTCCGGCGTGTGCATGCGAATCTCCTTGTCTGAGGGGTGAGTCCCTCAGGCTGCCGCATGCACGGCCTGGCCGCTGTAGGCCAACGGCGCACCGTGCAGTCGGAAAGAGCTTCAGTCGGCCATCGCCAGGGCGGCCGGCTCTTGCGTCGCTTGAGCCTGCGCCAGCGCTGCGCTGTGCGGCTTGGGCAGGCTGCACTTGCGGTGGATCAGGTCGCTGCGCGCGAACAGCTCGGCCACCCAGTCGACGAAGACACGCAGCTTCGCGCTCAGGTGCCGGTTGGGCGGGTAGACCACATGCAGCGGCACCGAGTCGGCGCACCAGTCGAGCAGCAGCGGCTGCAAAGCGCCCGAGGCCAGGAAGGGCGCGGCCTGGAAGGTCGACACCCGCACGATGCCCAGCCCCGCCAGGCCCGCGGCCAGGTTGGCGTTCGAGTCGTTGACCGACAGCGCGTGCCGGCCGTGCACTTCGAGCTTCTCGCCGTCCTTGGCGAAGGTGAATGGGTAGACGCGGCCGGTGCGGTGGCCGAAATGGTTGACGACGGTGTGGCGCTCGTCTTCGAGCTCGCTCGGGTGCTGCGGCGTGCCGTGGCGCTTCAGGTAGTCGGGCGAGGCGCAGACGATCAGGTGGAAGTCGCCGATGCGGCGCGCCACCAGCGACTGGTCGGTGATCTCGCCGCCGCGCAGCACGCAGTCGACGTTTTCGCCGATCAGGTCGACCGGGCGATCGCTCACGCCCATGTCGATCTGGATGTGCGGATAGCGCGCATAGAAATCGGGCAGCGCCGGGATCACCAGCAGCTGCGCCACGGTCGAGCCCACGTCGATGCGCAAGCGCCCGCGTGGGCTGACCTTGGCGCGCGTCATGCTCGATTCGAGCTCGTCGATCTCGCCCAGCAGGCGCACCGCGCGGTCGTAGTAGGCGGCGCCATCGGGCGTCACCGTCACACGCCGCGTCGTGCGCTTGAGCAATTGGGTCTCGAGCTCGGCTTCGAGTGATTGCACCAGGCGCGTGACGGTGGGCTTGGGCAGCGACAGCGTGTCAGCGGCCTTGGTGAAAGTGCCCGCTTCGACAACACGCACGAAAGCCTGCATGGCGGCCAGCTTGTCCATTCGATCTCCAGGTCGGTCTGCGGCGCATTGTTCTTCGGCTTGAAATAGTCCTTGAGCTGCGGGGCTATTTGTGGGCGGGCGAGGGCGCCCTATCTTCCATTCACCGTTTTTCTGTGTGAGCACCCCCGCCATGTCCGGCCCCGCCATTTCTTCAGACGACCACCTGCTGGCCGACGCCGAACCGCTGTCGATCCCGCTTGGCAACGGGGCCGACTGCGCGGCGCTGCTGTACCGCGCAGACAAGGCCGACGCGCCGCTGGTGCTGCACCTGCATGCGGGGGCTTTCGTCAGTGCGCCGAGCGAAGGCGTTCCCTGCGTCGTGCGCCTGTTGCACAGCGCTGGCGCGGCGGTCGTGTCGCTGCAATACCCCTTGGCGCCGGAGCATCCGTTCCCCCAGGCGGCCGAAGCCGCGCATGCAGCGCTGGCGCATCTGCACAAGCGCCGCCGCGCCTGGGCCGGGGCCGCGTCACGAATCTTCGTAGCGGGTGAAGAGGCCGGCGGCAACCTGGCCGCGGCGGCCAGCCTGATGGCGCGCGACCGCGCCGGCCCGCCGCTGGCCGGCCAGATCCTGTTCTCGCCGATGCTCGATGTGTGCGTGGCCACGGCGTCGCTGCGGCGCGCGCAGGCTGGCCCGGTGGGCTGCCGCTGGGCCGATGGTTGGCACGACTACCTGCCGCACGCCAACGACGCGCTGCACCCCTATGCCACGCCCGGTGCTGCGGCGCGCCTGGCCGGCCTGCCGCCGACCTTGCTGTTCAGCGCGGCAGACGACCCGTTTCGCGACGAGGCCACCGCGTTCGCCAGCCGCTTGCGCGGCGAAGGCGTGCCGGTGGTGCGCCTGATGTTGCCGCCGCCCACCCACTTTCCCGCGCCCTACATGGAGGCGCCGCCAGCTTGCGACCCGGCCTGGGTGGCCGTGGCCCGAGAGCGCCTGCGCTTGTTCATGCAAGGGCTGCCGACCGAACACCCGAAGAACTGAACGACATCCACCGGAGAAGAACCCCATGAATTCGCCCATCCCCCACACGACCTCGACCTCACCCTCGACCCCGCTGCGCTCGCGCAAGACCACCGCCTGGACGCTCAGCGCCGCGCTCGCCGCCATCGCCGCGGTGCCGATCACCATCTTCGGCCTGCATGGCAACCCGGCCGCGGCCAACGCGCCGGCCGCGGCGCCACCCGCCACCCCGGTCTCGGTGGCCACCGTGACCCGCAGCGACGTGGCGGCCTGGGCCGAGTTTTCGGGCCGGCTCGAAGCGGTCGACCGGGTCGAGATCCGCTCGCGCGCCGCGGGCACCGTGCAGGCGCTGCATTTCCGCGAGGGCTCGCTGGTGAAGGCGGGTGACCTGCTCGCGACCATCGACCCGGCCCCTTACAAGGCCGACCTCGACCGCGCCGAGGCGCAGGCCGCGGCCGCGCAAGCCCGCGTGACCCACCTGCAAAGCGAGCACGCCCGCGCCGAGCGCTTGTGGGAAGAGCAGGCCATCGCCCAGCGTGAGCTCGACGAGCGCACCAACGCGCTGCGTGAAGCGCAAGCCAACCTGCGCGCCGCACAAGCCGCGCTGCAAACCGCGCAGCTGAACCTCGGCTACACGCAGGTGCGCGCGCCGATCGCCGGGCGCATCGGCAAGATCGAGGTCACCCCCGGCAACCTGGTGGCGGCCGGCCCGGGTGCGCCGGTGCTGACCACCCTGGTCTCGGTCAGCCCGATCTACGCCAGCTTCGACGCCGACGAGCAGCTGATCGTCCGTGCGCTGAAAGACCTGCCCGGCGGTGCCAGCGCGCGCGCCCACATCGAGCGCATCCCCGTCGAGCTGGGCACGGCCGGCAGCAGCGACACGCCCTACCGCGGGCAGCTGCAGCTGGTCGACAACCAGGTCGACGCGAAGAGCGGCACGGTGCGGGTGCGCGCCAAGTTCGACAACGCCGACGGCACGCTGATGCCGGGCCAGTTCGCCCGCCTGCGCATGGGCCAGGCCACCGCGGCGCCGGCCTTGCTGATCAACGAGCGCGCGGTCGGCACCGACCAGAACAAGCGCTTCGTCATCGTCGTCGACAAGGGTGACGTGGCCGCCTACCGCGAGGTGACGCTGGGTGCGTCGGTCAACGGGCTGCGCATCGTGACCGCCGGCCTGCAGCCGGGTGAGCGCATCGTCGTCAACGGCGTGCAGCGCGTGCGGCCGGGCTCGCTGCTGGCGCCGCAGAACGTGGCGATGGACGCAAAGCCCGAGCTGCACGCCGAGCGCAGCGGCGCCAAGCCCTCTTGAACGAACAGAACAACAAGCGAGCCTTCCCGTGAACTTATCGAAATTCTTCATCGACCGGCCGATCTTTGCCGGCGTGCTCTCGCTGCTGATGCTGATCGCCGGCCTGATCGCGCTCAAGGCCTTGCCGATCTCCGAATACCCCGAGGTCGTGCCGCCTTCGGTGGTGGTGCGCGCGCAGTACCCCGGCGCCAACCCGAAGGTGATCGCCGGGACGGTGGCGACACCGCTCGAAGAGGCCATCAACGGCGTCGAAGGCATGCTCTACATGGGCAGCCAGGCCACGACCGACGGCCTGATGACGCTGACGGTGACCTTCAAGCTCGGCACCGACCCCGACAAGGCGCAGCAACTGGTGCAGAACCGTGTCTCGCAGGCTGAACCGCGGCTGCCCGAAGAGGTACGCCGGCTCGGCGTGACCACCGTCAAGAGCGCGCCCGACCTGACGATGGTCGTGCACCTGCTGTCGCCCAACGAGCGCTACGACATGACCTACCTGCGGAACTACGCGGTGCTCAATGTCAAGGACCGGCTGGCGCGCGTGCAGGGCGTGGGCCAGGTGCTGCTGTTCGGCTCGGGCGACTACTCGATGCGCGTCTGGCTCGACCCGCAGAAGGTGGCACAGCGGGGCCTGTCGGCCGGTGACGTGGTGCGCGCGATCCGCGAGCAGAACGTGCAGGCGGCGGCCGGTGTCGTCGGTGCCTCGCCGGGCCTGCCGGGCGTAGACCTGCAGCTGTCGATCAACGCGCAGGGCCGCTTGCAGACCGAAGAAGAGTTCGCCGACATCATCGTCAAGACCGGTGCCGACGGCGCGGTGACGCGGCTGGGCGACGTGGCCCGGCTGGAGCTGGGCGCGTCTGAATACGCGCTGCGCTCGCTGCTGGACAACAAGCCGGCGGTGGCGATCCCGATCTTCCAGGCGCCGGGCTCGAACGCGATCGAGATCTCGAACCAGGTCCGCGCGACGATGGCCGAGCTGAAGAAGGCGATGCCCGAAGGCGTGGACTACCGCATCGTCTACGACCCGACGCAGTTCGTGCGCGCGTCGATCGAGTCGGTGATCCACACGCTGCTCGAAGCGATCGCGCTGGTGGTGCTGGTGGTGATCCTGTTCCTGCAGACGTGGCGGGCGTCGATCATCCCGCTGCTGGCGGTGCCGGTGTCGGTGATCGGCAGCTTCGCGATGATGCACTTGTTCGGCTTTTCGATCAATGCGCTGAGCCTGTTCGGCCTGGTGCTGGCGATCGGCATCGTGGTCGACGATGCGATCGTGGTGGTCGAAAACGTGGAGCGCAACATCGCCTCGGGCCTGAGCCCGCGCGAGGCCACCTACCGCGCGATGCGCGAAGTGTCTGGCCCGATCATCGCGATCGCGCTGGTGCTGATCGCGGTGTTCGTGCCGCTGGCCTTTATCAGTGGCCTGACGGGGCAGTTCTACCGCCAGTTCGCGTTGACGATCGCGATCTCGACGGTGATCTCGGCGATCAACTCGCTCACGCTCTCGCCGGCCTTGTCGGCCCTGCTGCTGCAAAAGCACGGTGCGCCGAAAGATGCGTTGACACGCGGCATGGACCGCTGGTTCGGCTGGTTGTTTCGCGGCTTCAACCGCTTCTTTGGCCGCAGCGCCGAGCGCTACAGCGGCGGCGTGCAGCGGGTGGTCTCGCGCAAGGCGCTGATGATCGGCATGTACCTGGTGCTGGCCGTGCTGACCGGGCTGCTGTTTCGCAGCGTGCCCAGCGGGTTCGTGCCGGCGCAGGACAAGCAGTACCTGATCGGCTTCGCCCAGCTGCCCGATGGCGCTACGCTTGACCGCACCGAAGAGGTGATCCGCCGCATGGGCGAGATCGCGCTGAAGCAGCCGGGCATTGAAAGCGCCATCGCCTTCCCTGGCCTGTCGATCAACGGCTTCACCAACAGCTCGAACTCGGGGATCGTCTTCGTCACGCTGAAGCCGTTTGCCGAGCGCCGCTCGCCCGAGTTGCACGGCGCGGCGATCGCCGGTGCGCTGAACCAGCAGTTCGGCGCGATCCAAGACGCGTTCATCGCGATGTTCCCGCCGCCGCCGGTGCAGGGCCTGGGCACGACCGGTGGCTTCAAGCTGCAGCTGGAAGACCGCGGCTCGCTCGGCTACGAAGCGCTCGATGCGGCGACCAAGGCCTTCATGGCCAAGGCCTACCAGACGCCGGAGCTGGCGGGCTTGTTCTCGAGCCTGCAGGTCAACGTGCCGCAGCTGTATGCCGACATCGACCGCACCCGCGCGCGCCAGCTGGGCGTGGCGGTGACCGATGTGTTCGACACGATGCAGATCTACCTCGGCAGCCTGTATGTCAACGACTTCAACAAGTTCGGCCGCACCTACTCGGTTCGTGTGCAGGCCGATGCGGCGCACCGCGCCCGCGCTGAAGACGTGGGCTTGCTGAAGGTGCGCTCGGCCAGCGGCGAGATGGTGCCCTTGTCGGCGCTGATGAACGTGAAGCCCAGCTTCGGGCCCGAACGGGCGATGCGCTACAACGGCTTTCTGTCGGCCGACATCAACGGCGGCCCGGCACCGGGCTATTCGTCGGGCCAGGCGCGGGACGCTGTCGAGCGCATCGCGGCCGAAACGCTGCCGCCGGGCATCGGCTACGAGTGGACCGAGCTGACCTACCAGGAGATCCTGGCCGGAAATTCGGCGGTGTGGGTGTTCCCGCTCGCGATCCTGCTGGTGTTCCTGGTGCTGGCCGCGTTGTACGAGAGCCTGGCGCTGCCGCTGGCGATCGTGCTGATCGTGCCGATGGGGCTGCTGGCCGCGATGACCGGCGTTTGGCTGTCGAAGGGCGACAACAACGTCTTCACGCAGATCGGGCTGATGGTGCTGGTGGGGCTGTCGGCGAAGAACGCGATCCTGATCGTCGAGTTCGCCCGCGAGCTGGAGTTCGCCGGCCGCACGCCGGTGCAGGCCGCGATCGAGGCCAGCCGGTTGCGGCTGCGCCCGATCCTGATGACCTCGCTGGCCTTCGTGATGGGCGTGCTGCCGCTGGTCTTGTCGAGCGGCGCCGGCGCCGAGATGCGCAAGGCGATGGGCACGGCGGTCTTCGCCGGGATGATCGGCGTCACCGCGTTCGGCCTGTTCCTGACGCCGGTGTTCTATGTCGCGCTGCGTGCCTTGAGCGGCAACCGGCCCTTGAAGCTGCACGGCGAGGTGCCGCACCTCGAAGGCTTTGCCGGCAGCGCTGAACCCCATGGCGGCGGGCCGCTGAAGCACGCGCCGGCCGCCCCGATCTCGAGGCATGAAGCATGAAGAAGAACCTGCAATTTCCGTTCGCCTTGCCGGCCTTGGCGCTGGCCTTGTGGCTGGCCGGTTGCGCCAGCACGCCGGCGATCGACCCGGTGGCGGTGTCGCCCGTGCCGGCCGCGTTCAAGGAGGCGGGTGCTCAATGGGCGCCCACGGCACCGGCCGAGGCCCAGGCGCGCGGCGCCTGGTGGCAGGCCTTTGCCGACCCGGTGCTCGACCAACTGGTCGAACGCGCCGGTGAGCGCAACACCAGCGTGCAGGCCGCTGCGGCGCGCCTGGCGCAGGCGAGGGCGCTGCTGGGCCGCGCCAATGCAGAGCGCTGGCCGCAGGTGGGGGTGTCGGCCGGCGTACAGCGCCTGGCCAGCCCGGACACCGGCTGGCAGCCCGCCAACCTGGGCAGCGCCGGCGCCAGCGTGTCGTACGAGGCCGACCTGTTCGGCCGCCTGTCGCGCTCGGCCCAGGCCGCCACGCTCGATGCGCAAGCGCGCGACGCGCTGCTGCAGAGCACGCGGCTGATGGCGCAGGCCGATGTGGCGCAAAGCTACTTCCAGCTGCGCGCGCTCGACGTGGAACGCGGCATCGTTGGCGACACGCTGACGGCGCACCGCAACACGCTGCGCCTGGTCGAAAGCCGCCAACGCGCCGGCGACGTGGCCGAGCTGGACGTGGCGCGGGTGCGCACCGAGCTGGCCGAGACCGAGTCGGAAGCGTTGGCGCTCGACGCGCGGCGCGCGCTGCTGGAGCATGCGATCGCGGTGCTGGTGGGCGACAACGTGGCGGGCTTTGCCATCGATGCGGCGCCGTGGCGCGGCGTGGTGCCGCAGGTCCCGGCCGGCGTGCCCAGCGCGGTGCTGGCCCGCCGGCCCGATGTGGCCGCGGCACTGAGCCAGATGCAGGCGGCGCAGTTGCGCGTGGGCGTGGCGCAGGCGGCGTGGTTCCCGAACCTGTCGCTCACGGCGTCGGGCGGCTATGCGTCGCCCGAGCTGTCGGACGTGTTCAAGTGGTCGGCGCGCAGCTGGGCGGTCGGTGCCTTGCTGTCGCTGCCGGTGTTCGATGGCGGGCGGCGCCAGGCCGGCGTCGATGCGGCCCAGGCTGCGCTCGAGCTGAGCCTGGCGGACTACCGGCAGCAGGTGCTGGGCGCCTTCCGCGAGGTCGAGGACGAGCTGGCGCTGCTGCGGTCGCTGGACGAGCGCTCGAAGGCGCAGGCGAGGGCGGTCGAGTCGGCGGCCCGCGCGACGACGCTGTCTGAATCGCGCTACCGCAACGGCCTGGTCAGCCAGCTCGAGCTGCTGGACGCCCAGCGCAGCGAGCTGCGCAGCCGCCGGCAAGAGGTGCAGGTCAAGGTCGCGCAGTTCCAGTCGACAGTCGGCCTGATCCGCGCGCTGGGCGGCGGGTGGGGCGGCGACAGCCAGGTCGCCTTGCGCTGACCGGCGGCGGGTGCAGACCGGCAATAGATCACCAATTGACGTCTCTTTGGCACCACCACCCCCCAAATGGGTGATCGCCCGGCTGCGGGCCGGCCGCGATGATGCGAATCAGCGCGGTTGAGAACAACAAGCCCCAAGGGCGACACCCCTCCAACCGCCAACACAGCCTGCCATGCCGCCAGCACCTGCTGCGCATGGCCACCAGACACAGTGTCGGGTTGTGGAGGGTCTGTCCGAGCCGCATGGTGAAGACCCGGTGCATCGGTCGCCGGGCTGCCATGCGGCCGTCAGCTGGCCGCTGACGGCTGGTTGTTGCAGCCGGCGCGAGTCTCGGGGGCGGCCCACGGTGGTCACAATCTGATGACCGCCAAGCCCGACGACACGCCATGCTGCGACGCATTCACCACGCCGCCATCATCTGCTCGAACTACGAAGCCTCGAAGCGTTTCTATACGCAGACGTTGGGGTTGGCGGTGCTGGCCGAAAACTACCGCGCCGAGCGCCGATCGTTCAAGCTCGACCTCGCGCTGCCCGACGGGTCGCAGATCGAGCTGTTTTCGTTTCCCGACGCACCCGCCCGCCCGTCGCGCCCCGAGGCGCAGGGCCTGCGGCACCTGGCGTTTGTGGTGGACGACGTGGCCGCCTGCCAGCAGACGCTGCAGGCCCGCGGCGTCGCCGTCGAGCCGATCCGCGTCGATGAATACACCGGCCGGCGTTTCACCTTCTTTGCCGACCCGGATGGCCTGCCGCTGGAACTCTACGAAGCCCTGTCGCAGGCTGATGCGCACGACAAGGCCGAATAGGCCACCGCCACCCGCGCCGCCAGCCGGGCGTTGTTCAGCACCAGCTGGATGTTGCCGGCCAGGCTGACGCCGCCGGTCAGCGCATTCACACGCGCCAGCAGGAACGGCGTCACCGCCTTGCCGCTCAGGCCTTGCGCCTGTGCATCGGCCAGCGCCTGCTCGATCGCGCGATCGACAGCCTCCGTGGGCAGCGCATGTTCGGCCGGTATCGGGTTGGCGACGACGATGCCGCCGGTGAAGCCCAGCGCCCACTGCGCTTTCATCACGCGCGCCAGGTCGGCCGGCTCGTCCAGCTGCGCATCCAGGTCCAGCCCGCTGTCGCGGGTGAAGAAGGCGGGCAGGCGGCGGGTGCGGTAACCCAGCACCGGCACGCCGTGGGTCTCGAGGTATTCGAGCGTCAGCCGCAGGTCGAGGATCGACTTGGCGCCCGCGCAGACCACGGCCACCGGCGTGCGCGCCAGTTCCTGCAGGTCGGCCGAGATGTCGAAGCTGGTCTCGGCGCCGCGGTGCACGCCGCCGATGCCGCCGGTGGCAAAGACGCGAATGCCGGCCAGCGCGGCGACGATCATCGTCGCGGCCACCGTGGTGGCGCCGGTGCCGCCGCGCGCCACCAGCAAGCCCATGTCGCGCCGGCTGACCTTGGCCACCTCGCCGCCGCTGCGGCCGAGCCGCTCGATCTGCTCGCGGCTCAGGCCGGCCTTCAAGCGGCCGTCGATGACCGCCACCGTGGCCGGCACCGCGCCATGGGCGCGCACCTCGGCCTCGACGGCGAGCGCCGTCTCGGCGTTCTGCGGCCACGGCATGCCGTGCGAAATGATGGTCGATTCCAGCGCCACCACCGGGCGCTGGTCGGCCAGCGCGGCGGCCACTTCGGGGCTCAGGTCGAGCAAGGGGTTCATCGTGGGTCAGGGTTGGCGCCGAAACACCAGCAGCAGGTTGTTGGCCGGCATCGGCAGGCGTTGGGCGAATGCCAGGCCGTGGGCCGAGGCGGTGTCGGTCACCTCGGCCAGGCGGCGCAGGCCCCAGCGGGCGTCGCGGGCCCGCAGGTCGGCGTCGAAGGCCAGGTTGCTCGGGGCGGTGGGTTCGTCATCGACGACGAAGGGGCCGTACAGCAGCAGTGGGCCGCCGGCCACGAGGTGAGCCGCCACCCCGCGCATCAGGGCGGCGCAGGTCGGCCAGGGCGAGATGTGCAGCATGTTGGCGCAGTAGACCGCGTCGAACATGCCCAGCGTGGCGGGCCAGGGCGCCAGCACATCCAGGTGCAGCGGCGCGAGCACGTTGGCCAGGCCCACGCTTTGCGCGCCGATGCCGGGCAGCGCGGCCGCGTCGCCATCGGTGGGTTGCCATTGCCAGCCGGGCTGGTGCGCGGCGAAGTGGGCCGCGTGTTGCCCGGTGCCCGAGGCCACTTCGAGCACGCGGGCCGCGCGGGGCAGCAGGGGGCGCAATGCGTCGAAGATCGGCGCCTTGTTGCGGTCGGCCGCAGGGCTGAAGGGCGGTGGGGTGGTCACGGTCTGGGGCGTTGGGCGCGTGGTCGAAGCCACAATGTACGGCTTGGCGCCCATCCATCGGGGCAAACACCGGCTGGCCGTCTGAAACCGCTTTCAGTAAGCTGATCGCTTCGATACCGGCGCATCATTTTTTCGACGGCTGCCTTGGCTTCGCCGCAGCCCCTCGCCCCATGACCACGACCGAACTCTTTCTGATCGCGATGCTGATCGTGCTGACGCTGCCCTACCTCGTGTGGCGTCTGGGGCAGACCGACTACTTCGCGCCGCTGGTGGTGGTGCAGATCGTCGGCGGCGTGCTGCTGGGCCCGGGCGTGCTGGGCAAGGCCTTTCCGGACGCGTTCGGCCTCGTCTTCACGCCGGCGGTGATCCAGTCGCTCAACGGCATTGCCTGGTGGGGCGTGATGCTGTTCGTCTGGCTCGCCGGCATCGAGCTGGACCTGAAAGCCGCGTGGACGCACCGGCGCGAAAGTGGCCTGACGGCCGGGCTGGCGCTGGGCGTGCCGCTGGTGGCCGGCAGCGTGGTCGGCCTGGCGATGGCCGAGCTGCCGGGCTGGATGGGGCCGGCGGCGCAGACCTGGCAGTTCGTCGCCGGCGTTGGCATGTCGTGCGCGGTGACGGCGCTGCCGATCCTGATCCTGTTGATGGAAAAGCTCGAGATCCTGCGCCAGCCGCTGGGCCAGCGCATCCTGCGCTACGCGAGCCTGGACGACATCGCGATCTGGGGCGTGCTGGCGATCATCCTGATGGATTGGCAGCGTGTCGGCCGCCAGGTGGTCTTCTTGCTGGCGTTCGCCGTGGCGACCTGGCTGTTCCGCCGTTTGATGGCCGCGATCAAGGAGGCCGACCGCTGGTACGCCGGCATCATCTGGCTCGTCGTCGTGGCCTTCGGGGCCGACTGGTCGGGCCTGCACTTCATGGTCGGCGCGTTCCTCGCCGGCGCGGTGATCGACGGCGATTGGTTCGAGACCCGCCAGCTGGACGAGCTGCGCCGCATCCTGCTGCTGATCCTGATGCCGGTGTTCTTCCTCAGCACCGGGCTGAAGACCAACTTCGGCGTCGGCGGGGCGATGGTCTTCCTGGCGGGCGCGGTGCTGCTGGCCGCGTCGATCTTCGGCAAGCTGGCCGGCTTGCAGCTGGCCGGGCGGCTGCTGGGCTGGCGCCCGGGCGAAGCCTCGCTGATCGGCTGGTTGCTGCAAACCAAGGCCCTGATCATGATCATCTTTGCCAACGTGCTGCTGGACAAGCACATCATCACCAGCGAGACCTTCACCGCGCTGCTGCTGATGGCCATCGGCAGCACGATGCTGACGGTGCCGGTGGTCACGCCGATGCTCAAGCGGGTTGTCAGCATGGTGACCCGCACGGCTTGACGGCCCGTCCACACGCGCCGCGGTTGCCGCAATCCCAGGGGGCGGCCCAGCCTTCGCCGGCCAGGCATGCGGATTGCACTAAGCTTGCCGCATGAACCGACCCAAGCCCTTTTCGATGATCCGCGAGTTTCACCTCGCCGATTGGTTCACGCTGGCCAACGCTGTTTGCGGCGTGGGCGCGTTGTTCTCCGTGATGTCGTTCTTGCAGACGCGCGGCATCTTTCACATCTACTTTGCCTGCGCGCTGATCTCGGCGGCGCTGGTGTTCGACGTGCTCGACGGGCGCATCGCCCGCTGGCGCCAGCGCAGCTCGGCCATGGGCCGCGAGCTGGATTCGCTGTCCGATGTCATCTCGTTCGGCGTGGCGCCGGCCGTCATCGCCTACGGCTGCGGCATGCAGGGCCTGTACGACCGCCTGGTGCTCGGCTTCTTCGTCGCCTGCGGGGTGTCGCGCCTGGCCCGCTACAACGTGACCGCCGAGTCGTTGTCCGACGACGCCGGCAAGGTCAAGTACTTCGAGGGCACGCCGATCCCGACCTCGCTGGTGCTGGTGTGGTTGATGGCCGTGGCCGCCTGGCAAGGGGCGATCGGCGAGCAACTGTGGTTCGGCTTCACCAAGATCGCCGGCTTCACGCTGCACCCGCTGGTGTTGCTGTTCGCGCTGTCGGGCTCGCTGATGATCAGCCGCATCCGCATTCCCAAGCTCTGACCGGCCGGGCCGGCCACAGGCTTCCCGCCGGGGGCTTGTCGGGTTAGAGTCCAGCAGCGCCGGTTGGCCGGCGACGACGACCAGGCCGCGCGAGCGTGTGGGTTTGTAGCGCCGCCGGACACCGCTTCGGGAGGCTCGCCCTTGAATGCACCGTTGCCGGACGACGAACCCTTGCGCTTGCAGGCGCTGCGCGCCTGCGAGGTGCTCGACACGCCACCGGACGCCTCGTTCGACGAGGTCACCGCCTTGCTGTCCGGTTTGTTGCAGATGCCGATCTCGCTGGTGTCGCTGGTCGATGAATCGCGGCAGTGGTTCAAGTCGCACCATGGCCTGCGGCAAGAATCGACCCCGCGCGAGTTCGCGTTCTGCGCCCACGCGATCCTGCAGCCCGACGAGATCTTCGAGGTCCGGGACGCGCGGTCCGACCCGCGTTTCGCCGACAACCCATTGGTCACCGGCGAGCCGCACATCCGCTTCTATGCCGGCACGCCGCTGCTCAGCACCGATGGCCATGCGCTGGGCACGCTCAATGTGATCGATCGTGAGCCGCGTCAGCTCAGCGAGGCGCAGCGGTTTCTGTTGCGCACGCTCGGCCACCAGGTGGCGGCCCAGCTCGAGTTGCGCCGAACCGCCCACGCGCTGGCCCACGTGGCCCGCGAGCGTGAAGCGTCAGAGGCGCGCCTGCGCGCCGAGTACGAGGCGATGCTGCTCGAAGAGCGCCGCATGCGCGAGGAGCTGACGGCCGCGAGGCACTTCAACCAGCGCATCGTCGAGGTCGTGCCGAGCGTGATCTACCTCTACGACACGGCCGAGCACCGGGTGGCCTACGTCAACCGGGCGGTGCAGTCCCTGCTCGGGCACGCGCCGGCCGACGTGGTTGGCACCGACGGCCTGGCAGACCACATGAACGAGGAAGACCGGCCGGCGTTCGAGCGGCACCTGGCCGAGTTGTCCCGGCTGCCGGACGGCGAGGTGGCCGACATCAGCTACCGCATGCGCCACGCGGACGGCAGCTGGCGCTGGTTTCTCGGCCGCGACGAGGTCTTCGCGCGCGGGGCCGATGGCTCGGTGCGCGAGGTCGTCGGCACCGCCACCGACATCACCGCGCTGAAGGCGACCGAAGAGGCGCTGCGCGCCAGCGAGTTCCGGTTTCGCACGCTGGCCGATCTGTCGACCGTGGGTATCGGGGCCTGCGACGACACCGGGTCGGTCATCTACGTCAACGCCCGCGCGGCCGAGATCGTCGGGGTGCCGCGCGACGAGTGCCTGGGCAGCGGCTGGGGCCGGTACCTGCACCCCGATGACGCAGCGCGCGTGCAGCAGGCCTGGCTGGACGCGCTGGCGCGCCGGCGGCCCTACCACGACGAATTCCGCTTCCTGCATCCCGATGGCCGGGTGGTCCATGTGATGAGCGAGGCGCAGCCTCTGCCGCTCACCCACCCGGGCGAGATCAGCTACGTGACGACGGTGATCGACATCACGGCCGTGAAAGAGCTGGAGCAGCACCGCCTGGCGCGTGAAGTCGCCGAGCAGGCGAACAAGGCCAAGAGCAGCTTCCTGGCCCGCATGAGCCACGAGCTGCGCACGCCGCTGAACGGCATCCTCGGCTTTGCGCAGCTGCTGCAGGTGGGCGAGGGCGGCGTGCAGGACGCGCGCCAGCTGCGGTTCGTGCGCCACATCGAGCACGCCGGCAAGCACCTGCTGGAGCTGATCGGCGAGATCCTCGATCTGGCGCGCATCGAGGCCGGCGCGGTGGCGCTGACGATCGAGCCGATACCGGTGGCGCCGGCGCTGGAGCAGGCGGCGGCGTTGGTGCACCAGCAGGCGGTGGCGGCCGGCGTGCAGGTGCAGATGGACCTGGGCGCGGCCGACCAGGCCCAGGTGCTGGCCGATGCGGTGCGCCTGCAAGAGGTGCTGCTGAACCTGCTGTCGAACGCGGTCAAGTACAACCGCGAGGGCGGCACCGTGCGCATGCGGGTGCGCAGCGCCGACGACCAGGTCTCGATCGACGTCGAAGACACCGGCATCGGGCTGGACGAGGCGCAGCTGAAGCGCCTGTTCGAGCCCTTCAACCGCCTGGGGGCCGAGGCGACCGCGGTGCAGGGCACCGGCCTCGGGCTGACGATCGCGAAGAACCTGACCGAGCTGATGAGGGGCACCTTGAGCGTGACCAGCCAGGCCGGCGTGGGCAGCGTCTTCACGCTGACGTTGCCGCAGGCGCACCCGCCTGCGCTCGCGACCACCCCGGGCGCATAACGGCCGCAGTCTGCGCACAAGTGCACGCCCCGCGCCGGGCGGCGCCGGGGGTGTCTACGGGTTCCCACGTGCCGGCAGCCGCATGGCGGCGGCTACAGTGCAGACGGGCGTCCCAAACCGCCCCCTGCTTTTCCTCCCTGAGCAGGGCCCGCCGCTTCGACAGGCGCCGGGCTTTACGGCCCCGGCCAAGCCCGGGGCTGATTTTTTGTGCGTGCCGGCCCTTGTGCGCCCCGCCGCGCGGCCCGACCCGCGGGTCGACTACCATCGCACCTCGCTTTTTCAACCCCTGGAGATCGGTCATGAAGCTGGTTTCGTTGTTGGCAGTTGCGTTGATATCCCCCGCGGCCATGGCCGCCGGCAAGCCGTGCGAAGAGCTGAAAAGCGAAATCGCCGCCAAGCTGGAAGCCAAAGGCGTCACGGGCTACACGCTCGAGATCGTCGCCGTCGACCAGGTCGGCGACAAGAAGGTGGTCGGCAGCTGCGAAGGTGGTGAGAAGAAGATCGTTTACAGCAAGAACTGACGTCCTAGTGCAGTGTTCGACGCTATGCGGAACATCAAACCGCGCCTTTGGCCGCCTGGCGTCGTTGCAAATCCTCGCGATGCCACAGGGCATCGCTGTGGTTGGCGCCTAGCCAGACGCCCAAATTCATCGGTTTTCTTAAGTTCCGCCTAGCATCAAACACTGCACTAGCATGCCCGACATCCACGCCTGCGAACTCCCCGCCAATGCACTGCTGCGCAGGTACCTGGACGAAGGCGCTTACGCCGACTGTTACCGGATCGACGTGGCCGGCAACGTGTCGCAACCCGAGTTCGTCGAGGCGTTCTACACCACCGCGGTGTTCAAGCTCGAGCGGCGGCTGCTGGCGTGGTTTGCCTCGCGGCCCTCGACCGACCAGCAGGCGCGCGACCTGGCCCACGAGCGGCGCAATTCGTTCGCGGCGTGGAACGTCGAGGCGCGTGTCAACGGCCAGCTGTTGATGGCCGACATGCACCAGCGCACCCGGTCGTGGCTGATGTGCGTGCCGGCGCCGGCCGGGGCAGCCGGTAGCACGCGCTTGTACTTCGGCTCGGCCGTCGTGCCGCTCGGCGGGGCACGCTCTGGCAAACCCCGCATGGGCTTCGCCTTTCGGGCGCTGCTCGGCTTTCACAAGCTGTACTCGCGCGTGTTGCTGCGGGCGGCGGTGACCCGCCTGGCGATGGCGGCCGAGCGGGCGCAGCGCTGAACGGCCGGCCGTCGCCGCTCAGCGGCGTCAAGACCAGACGAACGACTCCAGCAGCTCTTGCGTGCGCTGCGGCATGCCGAAGAACACCAGCCCGAGGCTGAAGCCGTCGGGCGTGGGCGCGCTGCGCACCACGCAGGCCTGCAGCCTGAGCGCGCGCAGCTGGCCGCCGATCGGCAACGAGAACGTCACCTCGCAGCGCGTGGCCGGGCGCAGATCGGTGTCGCAGGCCAGGTCCATGCCGTGCGCGCTGACGTTGCCGGTGGTGCCCTGGATCGCCGGCGCGCTCACCGGCGCAACCACCACGGCCACCGTCAAGGCCCGGCGAGGTTCGGAGCGCAGGTCCTGGGTGATGGGCTTCGGCGCTCGTTCGGCATGGACGATGGACATGGTGAGGCTCATGGTGGGGCGGATGGGCGGGGTTGCCCAGGGTTGGAGCAATTCAGATGCCCGGCACTGCACTAGCATTCAGGGCTGCGGCCACCCGTGGCCCGACGCCCGTTTCGCCCTGAACCCTTCGTCTGGCCCATGCGCTTTCTCGTCCTGTCGCTCGTGTTCTTCGTCGCCGCGTTGAGTGCACGCGCTTCAGAGGGCCCCCAGGAAACGTCTTCGACGTTTCCGCCCCCCAAGGGGGTGAGTCAACTCGGGAACGACCCTTCGTTGACACGAGAGCCGTTCACCAACTTCAACGTCGTGCTGCTGCAGCCGAGCGCGGTGCTCGAAGAGCGCGTGGCCAGCATCGACGCGATGGCCGACTACATCAAGGCCATCGAGGCGGCCGCGCGCGATGCGGTGGCAACGAGCCAGGCCCGGCAATCGACCGGCGGCTACCTCGTCGTTGCGGTGCGGCCGGGCGAGCAGTCCAAGGTCTGGCTCGACTTCGACACCTTGCTCGACCTGGAGATCCGCAAGCAGCTCGTCGCGAAGGCCGAGGCGGTCAAGCCCTTCGAGGCCCGCAAAGGCCCGGTGGTGTTCGCGCTCAAGGTCGCGCTGTGGGGCGGCAAGGAGACCAGGCGCCCGGCACCGCTGCCGCCGGAGTGGAAGAAGGCCCAGCAGGGCGGGGTGCCGCTGGAGGTGGGCGCGCTGGCCGAAGCCGTCTGGGACGACCAGCCGCAGCCCGTGCCCGCCCGATGACGGCCTGTCGCATCGCTGCCGCGGCGGGGCCGGCCCGCCGCAGAATGGCCGCACCGGTGCCCCAGCGCCGGCCCTTGACCGCCCGGTGCCCGGGCATGTGGCTTGTCGGAGGACCTCGTGAGCGCACTGATCCTGTTCGTTGGCTGGTGCATTCTGTTCGTCGTGGCCTGGCCGGTGGCCTTGTTGGCGCTGGTCCTGTTCCCCTTAGTCTGGCTGGTGGCGCTGCCGTTCCGGCTGCTGGGCGTGGCGGTCGAGGGCGTGTTTGCGCTGCTGCGCGCGATCGTGCTGCTGCCGGCGCGCATGCTGGGCCATCGCGGTTGATGCACCGGCGGCGGGCCGCCCGGTGCCCCATCGTCGGCACTGAGCGCTGCGCTGAAGGGCGGCCCGCATGAGCCGCCCGTTCGCCACCATGCCGCTGCCGGCGCAGCCCACCGTGACCGCGCCGGACGGGTCGGACGTGCGGGTGCTGCTGGGCCTGGCCGGTGGCAGCATGGCCCATTTCGAGCTGGCCGCCGGCCAGACCTCGCAGGCCGTCACCCACCGCACGGTCGAAGAAATCTGGTTCGTCGTCTCGGGCAGCGGCCAGATGTGGCGCCGCCAGGACGGCCGCGAAGAGGTGGTCAGCCTGGTGCCGGGCGTGTGCCTGACCATCCCCCTGGGCACGCACTTCCAGTTTCGCGCGTCGGCCACCGAGGCGGTGGCCGCGGTCGGCGTCACGATGCCGCCCTGGCCCGGCGAGGCCGAAGCGGTGGCGGTGGCCGGCCCGTGGTGAGCCGCGGCGGCGCGCGATGAACCTGTCGCACCACGAGCCGGCGCTGGCCGCGCCGCCGACGCAGGTCGTGCGCTTCGGGGCCTTCGTGCTCGACGAGGCCCAGGGGCGCTTGTGGCGGGCCGGCCGCGAGGTCGTGCTGGCGCGGCGACCGTTTGCGCTGCTGAGCTGCCTGGTGCGCCACGCCAACCAGCTGCTGTCGCGCGAGGCCTTGCTCGACGCGGTCTGGGGCCACCGGCATGTCAGCGCTGGCGTGCTGAAGACGACCATCCATGTGCTGCGAGATGCCCTGGGCGACGACGGCCGCACCGAAGGCTGCCGCATCGAGAGCGTGCCGCGCCGGGGGTATCGCCTGCTGGCCCAGGTGGCGCCGGCCGTGGTGCCGAGCACTGCGCCGCCATTGCCCGATGAACTGGCGGGCCCGGCGACGCCGGCCTCGCCGCTGGTCGGCCGCCAGCATGAGCTGGCGCGGCTGGCGCAACTGGCTGCGGCGCATCGGCTGGTCACGGTCTGCGGGCCCGGCGGGGTTGGCAAGACCAGCCTGGTGCGGCAGTGGCTCGCCCAGTCTGCCGCACCGGCCGATGGGGTGGGCTGGTGCGATCTGTCGGCCGTCACCGAGCCGTCGCTGCTGGCCGCCGAGCTGGCCCGCGCGTGGCGCCTGCCCTTGGGGCCTGGCGAGCCCATGGCGGCGCTGGCGGCGGCGCTGCGGCCGTTGGCGATGGTGGTGGTGCTCGACAACGCCGAGCACCTGGTCGACGCCACCGCGCGGCTGGCGCAGGCCTTGCTGGACGCGGCGCCGTGCGCGACCCTGGTCGTGACCAGCCAGCTGCCGCTGCGCCTGGCCGATGAACGGCTGCTGCCGCTGGGCCCGCTGGCGGTGCCGCCGGAGGGCGCAGCCATCGACGCGGCGCAGGCCATCGGCTTCGACGCGGTGGGCCTGTTCGTTCGCCGGGCCGAGGGGTTCGACCCGCGCTTTGCCTGGGGCCCCGAGGTGGTCGGCCCGGTCGTCGAGATCGTGCGCCGCCTCGACGGCCTGCCGCTGGCGCTGGAGATGGCCGCGGCGCGCCTGCCGATGTTCGGCCCGGCCGCGCTGGCCGCCGCGCTGCCCCATCGGCTGCAGCTGCTGACACGGGCGCCGCGCAACGCACCGCCGCGCCAGCACACGCTGCGCGCCGCGCTCGAATGGAGCCATGGCCTGCTGACGCCGGTCCAGCAGCTGGTCTTTCGCCGGCTGTCGGTGCTGGTGGGCGCCTTCACGCTCGAGACCGCGCAGCAGGTGGCGGCCGACGACCAGGTCGATGTCTGGCAGGTGCTGGCCGGGCTGAACGAGCTGGTCGATCGAGCCCTGCTGGTGGCCGAGCCCGTCGTCGACCAGATGCCACGGCGCTTTCGCTGGCTCGAGTCGCCGCGGGCGCTGGCCATCGAATGCCTGGCCGCCGCGGGCGAGACGGCCGCCTGGCGCGCCCGCCACGCGCATGCCGTGGCCCAGCGCTTCGATGCGCTGGCCGCGGCCGCCTACGCCGGTGACTGCCGGCTCGACGATGCGCTCGCCGCGCTGCGGCCCGAGCTGGCCGACGCGCGCGAGGCGATGGCCTGGGCGCTGGTGCACGAGCCCGCCACGGCCGTGGCGCTGATGGCGCCGTTCAACTTCGCGGCGCAGCGGGATGCCCAGGCCGAGCGCCACCGCCTGTGGCTCGCCACGCAGCCCCACGTGACGCCGGCGCTGACCCCGGCCACCCGCGTCCGCTGGTCCTTGGGGGCGTGCCGGTTCTGGGGCCAGCACCCTGAGGCGGCGCGCCATGGGGCCGACGCGGCAGCGCTGTGCCGCCAGCTCGGCGACCACGCCGGCCTGCACCGCGCGCTGTGGGCCCAGCTCAGTGCCCACGGCACCGCCGCCACGGCGGCGCAAGAGGCGGCCTGGTTGGCCGAGATCGAGGCGATCCCATGCGCGGCGCTGCCGGCGTTCGCGCGCTTCCAGGGCCACTACTTCGACGGCGCCCGGCGCACGCGCCACGGCGACTTCCACGGCGCGATCGTGGCCTACCGGCAGGCGCTGGCGTTCGCCGAAGAGGCGGGCGATTCGGTCGGTGCGATCGACGTGCGCATCGGCCTGGCCGACCTCGAGCTGACCGCCGGCAGCGCGCGCTCGGCGATCGAGCTGAGCCGCGCGCTGGTGGCCAGCCTGCACGGCACGCGCCACCGCTTCCAGCTCAGCTACGTGTGGCTCAACCTCGCGGCGGCCTGGCTGGTGGCCGGTGACCCGGCCGAGGCGCGCATCGCGGCCGGCGAGGCCTGGTCGCTGTCGGACGAAGGCACGATGCCGTTTCTGTGCGACCACGGCGCGTGGCTGGCGGCGGTGGAAGCGCGGCCTGGCGACGCCGCGCGGCTGATCGGTGCCGCCGATGCCTTGCGCGCCGCCCGCAGCCAGGGCCAGCGCGAGTTGAACGAGGCCCGCGCGGCCGAGCGCGCGCAGCGCATGGCCCACCTGCGCCTGGGCGAGCCGGCGTTCAACCGGCTGCGCGAAGAGGGCCGCGGCCTGCCACCGCGCGAGCTGCGGCGCATCGCCTTGCGTGCCACCGAGCGCGAGCGGAGCTACAACGGGTTACCCAGCGTTTCCTGACCGATCCGTGACCCCGCCCAGGGGCTTGGCACGGAACACTGGCCGGATTCCAATCACCACCGGGCGCCTTACCGCCCAGCCCCTGCCATGACACACCGGCTCACGCTTCTTGCGGCCCTGGCCGCCACCGCCGTGCTCGCGGGCACGGTGCCGGCGCTGTCGGCCACGCCGGCCACCTCCACGGCCCCGGCCACGCGCGCCGCCGGCCAACTGGCCACGCCGCACCCGCTGCTGTTTGCCACCACCGTGCCCGGCACCGGCTTCAACCACCAGCTCAACACCTTCGGCAACTTCGGCACCGACATCCGCAACGCCGTGCCGGGTGGTGACCTGTACATCCGCTACCGCGACGGCACGCTGCGCAACCTGACGCGCGAAGCCGGCTGGGGGGTCGACAGCGGCGGCATCCAGGGCGGCGCCAAGGCCATCGCGGTGCGGCAGCCCACGGTGCATTGGTCGGGCGACAAGGCGCTGTTCTCGATGCTGGTCGGCGGCCCGACGGCGCGCTACGAAAACCCGCTGCGCCGCTGGCAGATCTACGAGGTCATCGGGCTGAAGAAGGGCCAGACCGCGAAGATCAAGAAAGTGGCCAACCAGCCCGCCTACAACAACATCTCACCGATCTACGGCAGCGACGACCGCATCCTGTTCAGCAGCGACAAGCCTCTGTTCGGCATGAAGCACACCTACCCGCAGCTGGACGAGTACGAGAACACCGACACCACCAGCGGCATCTGGAAGCTCGACCCCGCCACCGGCGAGCTGGCGATGATCGAGCATGCGCCCAGCGGTGTGTTCGACCTCTACCTCGACAGTTATGGCCGCCTGCTGTTCACCAAGTGGGACCACCTGAAACGCGACCAGCAGGCCGACAGCGACCGCTACAACGGCGGCCAGTACAAGCCGCAGGACTACCCCGACGAAAGCCCGACCGCCAAGCCCAAGGCCTACCCGCCCTACGACGACAACGGCAAGCTGATCGCCGACCCCAAGGGCGTGCTGTACGACATCTACCCCGAGGCCCGCGTCGCGCAAGACCCGACCCGCAACCCGAACGAGGCGCTGCAGGATTTCAACCAGTTCTTCATCTGGCAGATCAACGAAGACGGCTCGGGCGAAGAGACGCTCAACCACATCGGCCGGCACGAATTCGGCGGCACCTTCATGGAAGGCGTTTTCCTCGACGACCCGAACCTGAGCTACCTGCTGCCGAACTTCGATGCGAACGCCGCGATGCGCGCCACGATGCGCGGCGACGCCGGCCTGTTCCAGCTGAAGGAAGACCCGACCCAGCCCGGCCGCTACTACGGCGTCTATGCGCAAGAGTTCAGCCGCCAGGCCGCCGGCCGGTTGATGGAGTTCACGATGCCGCCGGGCGCCAACCCCGAAGACGTGGCGATCACCGACTACACCAACGCCTCGCTCGACTCCGACCCCTACGGCGACAAACCGCCCACGCCGCAGCAGACCGGTCACTACCGCAACCCGGTCAAGACGACCGATGGCGCCTTTTACGTCAGCCACACGCCCGAGTACCGTGTCAATGCCGACGAGTCGACCGATGGCCTGCACCACAAGCCGCGCTACGTCTTCCAGCTCAAGCCGATGGTGAAGAACCAGAACGGGCCCGACTGGCTGGCCGGCGCCTCGCTGACCGGCGGCCTGGTGAAGAACATCCGCTGGTGGCAGGACGAATCCCAGCCCCACCAGTACAACGGCCCGCTCAACGAGGTCGACGTGGTCGAGGTGCGGCCACGCGCGCGGCCGCTGCCGCGCACGATGGCCGTCGACCCGATCGAGCAGGCCGCGATCGCCGACGCGGGCGTCAACGTCACGCAGCTGCGCGACTGGCTGGTCGAGAACAAGATGGCGCTGATCGTCTCGCGCAACGTGACGATGCGCGACCGCGCCGACATCTCGCAGCCCTACAACCTCAAGGTGCCCGGCGGCGTGAAGAACGTGCCCGACGGCGGCAAGGTCTACTCGGTCGACCGCATGCAGGTGCTGCAGGCCGACCTGACGCGCGCCTACGCGGTCAGGGGCAAGGGGCGGCGCGTCTACGTGAAGCCGCTGCACGACAGCAAGCAGCACCCCAACGTCGAGGCGCAATTGCCGCCCTTCGCCGGCGCGCCGCAGGGCACCGTCAAGCTCGGCACCGATGGCTCGATGGCCGCCTTCGTGCCGGCCGGCCGCGCGCTGACCTGGCAGGTGATGAGCCCGACCAACGAGGCGGTGGTGCGCGAGCGCGTGTGGGTCAGCTTCGCGCCCGGCGAGATCCGCACCTGCGCCAGCTGCCATGGCCTGAACAGCCAGACCAAGAACGGCTTCACCGAGCCGCAGAACCGGCCCAAGGCGCTGACCGACCTGCTGCTGAAGTGGAAGGCCGGGCAAGGCCAGTGAGCCCAGGGGCGGCCTGCCGACGCGCGCCGAGGCACTGTAACCTGGTGTTTCGTTGAGTGCGCGCGCGGCGGTCAAACGCACAATGCGCGCCAGACTTCGACAGCCCACCCCCTCGCGCATGCGCAGCTACATCACCTTGAAGCGCCCGAAGAGCCTGGGCATCGGCCTGCACCTGCACTGGTCGGCGCTGCTGGGCGCGGGCGTGTTGTTCGGCGCGTTGATGCGGCAACCCGTTCACGCGGCGCTGGCGGTCTCGTCGTACTTCGCGTTGATCGTGCTGCACGAGCTGGGCCACGCGCTGATGGCCCGGCGGCTCGGCTACGACACCACGGGCATCTACATCGGCCTGTTTCACGGGATGTGCGAGTACGACAGCGCCCACTACCTGCGCGAAGAGGCCACCATCGCGTGGGGCGGCGCGCTGCTGCAACTGGCAATCGCGTTGCCGCTGATCGTGCTGGCCCAGGCCACACCGCTGGGCGCGAACCCGTACTTCAGCATCGTGGCGGCGATCCTCGGCCCCTTCAGCCTGCTGATCGCCGCCTTCAACCTGCTGCCGGTGCCCGGCCTGGACGGCGAGCTGGCGTGGCGCCTGGTGCCGATGCTGTGGCGCGATGCCCGAGAGCGCCACTTTGCCGGCCGCCCCGCCAAGGTCGCCCTTCGCCGGGTCAAGTGACGCGCGAATGACGCGCGAGTGATGCGCACAGGCCGGCGGTGAGCGCGTGAAGCTCGTCCCTTTCGTCAGTGTGAACGGCCTGCCGTTCAGCGCCACGCGTGAAGACGTGCTGCGCCTTCACGGCCAGCCGGCGCAAGAGGGCTTCAACATCGTCGGGCTGATCGAGCTCGACTACGGCTCGACGGTGTTCCGGTTCCAGACCTCGGGCCGGTTGGAGGAGATCACCCAGCAGGTGGCCACGGTCGACCTGGGCGCTGCCGTGGTGCCGTTCGAAGCGCTGCATCGCCACGTTCGCCACCACGACCTGGGCGTGTTCGAGCGCGCCGGCTTCGTCGTCAGCCCGCGGTTCGGCCTGGCCTTCGACCCGGCGAGCGAGCGCTGGGTGACGGCGCTCGCGGCGCACTGCCTGGACGCCTGGCGGGCGTTGTGAACGCCGCCGCTCGGGCGTTTCAACCCACATTGCCGATCACGAGCGAGTTCAGCGGCAGCAGCCGCAGCAACCGCCGGCCTTCGGCGCGGCCATGGCCGCAGCCCGCTCCGGCGCTTGGGGCACCGGCGTGTAGCCCGCTTCCTTGATGGCGTCGCTCAGGGTCGCGGCGTCGGCTTCGGTGGGCTCCACGCGCACCAGCTTCTGGGCGATGTCCACCTCGACGCGGGCGCCGGCGTCCACGGCGCGGATGGCTTTGGTGATGGTGCTGGCGCAGTGGCCGCAGGTCATGTCTTCAACACGGTAGGCAAGCATCACTGGGTCTCCGAGGGTGGTCGATGGGCCGAATGTGCGCCTTGCTACCGTTGGAAGGTCAAGCGGCCAAAGGGGGCAGCTTGACGCAGGTCAACATCGCCATGCCGCGCCGGCGCGCGGCGGGGGGCTCATCGCATTTCGGTGCGTTTGAGCGTCAGCTTCAGCGTCGCGGCGCGGGCGGCCTTGTTCGTCCACATCCAGCAGTAGTCCTGCTCGATCTCGGCGCGCAGCGTGCCGTCGGCCTTGGCCACCTGGTCCTGCTTGGCCGGATAGCGGACCTGCTTGCCCTCGTGGAAGTGGATGTTGAAGTTCAGCGGGCCGGCCGCATCGAAGGCCCAGTCGACGTTCGTGCCGGCCGGCAGTTGGCCGCAGATCTCGACGAACTTGGACGGCGGCACCATGGCCTCGTGGGCGAAGCGGCCGTCCGCGCCCCAGACGATGGAGACGAGGTCGGCTTCGGCGGCGCCGGCCACGCCGCTGGCCAGGGTCAACAAGAGGGTGAGGGCGGTGTGGGTTTTCATGCCGAGCAATGTAGTGGCGAACCAGCCGCCTGCTCAGCCGGCAACCACCGCTTGACCTTGCCACGGGGGCAAGGTTCACACTGGGCGCATGCCCGGTTCGGACCATGCCCTTCTGCTAACCTGCACGCCGTGAAAGTCATTCGCATCTGGCTTCTGGTGTTGCTGGCCGCGCTGCTCCCCGCTCGGGGCGCGATCGCGGCGGCCATGCTGTGCCCGCCGGCTGCGGTGGGCAGCGACACGATGCTGATGCAGCATGGTCATCAGGACCACGCCCCGCACGACCATGCCGACAGCGCTCAGCATGGCGATCACGGCGGCACCCACGACCACACCCACGACAGCAAGGGCCCGGCCGGCCACGACAAGTGCAACCTGTGCTCGGCCTGCTGCTCGGCGACCCCGTTGCTGAGCGCGATGCCCAGCGTGCCGCAGCCCCACGGCCTGGCCGCCGCGTCGTTCCCCGATGTGTCGGCGCCGGCGCCGAGTTTTCTGTCCGACGGGCAAGAGCGCCCACCCCGAAGCTTCTGACCCATTGAGGCCTCCGCGCGAGGCCTGATGGCGCTCGTGCCGCTGGCACGGGCGACGGCTGGCCGCCATGGCCAGCGCATCAGACGACTTCGAACCATGAAAAGACTCCCCCACGGGCCGGTGCCACGCGCCGCCGGCCTGAGCGCAGCGGCATTGGCGGCCTTGTTGCTCGCCGGCTGTGCCTCGTTTTCGCCAGACGGCGGCTTCGGCACCGTCGAGCAATTGACCCAAGACCGCATCGGCCAGGCGCCCAAGCTGCAGCGCACGCCCGAGCAGGCCGATGCCGCCGGCGCACGCGTGGCCGAGCTGCTGAAGCAGCCGCTGACGGCCGACAGCGCGGTCGAGATCGCGTTGCTGAACAACCGCGGCCTGCAGGCCAGCTACGCCGAGCTGGGCATCGCCGAGAGTGATCTGGTGCGCGCCGGCCGGCTCGCCAACCCCTCGTTCAGCTTCGGCCGCCTGAGCGGCGGCGGCGTGGTCGAGATCGACCGCGCGGTCGTCTTCGACGTGCTCGGCTTGTTCACGATGCCGCTGGCCCGGCAGGCCGAACAGCAGCGTTTCGAGCAGACCCAGCTGCAGGCGGCGTATGAGACGGTTGGCGTTGCCGCCGAGGCCCGCACCGCCTTCTTCGAGGCGGTCGCCGCCGCACAGCTGGCCGGCTACCAGGCGCAGGTCCAGCAGGCGGCTGAGGCCTCGAACGAGCTGGCCCAGCGCATGCGCGCCGCGGGCAATTTCAGCCCGCTCGACCAGATGCGCGAGCAAGCGTTTCATTCGGACGCGACGATGCAACTGGCCCGCGCGCAGCACCAGGCGCTGGCCGCGCGCGAGCAACTCGTGCGCGTGCTGGGCCTGGGCGGTGCGCAGCTCGGCTTCACGCTGCCCGACCGCCTACCCGATCTTCCCGACCAGCCGGCCACGCCGAAAGACGCCGAGCAGACCGCGATGGACAGGCGGCTGGACGTGCTGATGGCCAAGCGTGCCACCGAGGCCACGGCCCACTCGCTCGGGCTGTCCAAGGCGACCCGCTTCATCAACGTGCTGCATGCCGGCTACCAGAGCCAGAGCAGCACCGGCGAGGCGCCGAAGCACGGCTACGAGATCGAGCTCGAGTTGCCGCTGTTCGACTTCGGCTCGGCCCGCGTCGCGCGCGCCGAGGCGACCTACATGCAGGCCGTGCACCGCACCGCGGCGGTGGCGCTCAACGCCCGCTCCGAGGTGCGCGAAGCCTACTCGGCCTACCAGACGGCGCATGGGCTGGCCAAGCACTACCGCGACGAGGTGGTGCCGCTGCGCAAGCGCATCTCCGACGAAAACCTGCTGCGCTACAACGGCATGCTGTCGAGCGTGTTCGACCTGCTGGCCGACGCGCGGGACCAGATCGCCGGCGTGACCGGTGCGGTGCAGGCACTGCGCGACTACTGGGTCGCCGAAACCCGCCTGCAGACCGCGCTGGCCGGCCGCTCGCCCGGCGCCGGCCCCGCGATGTCGCCCGCCCAGCCCGCGGCCGCGTCGCCGGCCGGCCATTGATGGCAGGAAGAACCACCATGACCAATCGCAGAAGCTTTTTCCACGCGGCCGGCGCCACCTTGCTGGGTGCCGCCGCCGTCAGCCGCGCCGGTGCCGCGGCCTTGCCCGAAGCCGTGTTGCAGACATCGGCCGACACCCAGCTGCCGCCCCCGCCGCCCAACGGCCGGCCCTACCTGCCGATGGTGACCCTCAACGGCTGGTCGCTGCCCTGGCGCATGAAAGACGGCGTCAAGGAGTTTCACCTCGTGGCCGAGCCGGTGGTGCGCGAGATCGCTCCTGGCATGAAGGCCAACCTGTGGGGCTACAACGGCACCAGCCCCGGCCCGACGATCGAGGCGGTCGAGGGTGACCGCGTGCGCATCTTCGTGACCAACAAGCTGCCCGAGGTCACCAGCGTGCACTGGCACGGCATCCTGCTGCCCTCGGGCATGGACGGGGTCACCGGGCTGACCCAGCCGCCGATCGCGGTGGGCAAGACCTTCATGTACGAGTTCGTGCTGCAGCGCTCGGGCACCTTCATGTACCACCCGCATGCCGACGAGATGGTGCAGATGGCGATGGGCATGATGGGCATGTTCATCGTCCACCCGAAGGACGCGCGGCAGATGAAGGTTGATCGCGACTTTGGCTTCATCCTGAACGCGTACGACGTCGAGCCCGGCAGCGCCACGCCGCGCGTCAACACGATGCTCGATTTCAACCTGTGGACCTGGAACAGCCGCGCGTTCCCCGGCATCGACCCCTTCGTCGCGCGCACGGGTGAGCGCGTGCGCATCCGCGTGGGCAACCTGACGATGACCAACCACCCGATCCACATGCACGGCCCACACTTCGAGGTCACCGGCACCGATGGGGGCTGGGTGCCCAAGAGCGCGCGCTGGCCCGAGGTGACGACCGACATCGCCGTCGGCCAGATGCGAGCGTTCGAGTTCAACGCGCTGGCCGGCGACTGGGCCATCCATTGCCACAAGTCGCACCACACGATGAACGCGATGGGCCACGCCGTGCCGACGATGATCGGCGTGGACCACCGCGACGTGGCGAAGAAGATCACCCAGCTCGTGCCCGACTACATGGTCATGGGCGACAAGGGCATGCACGACATGGCCACGATGGAGATGCCGCTGCCCGACAACACCTTGCCGATGATGACCGGCCAGGGGCCGTTCGGCCCGGTCGGCATGGGCGGCATGTTCAGCGTGGTGAAGGTGCGCGACAACGTGGCGCGCGGTGACTACAAAGACCCCGGGCCCTACCAGCACCCCGCCGGCACGCTGGCCAGTGAGTACACGGCCGAGGCGCCGCCAGCCGTTCGAGCGCCGGCGCCGCGGGCCGACTCGAACACACTGCAAGTTCGCAAACCCACCGGCCATTCAGGCCACTGAAGGATTCCTCATGAGGTTCATTCAACCGTTCGGCTTGGCCGTCGCCCTGTGTGCCTTGGCCGCCAACGCCGCGTTCGCCCACGGCGACGCCGAACACGCGGCGAAGAAGGCGCCTTTCGACGCGTCGAAGGTCGAAGAGCGTGCGTTCGGCCGCGAGGGCGACCCGAAAAAGGTCAGCCGCACGATCAAGGTCGACATGAGCGACGCGTTTCGCTTCACCCCGTCCGACGTGGTGATCCGCCGCGGCGAGACGGTGAAGTTCGTCGTCAGCAACCACGGCCGGCAGCTGCACGAGATGGTGCTCGGCACACCGCAAGAGCTGAAAGAGCATGCCGAGCTGATGAAGAAGTTCCCGGACATGGAACACGCCGACGCGAACATGGCCCACGTGAAGCCCGGCGCCAAGGGCGAGATCGTCTGGCAGTTCACGCAGGCCGGCGAGTACCAGTTCGCCTGCCTGATCCCCGGCCACTTCGAGGCCGGCATGGTCGGCAAGCTGGTCGTCAAATGAGTGTCCGCCTCCACCCACCGAAGGCTTTTTCGATGAACGTCGCCACCATCTTTTCCACCGCCTCGATCGCCTGCCTCTTGCTGGTGCCTATGGCCCAGGCGCAGACGACCACCGCCGACCACGCCGCGCACCACCTGGTGGCCGCGGCATCGGCGCCCGCCGGCGCGATGGCCGAGGGCGAGGTCCGCAAGGTCGACAAAGAACAGGCCAAGCTGACGCTCAAGCACGGCCCGATCGCCAACCTCGAAATGCCGGGCATGACGATGGTCTTTCGCGTGGCCGATCCGAAGATGCTCGACAAGCTCCAGCCCGGCGACAAGGTGCGCTTCACGGCCGACCGGGTCAATGGCGCGATCACCGTGACGGCGATCGAAGCCGTCAAGTAGCTTGACGAATCGCAAGCGCGCAGCCGCTGCAATCACCTTGCAGGCCGACAGGGCGTTAGACTGAAACGGCCCATGTTGCGCCTTCGCTCACACCGCCTGACCACCACGCTCTTCGTGGTGCTGTCGCTGCTGTTTGCGCAGCTGGCGCTGGCGCGCTATGTGTGCCCACAGCAGGCCGGCGTCGAGGCGATGGCCGCGATGGTGCAGGCCGGCGTGCCTTGCCAGGGCATGGACCCGGTGCAGCCGGCGCTGTGCCATGAGCACTCGGCCGACCCGGGCAAGGCCTTCGAGGCCGTGAAGCTGCCTGCCGCCGGCCTGCCGGCGATCGTGCAGGTGATCGAGCACCCGCTCGTGCCGGCGGCCCACGCGCCCCGCGGCGCTGTGCCGGTGGCCGCCACCACCGAGGGGCAGCCGCCCCCCGACCCTCTCTTTCTGTCCACGCTCAGGCTGCGGGTCTGACCCGCTTCGTTGACTGACCGGTGCTGGTGCGGCGAGCTCGCCGACCAGCGATGTGCCCGTTCGTCTTCGGAGTGTCGATGACCACCCCCTTCTTGCGTGCCGCCGCCTTGGCGGGCGCCTGGCTGACTGCCACCTGGGCCGCCGCGGCGCCCTTGACCCTCGACCAGGCGATCGACCTGGCCGTGCAGCGATCACCGATGGCGCGCGCGGCCCGCGCCGGTGCGCAAAGCGCCGCCGAAATGGCGCGTTCGTCGGGCCAGCTGCCCGACCCGATGCTCGCCGTGGGCGTCGACAACCTGCCCGTCACCGGTGCCGACCGCTTCAGCACCACCGCCGAGGGCATGACGATGAAGCGCATCGGCATCGCACAGGAGTGGGTGCCGCAGGACAAGCGCGCGGCGCGCGAAGCCGCGGCCAACGCACTGGCCGAGCGCGAGTCGGTGATGGAGCAGGTGGCCGCGGCGGACACGCGGCTGCAGACTGCGCTGGCCTATCTCGACGCCTACTTCGCCGGCCAGGCGCTGCAGCTCACCGAGCACAACGAGCAGCACGCGCGGGAAGAGCTCGCCGCCGGCCAGGCGCGCCTGAAGGCCGCCGCCGGCAACAGCGCCGACGTACTGGCGCTGGTCGGCTCGCTCGGCATGGCCGAGGACGAGTCCGAGGAACTGCGCCAACAGCGCGGCGCGGCCGAGGCCGCGTTGCAGCGCTGGGTCGGGCTGGCGGCGCCCGAGCTGAGCGCGCCGCCACCGCTGGCCGCGCCGCCGCAGATCCCGTTCGTGGCCGCCCACCCCGCGGTGGTGGCCAAGCAAAAAGACCTCGAGGTGGCGCGGCAGGACCTGGCCGTGGCGCGGCTGAACCGCCAACCGAGCTGGACCTGGGAGGTTTCGTACGGCCAGCGCACCGGCTACCCCGACATGGTCTCGTTCGGCGTCAGCATTCCGCTGACCGTGGCGCCCGCGGCGCGGCAGGACCGCGAGACCGCGGCCAAGCAGGCGCTGGTCGACAAGGCCCAGGCCGAGCTCGACGACGCCGAGGGCGCGGCCACCGGGGAATACGCCGCGCTGGTCAACGACGCGGCGCGGCTGCAGGCGCGCATCGAGCGCTACCGCGCCACGGTGCTGGTGCCGGCGCAGCAGCGCAGCGTGGTGGCGTTGGCCGCCTACCGCGGCAACCAGATGAGCCTGGTGGCGCTGTTCGAAGCCCGCCATGCCGAGGTGCAGGCCCAGCGCAAGCTGCTCGCGCTCGAGCGCGACCTGGCCCGCACTCAAGCCCAACTGAGTCTCAAGCCGATCGCCCTGGGAGCCGCGCGATGAACCGTCTACCCATCACGCTCACCGCCATGGCCGCTGCCCTGGGCATCGCGGCCGGCGCCTTCTACCTCGGCCGCGGGTCGGTCGAGCCTGCGGTGGCGCAAGCTGCGGCGGCGCCCGCAGCCGCAGCGTCTGCGCCGCGCAAGGTGCTCTATTGGCACGACCCGATGTCGCCTGGGCATAAGTTCGACAAGCCCGGCAAGTCGCCGTTCATGGACATGGAGCTGGAGCCGGTCTATGCCGACGAGGACGATGAATCGGGCAACGCGGCCGGCGTCAAGATCAGCCCGCAGGTGCAGCAGAACCTCGGCCTGCGCACGGTGGCGGTGGCGCGCACCGAAGTCGCCTCGTCGTTCGACGCGGTGGGCAGCGTGCAGTTCGACGAGCGTCTGACCGTTGCGGTGCAGGCCCGCGCGCCGGGCTGGGTCGAGCACCTGGCGGTGCGTGCGCCGATGCAGCGGGTGCGCCAGGGCCAGGCCTTGGCCACCGTCTTCGCGCCCGATTGGCTGGGCCCGCTGAACGAGCTGGTGGCGCTGCAGCGCGCCGGCGCCTCGCCCGACCTGGTGGCCGCGGCGCGTGAGCGCACGCGCGCGATGTCGATCCCGCCCGAGCTGGTCCGCCAGGCCGAAACAGGGGCCACGCCGCAAGCGCGCTACACCCTCGCGGCGCCGTCCAACGGCGTGGTGGCCGAGCTCGGCGTGCGTGAAGGCGTGGCCGTGTCGCCCGGCATGACGCTGTTTCGCATCGCCGGCCTCGACAAGGTCTGGGCCGTGGCCGAGGTGCCCGAGGCGCAGGCCGGCCGCCTGGCGCGCGGCCAGAAGGTCAAGGCCACGCTGCAGGCCGACCCGTCGCAGGCGTTCGACGGTGCGCTGCAAGAGCTGCTGCCGCAGGTCAACGCTGCCACCCGCACGCTGCAGGCGCGCATCGAGGTCGACAACCGGCAGGGCCGGCTGATCCCCGGCATGCTGCTGCGCCTGCGCATCGACGGGCCCGGCGTGTCGCGCCTGGTCGTGCCGGCCGAAGCGGTCATCCGCACCGGCACGCGGGCGGTAGCCATTGTGCGAGCCGGCGACCAACGCTTCGAGCCGCGCGAGGTGACGCTCGGTGCCGATCTTGGCGACCAGCTGGAAATCACCCACGGCCTGGCCGAAGGTGATCAGGTGGTGGCGAGTGGCCAGTTCCTGGTCGATTCCGAGGCGCGGCTGCGCTCGGTGCTGGACCGGCTGGCCACGGGGGAGGGCGCCAAGTGATCGCCGCGCTGATCCGCTGGTCGGTGGCCAACCGCTTTCTGGTGCTGATCGCGACGGTGTTCCTCGTCGCCGCCGGCATCTTCTCGGTCGCGCGCACGCCGCTGGACGCGCTGCCCGACCTGTCCGACACCCAGGTCATCATCCGCACGCCGTACCCGGGCAAGGCGCCGCAGGTCGTCGAAGACCTCGTCACCTACCCGCTGACGACGACGATGCTGAGCGTGCCGGGGGCGAAGACGGTGCGGGGCTACTCGTTCTTCGGCGACTCGTTCGTCTACGTGCTGTTCGACGACAAGACCGACCCGTACTGGGCCCGCTCGCGTGTCGTCGAATACCTGAACCAGGTGCAAAGCCGCTTGCCCGCCGGGGCCACGGCCGCGCTGGGGCCCGATGCCACGGGCGTCGGCTGGGTCTACGAATACGCGCTGGTCGACCGCAGCGGCCGCCACGACATCAGCCAGCTGCGTGCGCTGAACGACTGGTTCTTGAAATACGAGCTGAAGACCGTGCCCGACGTGGCCGAGGTGGCCAGCATCGGCGGCATGGTCAAGCAGTACCAGGTCGTGCTCGACCCGGACAAGATGCGGGCGCTGGGCGTGTCGCAGGCGATGGTGGTCGAGGCGCTGCAAAAGGCCAACCAGGCCGCGGGCGGCTCGGTGGTCGAGCTGGCCGAGGCCGAGTACATGGTGCGCTCGCGCGGCTTCCTGCAGTCGCTCGACGATTTCCGCGCCATCCCGCTGGCCGTGTCCAGCGCCACGCCGGTGCTGCTGCGCGATGTCGCCTTCGTGCAGATCGGCCCCGAGATGCGGCGCGGCATGGCCGAGCTGGACGGGCAGGGCGAGGTCGCTGGCGGCGTGGTGGTGATGCGCTCGGGCAAGAACGCCCGCACCACGATCGAGGCGGTCAAGCTGAAGCTGCAGGCCTTGACGGCCAGCCTGCCGAAGGGTGTGGAGGTGGTGCCCACCTACGACCGCTCGCTGCTGATCGACCGCGCGGTCACGAACCTGCGCGACAAGCTGATCGAAGAGTTCATCGTCGTCGCGCTGGTCTGCGCGGTCTTCCTTTTCCACCTGCGCTCGGCGCTGGTGGCGGTGGTGACGCTGCCGATCGGCGTGCTGGCGGCCTTCGTCGTGATGCACCAGCAAGGCGTCAGCGCGAACATCCTCAGCCTCGGCGGCATCGCGATCGCGCTCGGGGCGATGGTCGACGCGGCCATCGTGTTGATCGAAAACGCGCACCGGCAGCTCGAAGCTTTCGAAACCAGCCACGGCCGGCACCCCACGCTGGACGAACGCTGGCGGCTGGTGGCCGACTCGGCGGCCGAGGTCGGCCCGGCGCTGTTCTTCTCGCTGCTGGTGATCACGCTGTCGTTCGTGCCGGTCTTCACGCTCGAAGCGCAAGAGGGGCGCCTGTTCTCGCCGCTGGCGTTCACGAAGACCTATGCGATGGCCGCGGCGGCGGGCCTGTCGGTCACGCTGGTGCCGGTGCTGATGGGCTACCTGATCCGCGGGCGCATCCCGAGCGAGGCGAGCAACCCGCTCAACCGCTGGCTGATGGCCGCCTACCGGCCGCTGCTGGACGCGGTGCTGCGTTTTCCGCTGGCCACGCTCGCGGTGGCTGCCTTCGTGTTGGTACTGACCGCCATCCCGGTCGCGCGGCTGGGCGGTGAGTTCCTGCCGCCGCTGGACGAGGGCGACCTGCTCTACATGCCGTCGGCGCTGCCGGGGCTGTCGGCGTCGAAGGCGGCCGAGCTGCTGCAGCTGACCGACCGCATGATCAAGTCGGTGCCCGAGGTCGAGCGCGTGTTCGGCAAGGCCGGCCGCGCCGACACCGCCACCGACCCGGCGCCGCTGGAGATGTTCGAGACCACCATCCAGTTCAAGCCGCGGGACCAATGGCGCGCCGGCATGACCCCCGACCAGCTGGTCGAAGAGCTGGACCGCACGGTCAAGGTGCCGGGGCTGTCGAACATCTGGGTGCCGCCGATCCGCAACCGCATCGACATGCTGGCCACCGGCGTCAAGAGCCCCGTCGGCATCAAGGTCGCGGGGCCGGACCTGCCGACGATCGACCGGCTGGCCAGCCGCATCGAAGCCGCGGTGAAGAACGTGCCGGGCGTGTCGTCGGCGCTGGCCGAGCGCCTGACGGGTGGGCGCTACATCGATGTCGACGTGGACCGGCTGGCCGCTGCGCGCTACGGCCTGTCGGTGGCCGACGTGCAGGCGGTGGTCTCGACGGCGATGGGCGGCGACAACGTCGGCGAGGTCATCCAGGGGCGTGAGCGCTACCCGGTCAACGTGCGCTACCCGCGCGAGATCCGCGACTCGCTCGACCGGCTGCGCGAGCTGCCGTTCGTCACCGCCGCCGGGGCGACGGTGCTGTTGAAGGACGTGGCCAGGGTTGCCGTCGCCGAAGGGCCGCCGATGCTGCGCAGCGAGAACGCGCGGCTGTCGGGCTGGGTCTATGTGGACGTGCGCGGGCGTGACCTGCGCTCGGTGGTGCACGAGATGCAGGTCGCGGTGGCGCAGCAGGTGGCGTTGCCGGCCGGCTACGCGGTCTCGTGGTCGGGCCAGTTCGAATACCTGGAACGCGCGAGCGAGCGGCTGAAGCTCGTCGTGCCGGCCACGCTGGCGGTCATCTTCGTGCTGCTGTACCTGCTGTTTCGCTCGTTCGGTGATGCGGCGCTGGTGATGGCCGCGGTGCCGTTTTCACTGGTGGGCGGATTCTGGCTGGTCTGGGCGCTCGGCCACGCGGTCTCGGTGGCGACGGCCGTGGGCTTCATCGCACTGGCCGGCGTGGCGGCCGAGTTCGGTGTGGTGATGCAGGTCTACCTGAACCACGCCTGGCAGCGGCGGCTCGCGGCCGGCGAGCCGGACGACGAGCAGACGCTGCTCGCCGCGATCCGCGAAGGCGCCGTGTTGCGCGTGCGGCCGAAAGCGATGACGGTGGCGGTGGTGATGGCCGGCCTGCTTCCCATCTTGTGGGGCAGCGGCACCGGGTCCGAGATCATGACCCGCATCGCCGCGCCGATGGTCGGCGGCATGGTGACCGCGCCGCTGCTGAGCATGCTGGTGATCCCGGCGGCGTGGTACCTGCTGCACCGCCGCCGCCGGCCGGGCTGACGGCGGTTCAGATCCAGGCCATGGCCGATGCGCCGCCGGCCGCGGCGATGCAGACGGTGGCGATGGCCACGTGCCGGCGCACCGGGCCGCGGCCGAGAATCACCACGGTCGCCAGCTTGACCACCGTGTTGGCCGCCAGCGCCAGCAGCAACGCCACCGCGGCCTGCTCGGCGCCCGGTGGGGCGGTGCGCCCGTCGCTGGCCAGCGAGAGCACGATCGCGTCCACGTCGGCCGCGCCCGCCAGGGCCGACACGGCATACAGGCCGGCGCTGGGCAGGTGCTGCTGGGCCAGCTTCACGATCACCAGCACGACCGCGAACAGCGCGCCGAAGCGGATCGCCGCGCTGAGGCTGAACGGGTTCTTCACGACGATCGGGTGGTCGGCCGTGGTCGTCGCCGCAGCGGCGCCGGCCAGGTAGTGGCGCGCGGCGAAGGCGCCGGTGACCGCGGCCATCACCATCAGCGGCGGCCAGACGACCTGCAGCAGCTGCTGGTTGACGATCGCCACGATCACCGTCACGCGCAAGAACATCACCAGCCACGCCAGCAGGATGCCGGCGCTGATCGCGTCGCTGGTGAAGGGGGTGCCGGCGCGGCTGTCACGCGCGAAGCTCAAGGTGGTGGCGGTCGACGACACCAGCCCGCCGGCCAGGCCGGTGACGGCGGTGCCGCGGGCCGGGCCCAGCCAGCGCATGCCGACATAACCCGCCAGCGACAGGGCTGAGATCAGCACCACCAGCAGCCACAGCTGATAGGGGTTGATCGCTTTCCAGGGGTCGACCAGTTCGTCGGGCACCAGCGGCAGCACGATGACCGAGGCGATCAGCAGCTTGAGCACCGCCAGGATGTCGTCGACACCGACGCGGCGCACCAGCTCGTGCATCGGCTCTTTGTAGGCCAGCACGGCCGACACGGCGACCGCCAGCGCCACCGCCAGCGCCTGGTTGCCGACGACCGCCATCGCGCCCAGCAGCACCACCGCCATCGCGGCGATCTCGCTGGTCATGCCGGGTGCTTCGTCTTGCCCGTCGCGGCCGCGGCGCACCAGGCTGGTGACCGCCATCGCGCCCACCGCGCCGAGCATCACCAGAAAGATCCCGGCGATCTGCAGCTCGCGCGCCAACCACGCCGAGGCACCGCCGGCCAAGGCCAGCAGCGCGTGGGTGCGGATGCCGCCGATCGTGTGCGAAGGCTCGGTGTGCCTTTTCTTTTCGCGCTCGATGCCGACGAGGATGCCGATCAACAGTGCGGCGAGGAAGCTGCGTGCCAGTTCAAGGCTCATGGGTCGGTGGTCAGGTGCCGGTAGTGGCCATCGCGAAACACGGTCAGCCGGGTGGGGTCGCCCGACCGCCAGCGCAGCAAGGCGTCGGCAAAGTCTGCGCTGTCGCCGATCGGCCGGCCGTTCATGCCCACCACGATATCGCCTTTGCGCAACCCCAGCGCGGCGGCCACCCCGTCGGGGCTGACGTCGTTGATCAGCGCACCGTTGGCGTAGGCCAGGCCACGCGCGATCGCCAGCGGCGGCGTCACGTCTGCGAAGCCGGCGCCCAAGCGGGGCCTGGTGCTGCCGCCCGGGCTGGTGATGTCGGCCACGATCTGCAGCACCAGCTCGATCGGCACCGACAGGCTCAGGCTCGGCCCGCCGGGCGAGCCGACGACCGTGCGCAGGTTCATGCCGACGATGCGGCCTTGCGTGTCCAGCAGCGGCCCGCCGGAGTTGCCGGGGTTCAACGCCAGGTCGCTCTGGATGAACAGCAGCTCGCCATCGTCGGCAAAGTGCCGGCTGCGGCCACCGACCACGCCGGCCGCCACCGAGCGATCGAGGCCGTAGGGCTCGCCGATCGCCAGCACCCAGTCGCCCGGCCACAGCGCGTCCGAGCTGCCGAATTCGGGCGGCGCGGGCCGGGTGATCGGCGCGCGGATCACCGCGATGTCGGCATCGCCGTCCACCCCCACCAGCTCGGCCAGCATCACCCGTTGGTCGGCCAGCTTGACGATGATCTGCGTGGCATCGACCACCACGTGCGCCGCGGTGACGATCAGGCCATCGGCCGAGACGAAGAAGCCCGAGCCCAGCTGCACGCTGGCGCCGGGGTGGGCGGCGTCGGTCGGTTCGCTTCGTTCGCCGTCGGCCCGCGAGACGGTGGCGCCATCGTCGTCATCGTCCGGGTTGGGCGTCTGGTGCACGCCGTAGACACCCGTTGCCGCCGGGCCGCCGCGCGCCAGCGCGGTCGCGAAGTTGGCCATCTCGCTGCGAACATGGCCGCGCAGCACCATGGGCCGCACCGGCCCGCTGGCGCAGCCCGCCAGCACCAGGGCCGCGGCCAGGGCGGCCAGCATGGCGAGCCGTGTCTGAATGCTTGAGAACATGGTCGACTCCGCGGGCCTTGCCCAGCTTGCCCTTCGGCTTGCAGTGTCAGCGGCCGATGGCGGCCCCGGCTTGACGGCGCGCAAGTGCGACCAGGAGCCCGCCCGGGGTGGCTCGGCTTGCGCCCGATCAAGTCGGGTCGGCGTGTGCTCCGTAGCATGGCCCGATGCTCAAGTGTTCGACCCCACGATGACCAGCCCGACGCAGGCCGATGCGCTGGCCCGCCGCCGCGAGTGTCTGGTGATGCGGGCCGAGTTGCAGCGGCTGGCGCTGCGCCATGACCTGGCGGCGCTGCGGGCGCAGGTGGCGCCCTGGGCCGACCTGGGCCACGGCGTGGTGGGCCTGGTGGGCCTGGTCGGCGGCGCGGGGCGGCGGCAGCGCAGCAAGACCTTCTCGCTCGTCGGGTTGGCGCTGGCGGCGTGGCGCTGCTGGCGCATGATCCGGCCGAAAGGCCGCCAGGGCAACCGCCGCACCTGACCCCGCCCGCGGGCCGAGACCTGCCTGGCGTTTGGCGGCCGCTGCGGGCACGTGTGCGACGAGTCAGAAGAAGGCGAGCACCAGCAAGAGCGCCCAGGCCGCGAGGCCCGCACTGGTCACCACGTGCACCACCCGCACGGCGGCCATCGACTCGTGCTCGCGGCTCCAGGCCATCAGGCCGTTGTAGAGCAGCGCACAAGAGATGCCCAGCGCGAATGCCGACAAGACCAGGTTGGCGATCAGGCTGGGAATGAGCAGGCCCAGCGAAGCCAGCCACAGGGGCACGGGTGTGATGGCCGCCAGCAGATAGGCATCGTGGCGGTCGACATGCAGCTCGTAGGTCTGGGCCACCTTCTTGATCAGCCAACCCATGGCGACAAATGTCAGCATCTCGGCCAGGAGGAAGACAAGCGCCACCGCGGCCCAGTCCTTGGTGGGCACGAGTGGAGCGAAAGCCTCCGGATAGCGGGTGCCGGCGAAATACAGCATGGCCGGTGGCAACAGGGCCAGCGGCAGGGCCAGCGAGGCGACGACATCGAGGACGGCTGGATGGCGTTGCGCGAGTTCCGGCCAGCCTTCGTTGACGGACCACGGCATCTTGGCGAGCACGGTCAGTTTCATGGTCCCAAAACATCACGTCATGATATTTTGGGTTATAAATTCAGGGTGTCCTCGATGTCAATACTTCGCGAGCAACCCCCCCTGGACAAGGCCGATTTCGAACGCCTGTCCGGCTTTCGCTATCGGCTCCGACGGTTCCTGCGTACCAGCGAGGTGTTGTGCAAGCGCAGCGGGCTGACCGCGCTGCAGTACCAACTGATGCTGCACGTGATCGGGTTTCCGCAACGCCGCTGGGCCACGATCGGCGAGCTGGCGGAACGCCTTCAGGCTCAGCACCACGGCGTCGTTGCGCTGGTCGATCGCTGCGAACGGCTGGGGCTGTTGAAGCGCCAGCCTGGGCGCGACGACAAGCGCGTCGTCGAGGTTCACCTGCTGGCGAAGGGCGAAAAGCTGCTCGAGCGGGTCGCCGCCGAGCACCGGGACGAGATCAGGCGCTTGCTCGGCGAACTCGAAGAACTGGGAATGACGCTGCGGGCGGATGCGGTGACTCCAACGCCGCGCAAGCGGTAGCCGGCGGAGCGCTCTTGCCTGTGCGTTCGCCGTGTGGAAGAGCTTCCGCCAGGCCCGGACAACGCCAGGCGCCGCCGCCATGAGCCCGACACGGTGGCGGCCGCGCACGCTTCTCGATTCACCGCACCGGCTGTGCTTCTTCGGCGCCGGGGTTCAGTGGCTGGCCAGCGCGCTCTGGTGGGCCGCCACCCTGGTGTGGGGGGGCGACATGGCCGGCGTGCCGTCGGTGGCGCTGCACGCGCTGTGGTTCAGCCTCGGGGCGATGCCGCTGTTCATCGTGGGCTTCGTGCTGACGGCCGGGCCGAAATGGGTCCAGGCGCCGGCGGTCGAGGCGTCCGGCCTGCGGGTCGGCGTGGTGGTGTTCTCGCTCGGGTGGCTGCTCACCGCGCTGGGCGCCGCGCTCGATGGCCGCGTGGCCGCCGCGGGCCTGCTGGCGGCGGCGTCGGGCCTGGGCCTGCTCACCTGGCGCGCCGTGCTGATGGTGCGTGGCAGTACCCGCGCCGACACGCTGCATCCCCGTCTCATCGTCGGGGCGCTGGGGCTGATGAGCCTGGGGCTTGTCGGCGCCGCGTGGGCGGTGTGGGCGGCGCAGGGTGGCATGCTTGTGGCGATGGCACGCGCCGCGCTGTGGTGGGGCCCGGTGAGCGTCTTCATCGTCGCCTCGCACCGAATGCTGCCCTTCCTGGGCGATGGCCTGTGGCCGGCGCTCGAGCGGCGCTGGCCACGCTGGCCGCTGTGGCTGCTGGTCTCGGTGGCGGCATCACAAGGCGCCTGGGCCTTCTCGCCCGGCACGGGGGGCGAGATCGGCAGGGGGCTGAACAGCGCCCACCTGCTGCTGGCCTGCGCGGGCAGCGCGGCGCTGACGCTGCGCTGGCTGGGGGCGCCGGCGTTGAAGTCTGCGCTGGTTCGCATGCTGTATGGCGCATCGCTCTGGTGGCTGATCGCCTTGCTGATGCTGGCCGCTGCCGCCTGGCCCGGCCTGGCGCCGGACGCAGCGCGGCGGCTGCATATGGCGGGGCTGCATGCCTTGACCGTCGGCTACCTCGGCGGCACCTTGCTGGCCATGGCGACGCGGGTCAGCGCCACCCACCAGGGGCGTTCACAGGCCATCGATGGCCAGGGCCGGCTGCTGTTTGCGGTGCTGCAGGCCGCCACCGCCCTGCGCGTGGCCGCGGCATGGTGGCCGGCCTACAGCGGCCTCATGCTGCCGGCGGCCGGTGTGGCGTGGCTGCTGGTGGCGCTGGTATGGACGGCGCGGCACGGGCGCTGGCTGGGCCAGCAGCCGGCTGCGCGCGGGCCGAAGGCTTCAGGCGTGGCCCGTGCCTGATGTCGATACACCTGATGTCGATATGCCTGACGCCGCCGTGCCGGCGCAGGCGCAGCCCTCGTCGCACCCGGCCGAGCTGGCGTTGAGGCCCTCGAACAGGATGTTGTTCTCGAGGTGAATGTGCTGCATCAGGTCTTCGCGCAAGGTGTGCAGGCCGGCCAGCAGCGCGCGCCAGGTGTTGCAGGCGCCCCGGGGTTGCACCAGGCCGTGGGCCAGCTCGACCATGCGGGCCAGCGCCTGGCCGTGTTGCTCGTGCTCGAACCGCATCACCTCGACCGGGGGCAGCCCGATCGGCGGCGTGCCGTGGTTGAGCATCGGAAAGAGGATCTGCTCCTCCTTCTGCATGTGGCTCTCCAGCTCACGCTGCATGTCTTCGAGGTGATCGGCCAGGCCGTGCGGGCACTCGGGCCGATCGGCGTGAACCATCTCCACCCGTCGCGCGAGTCGAATGAGTTCGGGCAACTGCTGGCGGTGGCGCTCGTGGTAGCGCGCCACCAGGTGCTCGGTCAGATCGCGCACGCAGGCTTCGCGCCAGTCCCGCTGCTGCACGTCGGCCAAGCCGCCCAGCGCTTCGAGCTGGCGGGCCAGGCTCTCGGCATCGAGGGCCAGGGGCGCGACCGCATCGCGCAGGCTTTGTTTGCCGCCGCAGCAGAAGTCGAGCTGGTGCTGGTGAAAGATCGCGGTGGCGCCGGGGATGCTGCGGGCCAGGTCGCCGAGCGAACGGTCCAGAAGGGGCGAGGCAGTCATGCTTGTACTCCAGGGGTTGGCGCGCGGCGCAGACGTCGCCTGCCCGGGCACCTATAAGACGCATCTGAAGTGTATGTTTTGGGGGGCGACCGGTCCTTGATCCCGGGCAACCCGCGGTGAGGGGCCAGGCGTGGGCCGGTGCCGGCGCAGTGGCCCAGGGCTTGACATCGCGCAAGCGCTGCGAGGGCGGCTGCCGCGACGATCGTGTTTTCCGCACAACCGATTGTTGGACCCGCCATGAAGATTCTTCTCGCCGTCGACGGCAGTGCCACGACCCAACGCATGCTCGCCTACATCGCCGCGCACGACGAGCTGCTCGGCCCGCAGCACAGCTACACCGCCGTCACGGTGGTGACGCCGATCTCGTCGCACGCGTCGGCCAACCTGCCGCAGTCGGCGATCGACGGCTGGTACGAGAGCGAGGGCGACACCGTGCTCGAGCCGGTGCGCAAGTTCGCCGCGATGAACCACTGGGAGCTTCAGACGCGCCAGATCGTCGGCCACGCCGGCGAAGTCATCGCCCAGGTGGCGCGCGACGGCGATTTCGACCTCGTCGTGATGGGCACCCATGGCCACACCGCGTTGGCCAACGTCGTGCTCGGCTCGGTGGCCACCGGCGTGCTGGCGCGCTTGCGCCGGCCGGTGCTGCTGGTGCCCTGAAGGGGTGAACGAAGGTTGGGTCATTCGATTCGCGTAGCCTTGCGCTCGCGTGCCCACCCCGCTTGACCGTGCTCGAGCGGGGCTTTCGGGCCTTGGCCATCATGGCGTTCCACGCTGGGAGACTGCATTGACGATCCGCCATCTCGACCACCTGTTGAACCCGGCCTCGGTCGCGTTGTTCGGCGCCTCCGAGCGGGCCGGCAGCGTGGGTGCCACCGTCTGGCGCAACCTGCAGGCCAGCTTTCGCGGTGCGCTGTACCCGGTGAACCTCAAGCGTGGCCGGCTCGGCGACGCGCCGGTGTATGCCCGCGCGGCCGACTTGCCGGCGGTGCCGGAGCTGGCCGTCATCTGCACGCCGCCCGACACGGTGCCGGCGCTGGTCGCCGAGCTGGGCGCGCTGGGCACGCGGGCGGCTGTCATCGTCACCGCCGGGCTGACGGCGGCACAGAAGCAGGCGATGCTCGACGCGGCGCGCCCGCATGTGCTGCGGCTGCTGGGCCCCAACTGCATCGGGCTGCTGAGTCCGCATGCCGGGCTCAATGCCAGCTTCGCGCACATCGGTGCCACGCCGGGCGAGCTGGCCTTCGTGTCGCAGTCGGGCGCGCTGGTCACCGCGATGCTCGACTGGGCGCAGGGCCGGGCGATCGGCTTCTCGCACATGGTGTCGATCGGCGAGCACTGCGACGTCGATTTCGGCGACCTGCTCGACTACCTGGCCAGCGACGCGCGCACCCGCGCCATCTTGCTGTATGTCGAATCGGTGCAGTCGCCACGCAAGTTCATGTCGGCCGCGCGCGCGGCGGCGCGCAACAAGCCGGTCATCGTGGTCAAGGCCGGCCGCGCCGGCAATGGCGTGAAGGCCGCCACCTCGCACACCGGCGCGATGACCGGGGCCGACGTGGTGCTCGACGCCGCGATGCGCCGCGCCGGCATGCTGCGCGTGGACACGCTGCAAGACCTGTTCACCGCCGCCGAGACGCTGGCGCGTTTTCGCGGCAATCACAGCCCGGTGCTCAGCATCATGACCAACGGCGGCGGCGCCGGCGTGATGGCCGCCGACGCGGCCGCGATGCAGGGTGTGGCGCTGGCCGAGGTCGACCCGGCACTGCTGCAGAAGCTGGACGCGGTGCTGCCGGCCAACTGGTCGCGTGCCAACCCGTTGGACATCATCGGTGACGCACCGGTCGAGCGTTATGCCGCCACCTTGACGGCGCTGATCGAAAGCCCGTCCAGCGGGGCGGTGCTGTTCCTGCATTCGCCGACCGCGATCGTGCCGAGCATCGACATCGCGCGCACCTGCGCGCCGCTGGTGCAGGCCGCACCCGGGCGGGTGATGAGCTGCTGGCTGGGCAGCGCGGCGGTGGCCGAGGCCCGCAGCTGCTTCGAGGCCGCCGGCGCGGCCGACTACCCGACCCCGGAAGAGGCGGTGCGCGCGTTCGCGATGCTGCAGACCTACCGCCGCAACCAGGAGGTGCTGCTCGAAGCGCCTTCGGCCAGCGAGAACCCGGTGCCTGATCTCGCCCAGGCGCAGGCCTGCGTTGCGACCGCGCTGGCGCAAGGGCGCGAGTGGCTCAACGAGGTCGAGGCCAAGACGGTGCTGGCGGCCTACGGCGTGCCGGTGGTCCACACCGTGACCGCGCCGCCCACTGCGGCCGACGCGGCGCGCCTGGCCAGCGAGCTGGGCTACCCGGTGGCGCTGAAGATCGTGTCGCCCGACATCACCCACAAGTCGGACGTGGGCGGCGTGCGGCTCGACCTGCCTGACGCGGCCGCGGTCGAGCGCGCCGCGGCCGACATGCTGGCCGCCGTGCAGGCCGCCAGGCCGCAGGCCCGCCTGACCGGCTTCAGCGTGCAGACGATGGCGCGCCGCCCGCATGCGCAAGAGCTGATCGTCGGTGCCAGCATCGACCCGCTGTTCGGCCCGGTGATCCTGTTCGGCCAGGGCGGCACGGCGGTCGAGGTGATGGCCGACCGCGCCGTGGCGCTGCCGCCGCTGAACCGCAGCCTGGCGCGCGACCTGGTCTCGCGCACCCGCGTGTCGCGGCTGCTGGCCGGCTTTCGCGATCACCCGCCGGTGCACGCGCAGGCCCTGCACGACGTGCTGATCGCCGTGTCGCAGATGCTGGCCGACCTGCCGCACCTGGCCGAGCTGGACATCAACCCGCTGTGGGCCGACGAGCACGGCGTGCTGGCGCTGGATGCGCGCATCCGGCTGGCGAAAGAGCCGGTGGCCGGGGCCGGGCGTTTTGCGATCCGGCCTTACCCGGCCGAGTGGGAGCAGCGGTTGCACTGGCTGGGCCGCGATGTGCTGCTGCGCCCGATTCGCCCGGAAGACGAAGACCAGCACCTGCGCTTCATCCAGCGGCTGGACCCGGAAGACATCCGCATGCGCATCTTCCAGACCCGGCGCGAGCTGCCGCGCAGCGAGCTGGCGCGGCTGACGCAGATCGACTACGACCGCGAGATGGCCTTCATCGCCGTGGCCGACGACGAACAGGGCCAGCCCGAGACGCTGGGCGTCGCGCGCACCGTGCGCGACCCCGACAACACCGAGGCCGAGTTCGCCATCAGCGTGCGCAGCGACCTCAAGGCCAAGGGGCTGGGCCGTCTGCTGATGGACCACCTGATCCGCCATGCGCGCGCCGCCGGCACGCCACGCCTGGTGGGCTGGGTGCTGGAGGAAAACCGCGCGATGCTGGCGCTGGCGCAAGAGCTGGGCTTTGCCCGCGTCGATGGCGAGGACCAGGGCCGCGGCGAGGTGCGCCTGGTCAAGACGCTGGGCCAGCCGTCGGCCGACGCGGTGGTGCCGTCAGTCTGAACCGGCGGGCAGCCGCTGGCGCATGCCTTCGATGAAGCGCTCGAAGTCGATCGGCTTGGTCCAGTAGTCGGCCGCGCCGGCCTCGCGCGTGGCCGCCACCTCGGCGGGCACCGCGCTGGCCGACAGCGCCACCACCACCAGGTCGCGCGTGGCCGGGTCGGCCTTCAGCAGCCGCAGCACGTCGATGCCGGCCATGTCGGGCAGCTGCATGTCGAGCAGCATCACATCGGGGTGCAACGCGCGTGCCTGCGCCAGGCCGCTGGCGCCGTCGGTGGCCACCACCAGGCGGGTGCCGGGCCAGCGGGCAAGCAACTGTTCGACCAGCGTGACGTTGGTCGGGTTGTCTTCGACATAGAGCACCGTGCCGACCGGCGGGCGTGCATCGCCCACCGGGGCCACCACCCGTGGCGGGGCCTGCAGGTCGGGGCCACCGTCCGCCGGGGCGTCCGGCGCCGGCAGCGTGACCCGCACGCTGGTGCCCATCTCGGGGTCGCTGTCGATCGACAGGTCGCCGTCCATCAGGCTGACCAGCTGGCGTACCAGCACCAGGCCGATGCCGGTGCCCTGCACGGCGCTGTGTTCGCGGCCCAGGCGGTTGAAGGGCTGGAACAGCTGCGCCTGCTGCTCGGGGGTCATGCCCAGGCCGTTGTCGCGCACGACGATGTGGACGAAGAACTCGTCGCGCATCAGCTCCAGCCGAACCCAGCCGCCCGGCCGGTTGTACTTGATCGCGTTGGACACCAGGTTCAGCAGCACCTGGCGCAGCCGGTCGGGGTCGGTGTGCAGCTGCAGCTGGCAGGTCGGCGAGTAGGCCTCTTCGAGCCGCACCTGGTGTTGCAGTGCATGCGGCTCGCTGATGTGCAGCACGCTGCGCAACAGGTCGCACAGCACGAAGTCGCGTGCTTCGATCGACATGCGACCCGATTCGATGCGGGTCACGTCCAGCATCTCGTCGATCAGCGTTCGCAGGTGCTCGCCGGCCTGCAACACCAGGTCGATCTGGGCCTGGTGGCGCGGCGCCAGCGGGTCGCGCGTGTCGGTGCGCATCAGCTGGGCGAAACCGAGCACGGCATTCAGCGGCGTGCGCAACTCATGGCTGATGCGCGAGAGAAACTGGGTCTTCGCGCTGTTGGCGGCTTCGGCCGCGGCGCTGGCCATCTTGGCCTTGTCGGCCTGGCGAAGCTTGGTCACGTCGCGGGCGGTCACGGTCATCAGCAGCCGCTCGCCCTCGCCGGCGCGCGAGATCGAGGCCTCCATCGGGAAGACCTCGCCGTTGGCCCGCACGCCGCGCAGCTCGCGCGGGCGGCCCATGTAGCGCGAGGCCATGTCCGAGGCGACAAAAGCGGCCATCTGTTGGTGGTGGGCCGAGCGGTTCTCCAGCGGCACGAAACGGTCCAGCGGCTGGCCGATGGCTTCTTCGGGGGCGACGCCGAACATCTGCGCCGCGGCCCGGTTGAACACCACCACCTCGAAGCGCGCATTGACCGTGATGATCGCGTCCAGCGCCGTCTCGATGATGCTGCTCAGCTGCGCCTGCCTCTCCTGCGCGACCCGCTCGGCGGCCAGGCGGGCCTCTTCGTGGTCGAGGCGGGCGAGTGCGAGGCACAGGTCGGACACCATCTGGTCGACGAGCGCGACCTGGGCGTCGTCGAACACGTCGAGCCGGTCGAAATACAGGTTCAGCGTGCCCACCACGCGCTCGCCCCGGGTGATCGGGAACGCCGCGGCCGACCGCACGCCGAAGGCAGCGGCGCGGGTGCGCCAGGGCAGCGTGCAGTCGTCGTTCATGTAGTCGTTGCAGATGTAGGGCGCGCCGCGCAGCAGCGCCAGCGCGGTCGGGCCGCAGTCTTGCTCGCTGCCCGGGTCTGCCGGCACGCGGATCTCGAGCCCGCTGACATAGTCGCGCGCCGAGTCACTGCACGCCACCGGGACCACCTGGCCGCCTTCGGGCAGCCCGACCCAGGCCATGATCGCGGGGCTCGACGCCACGGCGATGCCGCAGATGGCCTCGTACAGCGCCTGCGGGTCTTTCAGCTGCACGGCGGCCCGGTGCATGTCGGACAGCGCGCGGTAGAAATCCAGCAGCCGGCGCAGCTGCGCGCCGTCTGGCGATTGCCACTGATCGGGCGAGGGGACGAGGGGGACGACGTTCATGTGGGCGGAGGCTGAGGCTGCCAATCTGCCTGGGCCGCCGGGTCCGGCGCTTGATGTTGGTCAAGAGACGGCGCGGTGCCGCGTGCAGGCGCCAATTCTGGCAAGGCTCTTGCTGAGATCCGGTGCGGCGGCATCGGCACGAGCGCCGCGGCGGGCCGCCCCGTGCCGGCGTGCGCAAGAGTTCACGCCGCCGCGCTGAGCGTGCCCGGCGGCTTGACGGGTGTCAATCGCCGGGGCGCGCCGCAGTGCGCCAATCAAGGTCCCGGCAGCACACCCCCACGGAGCCCCCGATGAACCGGACCGACGAGCCCCCGGACGCCAGCGCCATACCCGTTGCGACAGCAACGACAGCAACGACAGCAACGATGCGGCTGCCGGCGTTTTTCGACCAGGTGCCGAAGCTGATGGTGCGTGACCCGATGGCCGAGCTGCTGGGCTGTGCCGAGGGGGGCCTGTTCGAATACGGCTACGCCGATGCGGTGCGGCTGACCGGGCATTCGTGCCCGACCGTGGCGATGGCCTACTGGCTGACCGTGCGCTCGCTGCGGGTGCTGTACCCGGGCGAGCTGCCGGTGCGCGGCGGCATCGAGGTGCAGTTCAGGGACAGTGCGCGTTCGGGCGAGGTGGGCGTGGTCGCCACGGTGGTGCAGATGCTGACCGGCGCCGCCGGCAGCTCCGGGTTCAAGGGCCTGTGGGGCCGGTTTTCTCGCGCCGGGCTGCTGCGCATCGCACCCGACCTGCCGATGTCGTTGCGCTTTCGCCGGCTCGACACCGGGGCCGCGGTCGACGCGGCGGCCGACCTGTCGCTGGTGCCGGCTGACCCCGAGCTGCAGCGCCTGATTGAGCGCAATGCGCGCGAGCCGCTGGACAGTGCCGAGATGGCCGTGCTGGGGCAGCTGTGGCAGCGGCGGGTGCGCCACCTGCTGCTCGAAGCCGGCGAAGACCCGGCGGTATTCATGGTGCGGCCCGCCCTGCGCAACGGCAAGGCCCTGCCGGGCGTGGGCGGCGCGCTGGTGCGGCGCGAGCGGCGGGTGCCGATCGTGGTGCGGTGATCGGCCGTGGCGCGCTGATCAGCCGCGCGCGTCGAATTGCAGGATCGCGCGGGCCACGCGGTCCAGCGGCAGGATGTCGTCGACGGCGCCGAGCCTGATCGCCTCCTTGGGCATGCCGAAGACGACGCAGCTGGCTTCGTCTTGCGCGATGGTGCGGGCGCCGCCGTCGTGCAGCTTCTTCATGCCGCGCGCGCCATCGTTGCCCATGCCGGTGAGCATGATGGCCAGCACGTCCTTGCCGGCGCAGTCGGCGGTGGCGCGGAACAGCACGTCGACACTGGGCTTGTGGCGGTTCACCGGCGGGCCGTCGGCGACCACCGCGAAATACTGGCCACCAGCCTTGCGCAGCTGCAGGTGCCGGCCGCCGGGGGCGATCAGCACGGTGCCGCGCTCCATGCGGTCGCCGTCGCGCGCTTCGCGCACGGTCATCGCGCACAGGCCGTCCAGGCGCTGCGCGTACATCGCAGTGAATTTCTCCGGCATGTGCTGTACCACGGCGATCGCCGGCGCGTCGCCGGGCAGGGCGGTCAGCACCTGCTCGAGCGCCTGGGTGCCGCCGGTCGAGCAACCCACCACGACCGGCTTGTTGACGCTGAGCGTGTGCTGCACCGGCACGGGTCGTGCCGCGGCCAGCGGCGCCGCAGGTCGAATGGCGGTGGCGGTGGCCGCGCTGCGGGGCCGCGGGCGCGAGCGGGCGGCGGTCTTCAGCGCCTGCAACAGCTCGCGGCGCGAGTCTTCGAGAAACTGCCGCAGCCCGAGCCGCGGCTTGGCCACCACGCTCACGGCGCCGGCGGCCAGCGCGTCCAGCGCCATGTGACTGCCCTCGGTGGTCAATGTCGAGCAGATCACGGTCGGGATCGGTGTCTCGCTCATCAGCTGGCGCAAGAAGGTCAGGCCGTCCATGCCCGGCATCTCGATGTCCAGCAGCAGCACGTCGGGCGCCTGCTTGCGCAGCATCGGCGCGGCGATCAGCGGGTTGGGCGCGCTGCCTTGCAGCACGATCTCCGGGTCGCCCTGCAGCAGGTGCTGCAGCGTCTGGCGCACCACCGCGGAGTCGTCGACGACGAAGACCTTGATCACCATGGCCGCGCTCAGCCCCGCTTGCGGAAGGCGCCCGGCGCCAGCACGTCCAGCGCGGTGTCGCAAGGCACGCGGCCCTCGGCGGTGCCGAGAAAGAACAGCCCCCCCGGGCGTAGCTGGCCAAGCACGCGGTCGACCACCGCGCTCTTGGTCGGTGCGTCGAAATAGATCAGCACGTTGCGCAGGAAGATCACGTCGAACGGGCCCAGGTTGTCGATCGGCGCACACAGGTTGAGCTGGCCGAACTGCACCCGCTGGCGCAGCTTGCCCTGCATCTGCACCAGCCCTTCGGATTCACCCTCGCCGCGCAGGCAGTAGCGCTTGAGCCGCTCGGGCGACACGTCGCGCAGCCGCTCGGCCGGGAAGATGCCCTGGGCGGCGCTGCTGAGAACCCGGTCGCTGATGTCGGTGCCCAGGACCGACCAGTCGCCGCCGATGCGGCCTTGCTGGGCCAGGTCGGCCAGCAGCATCGCGGTGCTGTAGGCCTCGTCGCCGAAAGACGAGGCCGCGCTCCACACCGCCAGGTGAGCCGGGCGCTGGCGCGACAGCTCGCGTTCGAGCAGGTCGTAGTGCGCCGGCTCGCGAAAGAAGTAGGTCTCGTTGGTGGTCAGCAGGTCCACCGCCACCTGGAACTCGCCACCATCGCCGCCGCCTTCGATCAGCGCGAGGTAGTCATGGAAGCTGCCCAGCCCCAGGCGCTGGATGCGGGGCGTGAGGCGCGACGACACCAGCGGCCGCTTGCTGTCGGCAAAGGCCAGGCCCACCGTGGCGTGCATCAAGGCGCTGATGCGGCTGAAGGCGTGGTCGTCGAGTTGCGGTGCGGGCATGGGTCTCTTGCGCTGCGGTGCGGCCTCAGGCTGCGACGGTGGCCTGGGCGGCTTCGCACAGGTCGGCCATTTCGCCGACATCGAAGGCGCGGTCGGGGTCGAGGATGATGACGAAGCGGCCCGCCACCTTGCCCATGCCGCTGATGAAGTCGCGCTGCACCGAGGCGCCGAAGCTCGGCGGGGGCTCGATGTCGTCGCCGGTGATCTCGATCACCTCGCTGACCGCGTCGACCATCAGCCCGAGCTCGACCCGCTCGCCGTCGCGCACCGCGTCGAAGATCACGATGCAGGTCTTCTTGCCGACCCGCGCGGCCGGGCGGCCGAAGCGGGCATGCAGGTCGATCACCGGCACCACTGCGCCGCGCAGGTTGATCACGCCGCGAACGAAGTCGGGCATCAGCGGGATGGTGGTCACCGCGCCGTGCTGGATGATCTCGCGCACGGTGCGGATGTCCATCGCGAACACCTCGTCGCCGAGCGAGAAGGTCAGGTACTGCGCTGCGGCGTCGTCGGTGGCCGAGGGCGCCTGGGCGGGCGCCTCGGCCTTCACAAGGGTGCCCATCGCGGCCTCCTTCAGTAGGGGCGGAAGTTGCCGTTCGTACCGGTGCCCAGGTGCCCGCGCGGCAGCGCAGCGGCCGGCTTCGCGGTGCCGCGCATCGGCGAGTTCGGCGCCCGGCGATCGACCGGGGCCCCGTCGGCGACACCCCGGCGGGCCGGTGTGGCGGCCACCGGGGCGCCGAGGCTGAAGAAGGCCACCGATTGCTGCAGCTGCTCGGCCTGGCCGGACAGCTCTTCCGACGTGGCGGCGAGCTCCTCCGAGGCCGAGGCGTTCTGCTGCGTGGTCTTGCTCAGCTGGCCCATCGCGCTGCCGATCTGGCCGACCGACTGGCTCTGCTCTTGCGATGCCGCGGCGATCTCCTGCACCAGCTCGCTGGTCTTCTGGATGCTGGGCACGATCTCGTCGAGCAGCTTGCCGGCGCGCTCGGCGGTGCTCACGCTGTTGCTGGCCAGGTCGCCGATCTCCTTGGCCGCTTCCTGGCTGCGTTCGGCCAGCTTGCGCACCTCGGCCGCGACGACCGCGAAGCCCTTGCCGTGCTCGCCGGCGCGTGCCGCCTCGATCGCCGCGTTCAGCGCCAGCAGGTTGGTCTGGTAGGCGATGTCGTCGACGATGCTGATCTTCTGCGCGATCTGCTTCATCGCCTGCACCGTCTGCGTCACCGCGGTGCCGCCTTCGCCGGCCTCCTTGCTGGCCTTGGTGGCCATGCCGTCGGTGACCTTCGCGTTGTCGCTGTTCTGCGAGATGCTGGCGCTCATCAGGTCGATCGACGAGGTGGTCTCTTCGACCGAGGCGGCCTGCTCGCTGGCGCTTTGCGACAGGCTCTGCGCGGTGGCGCTGACCTGGGTGGCGGCGCCGGTCAACGCGTCGGCGGCGGCGCGCACTTCCTCGATGATCGCGGCCAGTTTCTCGCTGGTGCTGTTGGCGTCGTTCTTGACCTGGTCGAACACGCCCTCGGCGTCGCGGCTGATGCGCTGCGTGAGGTCGCCGTTGGCCAGCGCGCTGAAGACACGGCCGACGTCTTCGATGATGGCCGAGAGCTTCTCGCTGGTGGCGTTGGCGTCGTCCTTGACCTGGCCGAAGACGCCGTCGTAGTCGCGCGAGATGCGCTGGCTCAGGTCGCCGGCCGACAGGGCGCCGAAGACGCGGCCGACATCGCCGAAGATCACCGAGGTGGTCTCCATCAGCGCGTTGACGCCTTCGCACAGCGCGCGGATCGGGCCGCTCTTGCCGTCGAGCGGAATGCGCTGGCCCAGGTCGCCGTTCTTGGCCGCGGTGGTCACCACCTGGGCCTGCTCGACGGCCTGCTCCAGCATGCGCGCCGCGTTGACCTGGGCGGTCACGTCGGTGGCGTACTTGACGACCTTGTACGGCTTGCCGTTCAGGTCGAGGATCGGGTTGTACGAGGCCTGGATCCAGATCTCGCGGCCACCCTTGCCGATGCGCTTGTACTGGCCGGCGTCGTACTCGCCGCGGCCCAGCTTGTCCCAGAACATGCGGTACTCGATCGAGCCCGCCGCGCCCGGCTCGGCGAACATCGAGTGGTGCTTGCCCTTGATCTCGTCGAGCGAGTAGCCCAGGGTGCGGCAGAAGTTCTCGTTGGCGCTCAGGATCGTGCCGTCGAGCTTGAACTCGATCACCGCCTGCGCCTTGCTGATGGCGCTGAGCTGGCCTTCGAAGTCGGCGGCGCGCAGCTTGGCCTCGGTCACCTCGGTGGCGATCTTCACGATCTTGGCGACCCGGCCCATCTCGTCTTTCACCGGCGCGTAGACGGCCTGGATCCAGATCTCCTTGCCGGCCTTCGTGATGCGCTTGAAGACGTCCGAGCGCGGCTGGCCCGCGTTCAGGTCGCGCCAGAACTGGGTGTAGGCCGCGCTGTTGGCCAGCTCGGCGTCGCAGAACATGCGGTGGTGCTTGCCCTTGACCTCGTCTTGCGTGTAGCCGAGCGTCTTCAGGAAGTTCTCGTTCGCCGCCAGCACGTGGCCGCCGAGATCGAACTCGACGAAGGCGTAGCTGTTGTCGATCGCGCCGAGGATGCCGCGTGCGTTCTGGCGCTCGAGCTCGGCCTCGGTGATGTCGTAGCGCACGCCGAGGTACTTCATCGGCTTGCCGTTCTCGCCCAGGATCGGCGCGATGACCGCGTCCACGTAGTACGGCGTGCCGTCCTTGGCGCGGTTCTTCACCGTGCCGCGGAAGATGTCGCCGCGGCCGATGGTGGCCCACATCTGCTTGAACACCTCCTTGGGCATGTCGGGGTGCCGGGTGGTGTTGTGGCCGAAGCCGATCAGCTCGTTCTTCGGGTACTTCGAGACCTCGAGGAACTTCTGGTTGACGCTGAGGATGTCGCCCTTCTTGTCGGCCTCGGAGACGATGCTCGTCAGGTTCATGATGTCGGTGCGCACCTTCAGCTCCGACTCGACCGCGTCCAGCCGCGCCTTCAGCTGCGCCAGCGTCGCGTCGCTGTCGGCGCGTGCCGCGTCGGCGTCCGCGCGGGCCTTCTCGGCGGCGGCGCGGGCACTCTCGGCCTGCGCCAGGGCGGCATCGGCCTGCTGCAGTTCGGCGCCGGCGACCAAGCGCGCGATCCAGGATGGGCTGGACGGGTTCATGTGGCTTTCCCTTCGGATGAAACTTGGCGAACGGTGCGCTCGGAGTGCGCGGGGGTGGAGACGGCGGCGGGATGACAGACCGACGCGGACGGCTCGGCCGCCAAGCGGCCAGAAGTGCGAGCTTCGGCCGCGAGGCGGCCGAGGGCAGGAACATCGAAGATCAGCGCGACCTCGCCATTGCCGAGGATCGACGAGCCCGAGATGCCGCGCAGGCTGCGGAACATGCGGCCCAGCGGCTTGATGACGGTCTGGTGCTGGCCGAGCAGCTGGTCGACCATCACGCCGAAGCGGTTGCCGCCGGCCTGGATGACGACGACGCTGACGCGATCGGGCTCGGGCGAATCCAGCGCATACAGCGCGCGCAGGCTGACCACCGGCAGCACCTGGCCGCGCAGCTCGACGCAGCTGCGGCCGCGTGCGTCGGACTGCGCCGGCGCGGCGCGCGACTCGATCACCTCGACCACCGACTCCAGCGGCAGGATGAACTTGCTCGGGCCGACACCGACCAGGAAGCCGTCGATGATGGCCAGCGTCAGCGGCAGCCTGATCTCGATGCGGCTGCCCACGCCTTCGGTGCTCTGGATCTCGACGCTGCCGCGCAGCGCCTGGATGTTGCGGCGGACCACGTCCATCCCGACCCCGCGGCCCGACAGGTTGGTCACCTGGCTCGCGGTGGAAAAACCCGGCTCGAAGATCAGCTGGTCGATCTCGGCCTCGGGCGGCACCACGCCGCGCTCGACCAGGCCGACGGCCCAGGCCCGCTGCAGCACCTTCTGGCGCTGGATGCCGCGGCCGTCGTCGTCGATGCGGATCAGGATGCTGCCGCTCTCGTGGCAGGCCGACAGCGTCAGCTTGCCTTGCCTGGGCTTGCCGGCGGCTTCGCGCTGCTCGGGTGATTCGAGGCCGTGGTCGAGCGCGTTGCGCACCAGGTGCATCAACGGGTCGGCAATGCGCTCGACCACGCTCTTGTCGAGCTCGGTCTCGGCGCCGACGATCTCCAGCTGCACGTCCTTGCCCAGCTCGCAGGCGGTGTCGCGCACCACGCGGCGAAAGCGGTTGAAGGTTTCGCCGATCGGCACCATGCGCAGCTGCAGCGTGCCGTTGCGGATCTCTTCGATCAGGTGGCTGATCTGGTCGTTGGCCTCGATCAGCGCACCCTGGCGCGTCTGCCGCGCCAGCAGCAGGGCGCCGGCGCCGGCGATCACCAACTCGCCCAGCAGGTTGATCACCGCGTCCAGCCGGTCGGCCTGCACGCGGATGAAACGCTGGTCATCGGCCGCGGCGCCGTCGCGTTGTTTGCTCTGCTTGTTCAGGGCCGCCGTCACCACCTGCGGGCTGACACCGGCCACCGTTTGCAGCACCTCGCCGAGCCGCGTGGTGCTGCCCTGTGCCACCGCGGCGGCCTGGGTGCGCAGGCCCAGCTGCAGCTGGGCGCGGGTGATGGCCCCCGAGGCGACCAGGATCTCGCCCAGGCGCGGGTTGTCGGGCATCGACTCGATCAGCGCCGCAAAGTGCTCGGGCGTGGCGCCGGGCTGGATGACGTGCAGCTGGCAGTCGTCGCGCACGAAGCTGAACGCGCCCTCGATCTCGGCGCGCGAGGCCTCGCTGACCAGGCCGAACTCGAAGCCGAGGTGGCAGCTTTCGGGGTCGAGCTGGTCCAGCGGCGGCACGGCGTCGATGTCGCAAACGATCTGCGGCACTTCGCCCAGGCCGCGCACATAGTTCAGCAGCGCCAGCGGGTCCATCCCGTTGCGGAAGGTGTCGGGGCCGAAGGTGACCGAGACATGCCAGCGGTGGGCCACGGCCGATGGCGCGGCGGCGGCCTGCACCTCGGTGGCCGGGGCCGCCTCGGGGCTGGTGCCGGCCGCGGCCTGCAGCTGCTGCACCAGCGCCTCGCGCGTGGCGGCGTCGCTGTCTTCGTCGCCTGCGGCGTCGCGGGCGCGCTCGACCAGGCTGCGGATCTGGTCGTTGCATTGCAAGAGCAGGGTGCTCAGGGCCGGTGTCAGCGCCAGCCGGCCTTCGCGCAGCTGGTCGAGCAGGGTTTCGACATGGTGGGTGAAGGCCACCACCAGGTCGAGGCCGAAGATGCCGGCCGAGCCCTTGACGGTGTGGGCGCAGCGGAACAGCGCGTTCAGCAGCTCGCGGTCGTCGGGGCGGTCTTCCAGCTGAAGCAGCAGTTGCTCCAGCGACTCGATTTGCTCCTGCGCCTCGCTGATGAAGGCGGGCAACGCCTCGGCGATGAAGCTGAGGTCCAGGTCGGTGCCGGCGCTCATGCGGTTTGCCCGGCTGCGGTTTGTTGGGCCAGCCAGTCCGACAGGCCGAGCGCTGCGCAGCCGGCACCGAGCACCGCGCTGGCATCGCGCAGCCAGCAGCGGCGGCCGAGCGCGGCCAGCGCGCGCTGCAGCGACAGCAGCAGCTGCAGCCCGGCGGCGTCGACCTGGTCGACCGCCGCGGCCTGCACCTCGGCCACCTCGCCGGGCGGCGAGGCGGGGCTCAGCTGGCCCAGCCAGGCCAGCCACTGCGGATGCAGCTCGCCGACCGTGTAGATGGTTATTTCAGCGGGCAGCACCAACGCCTGGGAAGACGCGGTGGGCGGGGTGCCCGTCTTGGCTTTGGATCGCCTGGCCATCGTGCGCTCCTAGGGGAGGATCAGCTTGGACACCGCGTCCAGCAACTGCGGCGGGTTGAACGGCTTGACGATCCAGGCCTTGGCGCCGGCGGCGCGGCCCTGGTTCTTCTTCTCGTCCTGGCCTTCGGTGGTCAGCATGATCACCGGCGTGAACTTGTGGCGCGGGTGCTGCTTGACCTTGGTGACGAAGGTGATGCCGTCCATGTTCGGCATGTTGACGTCGCTGACGATCAGGTTCACCTTGCCCGCCTTGTCGAGCTGGGCCACGCCCTCGACCCCATCGGCGGCTTCGAGCACGTCGTAGCCGGCCCGCGCCAGCGCCATGCGGACGACGGTGCGCAATGAACTGGAGTCGTCGACGATCAGGATGGTCTTGGCCATGGTGGTTCAGAAGAAGGTGGTGGTGGATTCGGCGCGGGGGGACTGCGCAGCGGTGCGCTGCTCTTGGGTGGTGTAGCCGTTGCTCAGCAGGGCGGCCCATTCGGTGCGCTGCGGTGCGCGGCCGGCCAGCAGGTCGGCCTGCAGCCGGGCCATGCCCTGGGCGATGGACTGGCCGACCTGGTCCATGATCTGGTGCACCCGGTCCTGGAACTGGAAGCTCACCATCAGCTGCTGCACCTGGTCGCGCACGGCCTGGCCACGCTGGCCGAGCTCCGCCGCGCGGGCATTCAGCCCTTCGACCGCGCCGTTGACCTGCGCCACCACCTGGCCGATGGTCTGTTCCGATGAGCGGATCGTGCCGGCGTCGCGCTCGGTGTGTTCGCTGGCACGCGTCAGCGCGTCCTGCATGCGCGAGCTGAAGGCGTTGACACGGTCGCCGATGCGCTTGCCGGTGTCGCCCGATTCGGTCGACAAGCGGCGCACCTCGGCGGCCACCACCGCGAAGCCGCGGCCGTCGGGGCCGGCACGGGCCGCTTCGATCGCGGCGTTGATCGACAGCAGGTTGGTCTGGCGCGCGATCTTGGCCACGTCTTCGGCCATGCCGCGCAGATGCGCCGAGTCGCCAGCCAAGGTCTGCACCGATTGCATGATCTCGTCACGCGATTTGACGAAGCCCTGGAAGTTGTCGAGCAGGCTGCGCAGCTGCACCTCGCACTGCCCCAGCACATCGGCGCGTTGGTCGAGCGATGCCTCGGTCGGCCGCGCGCCGCCGGGCTCGACGATGGCGTCGAGCTGGTCGAGGATCGCCGCAAAGCCTTGCAGCAACTCGTTCGTCGCATCGCGCATCTGCGACTGCGCCATGCCGAGGTTGGTGGTCCAGGTCGCGGCCGCGGTGCCCAGGCAGTGGGCGATCTGCGCCGCGTGGTCGGTGGGCGCATCGGCCTGCAGGCCTTGCCTGTCGGGCCCGGTTCGAAACCAGGAGAGAAAGCGCCTCGTCATGCTCGATCCTGCTGAGCGATTGGAGTCGGAAGGCGTCGTCCCCGCGCCTGCCAGCATGGATGCGTTCATGAGTGACCGTGTCGTGTTTGGGGGGCTTTACTGCTCTTGGTTGTTCTGAAGTGAGGCCCTCCGGTGGCGGGCATGACAGGGCCTGCCGCCAGAGGGTGGTGGGTGTGGGGTCGCCACAACTTTGCGATGTATCGACCAACGGGCGGGGCAGTTAAGCGGCCCCGCCTGTTTCTAATCGAACCGGTGAGTGGCTTTTGCCCGCTATTTGGGCGGTTATGGGTGTGCGGCCAGCGCACACCACGCCCGCAGCGATCAGGGCGCGATCTTGCGTTTGAGCGCCTGTGCCAGCGGCTGCGGCAGATGCGGCAACGACCGCAGCAACCAGGGCAGCAGCTTGCGCTTGGCGCCGCTGAGCGATTCGGGCACCAGGGCTTCGATCAGGTGCGGGCCGGGGTGGTCCAGCGCGTAGGCCAGGGCATTGGCGAATTCACCGGCGTCGTCGGTGCGCACCGCGTGCACGCCCATCGACTGGGCCATCTGCGCGAAGTTCAGCGCCGGCTCGCCCAGGTTCAGCTGTGAGCGGGCCTTGGGGCCGCCGGTGCCGGCGCCCACGCGCTCCAGCTCGACGTTGAGCACTGAATACGACGCGTTGTTGAAAACGATGGCCACCACGTGCAGCGCCTCGCGCGCCATGGTCCACAGGGCCTGCACGGTGTACATCGCGCTGCCGTCGCCCACCAGGGCCAGCACCGGGCGGCCGGGGCAGGCGATGGCCGCGCCTGCGGCGCTGGGCAGGCCCTGGCCGATAGCGCCGCCGGTGAGCGTCAGCAGGTCGTGGCGCGGGGCGCCGGCGGTCATCAGGCCCAGCATCAGGCCCGAGGTGATGGCCTCGTCGACGATGATCGCCCGCTCGGGCAGCAGGTGGCCCACGGCCTTGCAGACCTTGGGCGCCGTGAGCCGGCCGCGGGGCCGGCCGGGGCGCTGCGCGGCTTGCCGCGCGGGCATGGCCTGGGCGGCGCCCAGGGCCTCGGCCAACGCGGCCAGGCTCGCCGCGGCGTCTTGCGCGGGGGTGGACAAGCTGAGCACCTGGCAGCCCTCGGGCACCAGGTCGCTGGGTTTGCCGGGGTAGGCGAAGAACGACACCGGCGCCTTGGCATCGACCAGCACCAGGTGATCGAGCCCGGCGAGCTGCACCCCCGCCATCTCGGCCAGGTAGGCGATGCGCTCGACCGGCGGCAGGCCAGCACCACGCTCGAGCCGGGTGGGGAAGACTTCGGCCAGCAGCTTCACGCCGGTGTGCGCGGCGATGCGCCCGGCGGCCAGCAGCGCCGGCTCGCGCAGGGCCCGCCCGCCCAGCAGCAGCGCTACCCGGCCGCCGGCGCGAATGGCCGCCGCCACCGCGGCCACGCTGGCGGGGTCTGCAGCGGCCGGGGTGGCTGGCGGCGGGGGCATGCAGGGTTCGCCGCCTTCGCTCCACGAGACATCGGCCGGCAGGATCAGCGTGGCCACGCTGCCCGGCAGGCCACGCGCCGCGGCGATCGCGTCGGCCGCGTCGCGGCCCAGGCCGGCGCTGCTGCGCGCGGTGCGCACGAAGCCGGGCGAGACATTGCGCGCCACGGTCTCGATGTCGGACTGCAGTTGCGCGTCGTAGCGCACATGGGTGGTGGCGTGGTCGCCCACGATGTTGACCACCGGCACCTTGCCTTTGCGCGCGTTGTGCAGGTTGGCCAGGCCGTTGCCCAGGCCGCAGCCCAGGTGCAGCAGCGTGGCGGCGGGCTTGTCGGCCATGCGGGCGTAGCCATCGGCGGCGCCGGTGGCCACACCTTCGAACAACGCCAGCACGGCGCGCATCCCGGGCTCACCGTCGAGCGCAGCGACGAAATGCATCTCGCTGGTGCCGGGGTTGGTGAAGCAGACCTCGACGCCGGCGTCGACCAGGGTCTTCATCAGGGCTTGGGCGCCGATCATCGGTGGGTCTCCTCGGGGTGGTTCAGCGGCCGGTGGCGATGGCTTGGGCCGCCGCGCGGGCGGTGAGGATGCAGCCGGGCAGGAAGGTGCCTTCGAGCGAGCGCCTGCCGTGGGCGCCGCCGCCGCCGAAGCCGGCCGCCTCGCCCACGCAATACAGGCCGTCGATGGGCTGGTCGTGGCTGTCGAGAACTCGGCTGTGCAGGTCGGTGCGCAGGCCGCCCAGGCTCTTGCGGGTGATGAGCTGGATGTGGATGGCGATGAACGGCCCCGCGCCCTTTTGCTGCAGCGGCGCCGGGGCGCAGGTTCGCAGCTTGTCGGGCCCCCATTGGCGGGCATGCAGGATGCGGCGCAACTGGTCATCGTTGTGCAGGCTGGCGCCGCGGGCGAAGTTGGCGTCGAAGGCGTCGGCCGTGGCTTGCAGCACCGCGGCCTGCACGTCGTGCGAGCAGGTCAGTGCGTTCATCTGGCCGGCCAGGCCGGCCAGCGTGTCGTCGACCAGGAAGTGGCTGCTTTCGCGCGCCATCTGGCGCACCAGCCGGTGGTTGCCCAGCAGGGTCTCCTTGAGGAACAGCGGGAACTGCTTGTCGCGGATGCGCTGATTGTGCTCGGCGCCCGAGATGGCGAATTCCTTGGCCGCGATGCGCCAGTTCAGCAGCTGCCAGGTCCACGGACGGGCCTGGGCCGACACGCGCTGGCACAGCCAGTGCGTGTCGAACCCGGCCACCAGCGGCTCGGGGCCGATGCGCCGGCCGCGGTGGTCCAGCCACAGGGCCGACTTGCAGGGGATGAGCGACAGGCCGTGGCCGCGGAAATGCGGGTAGGGGTGCGGGATGCCGGCGGCGTAGTTCCACATCTCGCCAGCGCGCACGAGTTGGCCGCCCCAGTGGTCGCCTACGTGGTGGTGCAGCAAGCCGTCGGCGAAGGGGTGGGCGCCGTTGAGCATGGTGGCGGGCTGCGGCTGCCCGGCCGGCCAATGCGCGCGGACCTGCTCGTGGCTGCCGTTCACGCCGCCCATCGCCAGCACCACGGCGCCCGCGCGAAGCCGTCGCTCGGCGCCGGTGGCCTCGTTCACCGCGACCACGCCGCTGACCCGCCCCGCGGAGCGCTCGACCTCGGTGACACGGTGGCCGTGCCACACCACCAGGCGCCCGCCGGGGTCTGCCTGGTGCATGGCCGCCGACAGGCGCCGCGTGAGCTCGCGCGCGGTGCCCCACACGATGTGGTAACGCGGCAGGCTGTTGCCCTCGCCGTGCAGGCCGCGCTCGACCCAGTTCACCGCGGGCATGAAGCGCAGCCCTTCGCCCAGCAGCCAGTCGTAGACCTCGGCGCGCGAGCGCTCGACATAGTGCCGGGCCCAGGCCAGGGCCCAGGTATCGCCCGGGTCGAGCTCGCCGAAGCGCAGCCAGTCGCGCAGGGCCCGCTCGGGGGTGTCGGGGATGCGCATGCGCGCCTGCAGCGGCGTGCCCACCAGCGCCATGCCGCCGAAGGCCCACAGGGCCAGCCCGCCCAGGCGCTGGGGTGTGTCGCGGTCGACCAGGGTGACCTTCAGGCCGGCGCGCAGCGCCTGCAGCGCGGTGACGATGCCCGCCAGGCCGCCGCCGGCGATCACGACATCGGACGCTGTGTCATCGATCATCGGGCGGGCGATCGATGCAGCTCGGGTGCCGCTCAGCGGCCCTCGTCACCGGTCAGGGCGGCCGGGGCGTAGGAATCGTCGATCTCGTTGAACAGCGGCGATTCGTCGGCCAGCGTGAAGGGCCCGTCGCCGCTGTGCTCGGCCTCTGAGGCGGGCACGAAGCCGCCGCTCTTCAGGTCGAAGACATGCACTTCGCCGTCTTCGATCACGTAGTGCCAGCCGTGCAGGGCCAGCTCGCGCCGCTCGACGCGCCGGCGCACCATCGGGTAGTTCATCAGGCGTTCGAGCTGCAGCACGATCGAACGCTGCTCGGTGCGGCGCAGCACCTCGGGGCGCAGGCCGTCTTTCGGGTCGTCGGCCTCGGGCGCGAACAGGCGCACCGGCAGCACCGCCTCGCGGGCCAGGTCGAGCCAGGCGCCCAGGTTCACCGCCTCGGGCGACAGGTCTTCGTACAGCGCCTTGATGGCGCCGCAGTGGCTGTGGCCGCAGACGACGATGTGGCGCACGTGCAGGTTCAGCACCGCGAATTCGATCGCCGCGGCGGTGCCGTGGTAGCCGCCGCTCCAGCGCGCAGGGCCTTCGGGGGCGGCGCGGGTCAGCCAGCCGGCGGCGCCGGGTTCGGGGTCGTTGGCGTCGAGCCGGCCGCAGCAGGGCGGCACCAGCGCGCCGACGTTGCGCACCATGAACAGATCGCCCGGGCCCGCGCCGGTGAGCAGGTAGGGCACCAGGCGCGAGTCGGAACAGCCGATGAACAGCGTGCTCGGGTGCTGGCCGTCGTCGACCAGCTCCCGAAAGCGCGCCTGGTAACGCGGGAACGCGTCGTCGCGAAACCGGCGCAGTCGCTGCAGCAGCTCGTCGGGCATGAGGGTGTCAGCTCACTGCGCCAGCGTGGTCGCCTCGGCGTCGAGCCGCACGCCTTCGAGCACGGCCTCGTCGGCCAGCGTGTGCAGGTAGTGCCGCACGGCGTTGGCCCAGGCCTGCTGGCGCAGCGTCTGGGCGACGGCAGCGCGCACGTCTTCGAAGGCCGGGGCGGCGCCGGCGTCGCGCGCCAGCACCTCGACGATGTGCAGGCCGAAGCGCGAGTGCACCAGCAGCGGCAGCACGCCGATCGTCTCTTGACCGAAGACGGCGCGGGCGAACTCGTCGGCGCAGTCTTGCTGGGTCAGCCAGCCGAGGTCGCCACCCGCGGCACCGGTGGGGCAGTTGGACCATTGGCGTGCCGCGTCGCCGAAGGCGTCGCTGCCGGGCTCGGCGCAGCGCAGCTCGATCAGCAACGCCTCGGCGCGCCGGCGCAGCGCCGCGATGTCCAGCCCCGGCGTCACCGCGAACAGGATGTGGCGCAGGTGCAGGCGCTCTTGCCGTGCATAACGCTCAGGCTTGGCGTCGAACGCGCGGCGGCAGGCTTCTTCGGTCGGCTCGTCCAGCGTCAGCGCCTGGTCCAGCAGGCGCTCGATCGCGTCGGGCACCGAGACCGTCTCGAGGCCGGCGCGCTGCGCCGCCTGGCGCAGCAGCTCGGTGCAGGCGCGTTGGCGCAGCGTGTCGTCGTCCAGTGTTTCGCCGGGCTGGTGCAGCGGCACGCCGTTGACCGTGGCGGGGGCGAGCAGGGTCGTGGTCATCGTGGGTGCTCCGTCTCAGGCGTTGCGGGGGCGGTGCACCGGCTGGGCCACGTCGGCCGCCCGTGCGGGGGCCGGCCGCGCTGCTGCGGGGCGCGAGGCCAGCTGGCGCTGCGGGGTCAGGTGGCCGGCCGGCAGGTTCAGCTTGCGGCTGCGCACCATCTGGTACGGGCGGAACACGTAGCCCACGCTGGCAAAGCCGCTCCACACATGCACCAGGCGGGTGAACGGGAAGACCAGGAAGATCGACATGCCAAGCACCATGTGTGCCTTGAAGACCCAGCTGGCCTCGGCCAGCAGCTCGACGCTGCCTTCGCGGAAGGTGACGATGCGCTGCGCCCATTCGGCCAGCCGCATCATCATGCCGCCGTCCAGGTGCTGGGCCGACAGCGGGATCGTCGACAGCCCGAGCGCGAACTGCAGCCACAGCAGCACCAGCAACACGATGTCGCTGGTCTTCGACGTGGCGCGGATGCGCTCGTCGAACAGGCGGCGGTGCAGCAGCAGCGAGACGCCGGCAAAACCCAGCAGGCCGAACAGGCCGCCGGAGATCATCGCCATCAGCTGCTTGTGGCCGGCGCTGATGAACGGCTCGTAGATGAAGTGCGGGGTCAGCATGCCCACGCTGTGGCCGGCGAACAGGAACAGCACGCCGAGGTGGAACAGGTTGCTGCCCCAGCGCAGGCTGCCGGCGCGCAGCAGCTGCGACGAGTCGCTCTTCCAGGTGTACTGGTCGCGGTCGAAGCGGATCAGGCTGCCGATCAGGAAGACCGACAGGCAGATGTACGGGTAGTAGCCGAACAGAAAGGTGTCGAACCAGGTGGTCATGCGCTTGCTCCTTGGGCTGGCTGGCGAGCGGTGTTGTTGGTGTTGTGATTGCGAACGATGTGGATCGGCTGCGGCGCACCCGGCTTGGCCTGGCCGGCGGTCGAGCAGCCGTCGAAGGCGGGCGGCTCGGCCCAGGCTTCGTCGAGGGCGACGTCGGCCACGACCGGCACGGCCTGCACCTTCTGGCCCGACAGCTCCAGCACCGCGGCGATCACCGAGGCGTAGGGGCTCTCGCGCTCCAGCAGGGCGCTGAACACGGCGGTCAGGATGTGCGCCATCTCGCCGAGGAACTCGCGCGCCAGCTTGTCGGGCTGGGTCGAGGCGAACTCCAGCACGATCGGCAGGTGGTCGGGCAGCTCCTTGCCTTCCAGGCGCAGGCCGGCGCGTTCGTAGGTCTGCTGCAGGTCGACCAGCGCCGGGCCGCGCTCGCGCGAGTCACCGTGCACATGCTCGAACAGGTGCAGCGAGGTGGCGCGGCCGCGGTCGAAGGTGTCGACGTAGCGCGCCTCCACTTCATACGGGTCGCTTGCGCCGATCCAGCGCGTCAGCGCCTGCAGCTCGGCCAGCCGGGTGCGCGACAGGCCGTCGGTGCGGGCCAGCGCGTCGGCCAGCTCGGGCATCGCGGCGCGCAGCTCGGCGTTGGGGTAGCCGAGCAGGGCCGACAGCACGCGCAGGGCCAGGGACTTGGGGGTGTTCTTCATGCCATGCTCCTTCAGACCGTGGCCTTGATCGGCACCGTGCGGCGCTTCTTGCCGCCGAACAGCGAGGTGTCACTGCTGCCGTCCGAGCAGCCGTTGCCGAACGAGAAGCCGCAGCCGCCGCGCATGTCGAAGGTGTTCTCGGCGTACTCGCGGTGGGTGGTGGGGATCACGAAGCGGTCTTCGTAGTTGGCGATCGCCATCACCTGGTACATGTCTTCGACCTCGCGCTGGGTCATCGCCACGCGTTGCAGCAGGGCCAGGTTCTCGACGCCGTCGACATGCTTGCCGCGCTGGTAGGCGCGCATTGCGAGCATGCGTTCGAGCGCGCGCACGACCGGCTCGGTGTCGCCCGCGGTCAGCAGGTTGGCCAGGTATTGCACGGGGATGCGCAGCTGGCGCACGTCCGGGATCTCGCCGTTGACGCCGATGTCGCCGGCGTTGGCCGCGGCGGTGATCGGCGACAGCGGCGGCACATACCAGACCATCGGCAGCGTGCGGTACTCGGGGTGCAGCGGCAGCGCGATCTTCCACTCCATCGCCATCTTCCAGACCGGGCTCTTGCGGGCCGCGGCCAGCCAGGCCTCGGGGATGCCGTCGGCACGCGCCTGCTCGATCACCTTGGGGTCGTTCGGGTCGAGGAAGATGTCGCACTGCGCCTGGTACAGGTCGCGGTCACGCTCGGTGCTCGCGGCTTGCTGGATGCGGTCGGCGTCGTACAGCATCACGCCGAGGTAGCGGATGCGGCCGACGCAGGTCTCGGAGCAGACGGTGGGCTGGCCTGCCTCGATGCGCGGGTAGCAGAAGATGCACTTCTCGGCCTTTCCGCTTTGCCAGTTGTAGTAGATCTTCTTGTACGGGCAGCCCGACACGCACATGCGCCAGCCGCGGCACTTGTCCTGGTCGATCAGCACGATGCCGTCTTCCTCGCGCTTGTAGATCGAGCCCGAGGGGCACGACGCCACGCACGCCGGGTTCAGGCAGTGCTCGCACAGCCTGGGCAGGTACATCATGAAGGTGTTCTCGAACTGGCCGTAGATGTCCTTCTGGATCGCGTCGAAGTTCTTGTCCTTCGAGCGCTTGGCGAATTCGCCGCCCAGGATCTCTTCCCAGTTCGGGCCCCACTCGATCTTCTCCATCCGCTTGCCGGTGATCAGGCTGCGCGGCCGGGCGGTCGGCGCGGCCTTGCTCTCGGGCGCCGACTGCAGGTGGTCGTAGTCGAAGGTGAAGGGCTCGTAGTAGTCGTCGATCTGCGGCAGGTTCGGGTTGGCGAAGATGCGCATCAGCAGCTTCCACTTGCCGCCTTGCTTGGGCTCGATCGAGCCGTCGGCATTGCGGATCCAGCCGCCGTTCCACTTGTCCTGGTTCTCCCAGTCTTTCGGGTAGCCGATGCCGGGTTTGGTCTCGACGTTGTTGAACCAGGCGTATTCCATGCCCGGCCGGTTGGTCCAGACGTTCTTGCAGGTGACCGAGCAGGTGTGGCAGCCGATGCACTTGTCCAGGTTCAGCACCATGCCGATTTGTGCGCGGACTTTCATGCTTGTTCTCCCGGGTTGGTGCCTTCGTCGTCGAGCCAGTCGACCTTGTTCATCTTGCGCACCACGACGAATTCGTCGCGGTTGGTGCCGATGGTTCCGTAGTAGTTGAAGCCGTAGCTCAGCTGCGCGTAGCCGCCGATCATGTGGGTGGGTTTGGTCACGATGCGAGTCACCGAGTTGTGGATACCGCCGCGCTGGCCGGTGATCTCGCTGCCCGGTGTGTTGATGATCTTTTCCTGCGCGTGGTACATCAGCGTCATGCCGCGGTTCACGCGCTGGCTCACCACTGCGCGGGCCGCGATGGCGCCATTGGCGTTGAACAGCTCGATCCAGTCGTTGTCGACGATGCCGGCTTCCTTCGCGTCGTCCTCGCTCAGCCAGACGACCGGGCCGCCGCGGTTGAGCGTCAGCATCATCAGGTTGTCGCTGTAGGTCGAGTGGATGCCCCACTTCTGGTGCGGCGTGATGAAGTTCAGCGCCACTTCCTTGTTGCCGTTGGGCTTGATGCCCCCTTCTCGACCTTTCACACCGGCGATCGCCTTCAGGTCCACCGGCGGGCGGTAGCTGGTGAACTCTTCGCCGAAGGCGCGCATCCAGGCGTGGTCCTGGTAGAACTGCTGCCGCCCGGTGAGGGTGCGCCAGGGGATCAGCTCGTGCACGTTGGTGTAGCCGGCGTTGTACGAAACCTTCTCGCTCTCCAGCCCGCTCCAGGTGGGTGAGCTGATGATCTTGCGGGGCTGGGCCTGCACGTCGCGGAAGCGGATCTTCTCGTCTTCGCGGTGCAGCGCCAGGTGGGCGTGCTCGCGGCCGGTGAACTTGCTCAGCGCGTCCCAGGCCTTCACGGCCACGTGGCCGTTGGTCTCGGGCGCCAGCATCAGGATCACCTCGGTGGCGTCGATGTCGGTCTCGATCTTCGGCATGCCCTTGGTCGGGCCTTCGGTGTGCACCTTGCCGTTCAGCTCGGCCAGCTGGCGCACCTCTTCGGCGGTGTTCCAGCCGATGCCCTTGCCACCGTTGCCGAGCTTTTCCATCAACGGGCCCAGCGCGGTGAAGCGGGCGTAGGTGGCCGGGTAGTCGCGCTCGACCACCGCGATCGACGGTGCGGTCTTGCCGGGGATCAGGTCGACCTCGCCGCGCTTCCAGTCCTGCACGTCGAAGGCCTGGGCCAGCTCGCCCGGGGTGTCGTGCATCAGCGGGCTGAGCACCACCTCTTTCTCGACACCGAGGTGGCCCACGCAGACCTCGGAGAACTTCTTCGCGAAGCCCTTGTAGATCTCCCAGTCGCTGCGCGCTTCCCAGGCCGGGTCCACCGCGGTGGACAGCGGGTGGATGAACGGGTGCATGTCGCTGGTGTTGAGGTCGTTCTTCTCGTACCAGGTGGCGGTGGGCAGCACGATGTCCGAATACAGGCAGGTCGTGCTCATGCGGAAGTCGAGCGTGACGATCAGGTCCAGCTTGCCTTCGGGGGCCTTGTCGTGCCAGCGCACCTCTTGCGGCTTGGCATCGTCGTGGCCCAGGTCCTTGCCCTGCACGCCGTGCGAGGTGCCGAGGAAATGCTTCAGGAAATACTCGTGGCCCTTGCCCGACGAGCCGAGGATGTTCGAGCGCCAGACGAACATGTTGCGCGGCCAGTTGTCCGGGTGGTCGGGGTCTTCGCAGCTCATCTGCAGCGAGCCGTCCTTCAGGCTGGCCACCACGTGGGCCTTGACATCGCTGCCGCCGTCGCGGGCCACTTGCAGCGGGTTGGTTTTGAGCTGCGGTGCCGAGGGCAGCCAGCCCATGCGTTCGGCGCGCACGTTGTAGTCGATCAGGCTGCCGCCGAACTCGGCCTTGTCGGCCAGCGGCGACAGGATCTCGCCGACGCCCAGCCGCTCGTAGCGCCACTGGTCGGTGTGGGCGTAGAAGAAGCTGGTGCTGTTCATCTGGCGCGGCGGGCGTGTCCAGTCCAGCGCGAAGGCCAGCGCGGTCCAGCCGGTCTGCGGGCGCAGCTTTTCCTGCCCCACGTAGTGGGCCCAGCCACCACCGCTTTGCCCGATGCAGCCGCACAGCATCAGCATGTTGATGATGCCGCGGTAGTTCATGTCGCAGTGGTACCAGTGGTTCATCGCCGCGCCGATGATCACCATCGACTTGCCGTGCGTCTTGTCGGCGTTGTCGGCGAACTGGCGCGCCACGGTGATGACCTGGTCACGCGGCACGCCGGTGATCTTTTCCTGCCAGGCGGGCGTGTAGGCCGCGTCGTCGTCGTAGCTCTTGGCGCCGTCGCCCAGGCCGCGCTCGATGCCGTAGTGCGCGGCCATCAGGTCGAACACGCTGGCGACCAGCGCCTCGCGTTGCTCGCCTTCCTTGCCCAGGCGGATGCGCTGCACCGGCACCTTGCGCACCAGCACGTCGCCGCCTTGCTGGTTGGCGCTGAAGTGCGGCGTCTCGATGCCGGCGAAGTAGGGGAACGCGACCTCGGCCACCTCGTGGCCCTGGGCGTTCTCGCTGGCCGACAGTTGCAGCGTCACCTCTTCGCCGTGGCGGGCTTCCTTGTTCTCGAGGTTCCACTTGCCGGCGTCGAGCGTGCCCTCGGCACCCCAGCGGAAGCCGACCGAGCCGTGCGGCGCGACCACGCGGCCGTCCTGGTCGAAGGCCAGCGTCTTCCACTCGGGGTTGTTCTGCTGGCCCAGGCGGCCATTGAAATCACTGGCGCGCAGGTAGCGCTGGCTGGCCAGCACCTCGCGGCCGTCGGGCAGGGTGCGCCTTTCGAGCATCACCAGCATCGGCAGGTCGGTGTAGCGGCGCGCGTAGTCGTCGAAATAGGCGCTGCGGACCTTGAAGCCGTCGGCGGCACCGCCGCTGAAGTAGAACTCCTTCAGGATCACGTGGCCCATGGCCATCGCCAGCGCGGCGTCGGTGCCTTGCTTGGGGTGCATCCACAGGTCGGCGAGCTTGCTGACCTCGGCGTAGTCGGGCGTCACCGCCACGGTCTTGGCGCCCTTGTAGCGCACCTCGGTGAAGAAGTGGGCGTCGGGCGTGCGGGTCTGGGGCACGTTGGAGCCCCAGGCGATGATGAAGGTCGAGTTGTACCAATCGGCCGATTCGGGCACGTCGGTCTGCTCGCCCCAGACCTGCGGGCTCGACGGCGGCAGGTCGCAGTACCAGTCGTAGAAGCTCATGCACACGCCGCCGATCAGCGACAGGTAGCGCGAGCCCGCGGCGTACGAGACCATCGACATCGCCGGGATCGGCGAGAAGCCGATGATGCGGTCGGGGCCGTGCTTCTTGATCGTGTAGACGTTGGCCGAGGCGATCATCTCGTTGACCTCGTCCCAGGTCGAGCGCACGAAGCCGCCGAGGCCGCGTTGGCGCACCCAGTCTTCGCGTTGCGTGGCGTTCTCGACCACCATCGCCCAGGCATCGACCGGCGTGCGGGCCACCGCGCGCGCGGCGCGCCAGTGCTGCAGCAGGCGGCCGCGGACCATCGGGTACTTCACGCGGTTGGCGCTGTATAGGTACCACGAGTACGAGGCGCCACGGGCGCAGCCGCGCGGCTCGTGGTTGGGCAGGTCGGGCCGGGTGCGCGGGTAGTCCGTCTGCTGGGTTTCCCAGGTGACGATGCCGCCCTTGACATAGATCTTCCAAGAGCACGAGCCGGTGCAATTGGTGCCGTGCGTGGAGCGCACGATCTTGTCGTGCTGCCAGCGGCTGCGGTAGGCGTCTTCCCAGGTCCGGTCTTCGCCGGTGGTCACGCCGTGCCCATCGGCAAAGTCTTCGCGGGGTTGCGAGAAGTGGGTCAGTCGATCGAGAAAGTGGCTCATCGAGGGCTCCGTTGAATCGGAGTGGAGTGTTGGGGGCCAGGGGCAATGGCGTGCGACACCATCACGGCACTGCGTGACAGTGCGTGAATGCTGCGTGTCAGCCCGGTAACCGGGGTTTGAATTCGCCCCGTGCGCGGCCCCGCCGTTGGGGCCGCCCGGGTCAATGCCGTGTCCCGCTGTCTGCGGGACAGGGCACTCAGCAAGGCATCGGTGCGTTGCGGCGGCTGTAGTACCACCAGGTGACGACGATGCAGGTCACGTAGAAGGCGATGAAGCAGTACAGCGCGGCGTCGGTGCCGCCGGTCAGCGCGATCGAGGTGCCGTAGCTCTTGGGGATGAAGAAGCCACCGTAGGCGCCGATCGCCGAGCTGAAGCCCAGCACCGCGGCGGCTTCCTTGTTCGCGTCCTTCACGGCCTGTTCCTTGGCGGCCGGCCCCTTGTTCTTGGCATCCGCCAGCCGCTCATTCAGGAAAATGACCGGGATCATGCGGAAGGTCGAGCCGTTGCCGATGCCCGAGGCGGCGAACAGGAACAGGAAGGCGATCAGGAAGCCGATGAAGTTGCCGCCCTGGCCGTTCGAGGGCAGGAACTGCATCACCGCCAGCACGCCGACGACCATCGCGACGAAGTTCCAGAAGGTCACGCGGGCACCGCCCACCTTGTCGGCCAGCCAGCCGCCCACCGGGCGCACCAGGGCGCCGACCAAGGGGCCGAGCCAGGCGTACTGCAGTGCATTGATGCCGGGGAACTGGCTCTTGATCAGCAGCGGGAAGCCGGCCGAGTAGCCGATGAAGCTGCCGAAGGTGCCGAGGTAGAGCCAGCACATCAGCCAGTTGTGCTTGCGCTTGAAGATCACCGCCTGGTCGGCGAACGAGGCCTTGGCATCGGCCAGGTCGTTCATGCCGAACCAGGCTGCCAGGGCGCTGGCGACGATGAACGGCACCCAGATGTAGCCGGCGTTCTGCAGCCACAGCACCATCGGGCCACCGACCTTGGTGACGGCCTGCGGCGCACCGCCGATGTCACCGAAGACGTTGGCACCGATGACCATCGGCACGACGACCTGCACCAGCGAGACACCGAGGTTGCCCAGGCCGGCGTTCAGGCCGAGCGCGGTGCCTTTCTTCTCTTTCGGGAAGAAGAAGCTGATGTTGCTCATGCTCGAGGCGAAGTTGCCGCCGCCGAAGCCGCACAGCAGCGCCAGCAGGATGAACACCTCGTACGGCGTGTCGGGGTTCTGCACCGCCAGGCCGATGCCCAGCGCCGGCAGCAGCAGCGAGGCGGTGGAGATCGCCGTCCAGCGCCGGCCGCCGAACAGCGGCACCGCGAACGAGTAGAAGATGCGCAGCGTCGCGCCGCACAGGGCCGGCAGCGATGCCAGCCAGAACAGCTGGTTGGTCGAGAAGCGGAAGCCCACCTGCGGCAGGTTGACCACCACGACGGACCAGACCATCCAGACCGCGAACGCGAGCGTCAGCGCAGGGATCGAGATCCAGAGGTTGCGTTGCGCAATCGATGCGCCCTGGGAGCGCCAGAACCCGCCGTCTTCGGGGTTCCATTGCGCGATCAGTGAAGAAGAAGCCATCAGGTGCTCCTTGTTGAGGGTAGAGGGGGATTCAGGCGGTGGCGGGCGAACCCATCAGGCGGGTGCGGCGCACTTCGGTGAAGTACATCCAGATCAGCGAGACCCAGACCACGCCGTACAGCAGCATGAAAGCCGACGAGCGCACACCGGTGAGGTCGAGCAGGGCGCCGAACAGGATCGGCAGCACGAAGCCACCCAGGCCGCCGGCCAGGCCGACGATGCCGCTGATGGCGCCGATGTTCTTCGGGTAGTCGTCGCTGATGTACTTGAAGACGCTGGCCTTGCCGAAGGCCCAGGCCACGCCCAGCACCGCCATCAGCGCGGTGAACGAGTAGACATTCAGGCCGATGTGGAAGGTCTGCGGGCCCTTGACGGTGAAGACCGTGAAATCGGTTTGCGGGTAGCTCAGCAGGAACAGGCAGATCCAGCTGACCCACATGACCCACCAGGTGACGCTGTGCGCGCCGAAGCGGTCGGACAACCAGCCGCCCACCGCGCGCAGCACGCCGCCGGGCAGCGAGAAGCAGGCTGCGAGCAAGGCCGCGACGCGGATGTCGAGCCCGTATTCGCCGACGTAGTACTGCACCATCCACAGCGACAGGCCGACGTAGCCGCCGAACACGATGCTGTAGTACTGGCAGTACTTCAGCACCTTCGGGTCCTTCAGCGCCTTCAGCTGGTCGACGAAGGTCACGTTGCTCGGCACCAGGTGCTGCGGGTCGCTGTGGCTGAACATCCAGAACAGCACCACCGTGCCCAGCATCACCGCGGCATAGACCTGCGGCACCATGGTCCAGCCGAAGGCGACCACCAGTGCCGGGGCGACGAACTTGTTGACCGCCGCGCCCGAGTTGCCGGCGCCGTAGACGCCCATCGCAAAGCCTTGGCGCGACTTCGGGAACCAGCGCGCCACATACGGCGTGCCGACCGAGAACGCACCGCCGGCCAGGCCGACGAACAGGCCGATCGTCAGGAAGTGCCAGTAGGCGGTGGCGTAGGACATCATCCAGATCGCCGGCACGGTGAGCGCCATCAGCAGCGCCATCACGATGCGGCCGCCGAAGCGGTCGGTCCAGATGCCCAGCGGCACGCGCACCAGCGAGCCCGACAGCACCGGCATCGCGGTCAGCAGGCCAAACTCGGTGGCGTTGAGGTTGAGCGCCTTCTTGATCGGGATGCCGACCACGCCGAACATCATCCAGACCATGAAGCAAACGGTGAAGGCGAGCGTGCTGACGATCAGCACCGACAAGGCCTGGCGGCTGCGGTTGGGCAGGGCAGTGCTGGTTGCGGTGGCGCTCGATAACGGGGCAGGGTGGGTGGCCAGGGCCATGACGTACTCCTCTTTCCTGAACTGAACTTTCGACCTTGCGAGGCGCCGCGAACATCCTTCCGTGGAGCGCGTGGGGCGCGGCGGAAGAACGATGCGGGCCCGGTGCGGCATCGTTCGAATGGACGATGCCGGCGGCCCGGCCGGCAGCATCGGTGCGCGCCGGCAACCGGCGGCGAACCGACGGTGACGGCGGGTGACACTGTGTGAATGCCGCGTATCAGGGCGGCAGCGGCGTGCACGTCCGCGGCCTCCCGGCCGCGTCGGGCGGGGGGCTCTTAGGCGCCGAGGTGCTCGGTCGCGTAGACGGCGGCTTGCACGCGCGAGCTGAGGCCCAGCTTGCGCAGGATGTGCTGCACGTGGATCTTCACCGTGGTTTCGGCGATCTCCAGTGCGCGCGCGATCTCTTTGTTGCTGGCGCCGCGGGCGATGTGGCGCACGATCTCGAGCTCGCGCGGCGACAGCGCCGGGCGCGTCGCCGCCTCGTCATCGTCGGCGGCGGGGCGCTGCTGCGCGCCGCGCAGCGCGGTGACCAGCTTGCCGGTCAGCTCGGGGCTGACGACGGTGTCGCCGCGGGCGCAGCGCTCGATCGCGTCGAGCAGGGCCGCGCCGTCGATCGTCTTCAGCACATAGCCTTGCGCACCGGCCTGCAGCGCGGTGGCCAGGTCCTGCTCGTCTTCGCTGACGGTCAGCATCAGCACCTTGGCCGCCGGCGCCGCGGCTTTCAGCTCGGGCAGCGCGTCGATGCCGCGCACGCCGGGCAGGTGGTTGTCCAGCAGCACCAGGTCGGGTTGCAGCTTGGCCGCGCCGCGGCGCGCCTCGCCGGCATCGGCCGCCTCGCCCACCACCTGCACCTGCGGGTACTGGGCGAGCAGCGCGATCAGGCCGCGCCTGAACAGGGTGTGGTCGTCGACGACGAGCAGGCGGATGGGTGTGTTGTTCATGAGTGGGCACGTGCCGGAACGCTCAGGGCCACGACGGTGCCTTCGCCCGGGGCCGATTGCACGCTGACTTCGGCGCCGATGCCTGCCGCGCGCTCGCGCATGATGCGCAGGCCCACGTGGCTCTCGCCGGGGTGGTCGGCCGGGTCGAAGCCGCGGCCGTCGTCGGCCACCTCGAAGCGCCACTCGGGCGATTGGCGAACGGTGAGCCGCACCTGGTGCGCGCCCGCGTGTTTGCGCACGTTCGACAGGGCCTCCTGCAGCACGTGCAGCACCTGCACCTGCTGGTCGGGCGGCAGCGGCACGCCGTGGCCCTGCATGTCCAGCTTGACCGGCAGGCCGGTCTGGTGCTCGAACTTCTGCACCGTGCTGCGCAGCGCGGGCTCGATGTCTTCGCCGCTGGTGCGGGTGCGGAAGTGCAGCAGCAGCTCGCGCACGTCGCTGTAGCTTTCGCGCACGCCGGTGTCGATCTCGCCGAGCGTGCGCTGGGCGGCGTCGGCATCGCCGCGGCGCAGCGATTCGCGCAGCAGCCCGACCTGGATCTTCAGGAACGCGAGCGACTGGGCGATCGAATCGTGCAGCTCTTGCGCCAGCATCGTGCGCTCGGCCGCGACGGCGGTCTCTTTCTCGGCCGCGGCGACGCGCAGGCTTTCGATGCCGCCGGCCAGGTGGCCGGCCAGCGTCTCGATCAGTGCCAGCTCGTCGGCATCGGCGGTGTGCGGGCTGCGGAAGAACAGGTCGATCTCGCCCAGCACGCGCTGGTGCAGCCGCACCGGCACCGTCAGCAGTGCCTCGAAGCCGGCCCGGCGGCAATGGCCCTGGCCCTGTGCCAGCTCGGCGGCGGTGACCCAGCGCACCTGGGCCTCGCCCGCCGGCTGGCCGCAGTGGCACCGGCCGGTGGGCAGGCACTGGCCCTGCGAGGCCAGCGTGGGCGGCAGGCCCTCTTGTGCCAGCAGCAGGTAGCGCTGGTTCGATTCGTCGGACCAGCGGATCGCCACCGCGTCGGCCGCGGCGGCGCGGCGCACCCGGCTGGCAAAGCCGCGCGCCAGGCCGTCCAGCGAGTCGGCGCGGGCCACCAGCTCGCTGACCTCGTACAGCGCACGCAGCCGCGCATGCTCGACCTCGAGCGTGTTGGTCTTCTCTTCGACCTTGCTCTCGAGGTCGCGGTACAGCGTGGCCAGGTGCTCGGCCATGTCGTTGAAGCCATTGGCCAGCTCGCCGAACTCGTCGGCCACGTCGATCGTGACGCGGGCGCCGAAGTCACCCGCGCGGATGCTGGCCAGGCCCTGGCCCAGGCGGCGCAGCGGGTCCAGCACGAGCAGGTGGCTGGCGAACAGCATCAGCACGGCACTGGCGATCGCCAGCGGCACCATCGCCATCTGCGCCCCGCGCAGCACCGCGGTCCAGTACGACATGCGTTGCTCGATCGACGAGACGAAGTGGTCGATGCGCCCGACCAGCGCGTCGATGTCGGATTCGGGCACCGGGTCGCCGGCCAGCCAGCGGCCACGCAGCCCGCCCCAGGCCTCTCGCACGTCGGCGTAGGCGTTGCGGGCTTCGTCGCTCCAGGGGATGAACAAGGGCCGCGACGGGTCGCCGCGGCGCAGCAGTTCGAGCGTGTTGTCCAGCTGCTGGGCCGATGCCCGCAGCGCGATCGGGTCGTCGGCCTCTGCGCGCAGCGCCAGCCGGTAGCTCATCATGCGCAGCCGGCCCGCCTCGTTGACGGCGGCGGCGCCGCCTTCGAGCTGCCAGGTGACCCACAGCGTCAAGGCGATCGACGCCAGCGCCACCAGCAAGAAGGTCGTGCCGGTGGCGACCAGCTTGAACGCAAGGGTCTGGCGGGGCCGCATGGCCGCACTCTAGGGTCGCGACCCGGCGGGCGGCTTGATGGCGGTCAAGCCGTTTCGCGCCTGGGGCTACGCGGCGGCCAGGCGTTGCAACGCGCGTTCGTCGAGCACGCGGATGCGGGCACCCTTGACGTCGATGGCGCCCATCTCGCGCAGGCGCCGCAGCATGCGCGAGAAGGTGGCGGGGGAGGTGCCGATTTGCGAGGCGACCACGCTCTTGCGCTCGGCCAGCACCACGGTGTTGCCGTCGTTGGCCTCGTGCAGCGCCTCAAGCAGCCAATCGGCGCTGCGGGCCAGCGTGTCCTTGGTCAGCAGGTTGTGCGCGGTCTGCATCGAGCCCCGCACATGGCTGGCCAACAGGCCCAGCAGCGCGCGCGCCAGCGTGGGCTGGCGTTGGCACAGCGCCTCGACCTCGGCGATCGGGAACGCATAGACCTTGCTGTCGATGTCGGCCACGCAGCGCTCCTTGACCGGCTGGCGCAGCCAGGCGCTGGCCGCGTCCAGCCACTGGCCCCGGTGCAGCGAGCGCAGCGGCGGTGCCTTGCCATCGACACCGCCGGCCGTCACGCAGCCGCTGGCGACCAGCCACAGGGCCGGCTCGTCAGGCGCCTGGTGCCAGAGGCTGCTGCCGGCGGCCACGCGGTGCATCTGCCCGATGCGCGCAAGCGCCCGTGCATCGGCCAGGGGCAGCGCGGTGGGCAGGCAGGCCTGTTGCAACAGGCCGACCAGGCCGTCGCTGTCGCTGAAGTCGGGTTTCGGCGCGGAACCCGCAATCGTTCGGGCAAGGGAGACGGTTTCCATGGCGTGTCGGTACGGACGTGGTGGTGAGGCCACTTTCAGCACCTGAAGCAAGCATGGAATTGTGGGAGGTCAAAGTCCGCCGCCGGTGAACTTGATCCAGATCATCCCGCGGCGGCCGTGCGGGCCGGTGCGGCCAGGGAAACCGTTTACAGGCCCGCGACCCGCCGTTCACCCACCGTTGCCGTTCGTTGCCTCGCGTTGGCCGAGCGTTGCCAGATGCCGCCCACAGTGGCGCCATCGACTCTCACCTTGGCATCTGGAGGTCACGATGAACACCACGCCAAACGGCTCACCCGCCTGTGTCGATCACCTGCTGCGTTTTCGCTCGCTGTTCGACGAAGGCCGCGGTTTTGCGTTCCCGTGTGACGCGCAAGGCCACGTCGACCTGGCGGCCTTGAGCCCACGCGCGTTGAACAACTACCTGTTCGCCCACACGCTGATCGGGCGCGACTTCAGCACGCCGGCGATCGAGACGGTGGTGCATTGAGCGCCGCCAGTGCCTACAGCGCCCAGGTGCGCAGCGGCAGCCATGCGATGGCCGCTGCGTAGGTAGCAATGCTGGCTAGGGCCAGCGACGACAGGCCGACATAGGCACGAATCCAGCGCGGGGCGGCGTGGTTGCGAACCGTCGACACCACCCCCGTCAATGCGAGCAATGGATACAGCACGCTGCAGGCGAGGATCAGCACCGAATAGGGGCCGATGCTCGCCAATTGCTGGACGGCGGTGCCGCCGGAGCCTGACAAGGCCAGCAAAGGCAGCGCGAGAGTGGCCACCAATGCGGCCACGGCCGCCAAGGGCAGCAAGCGAAAACACAAGCCGCCTTTGCTGGCCAGACGCCCGCGCCGGTAGGCAAGGACCCAGGGGATCAGCATGACGATGCCCACCAGCAGCGCCAGCACCAGGATCACGCCCAGCAGCCACAGCCCGGCCACATGCCACAGCGTCACTTTCCGTTGGGCCGAGGTGGTGTTGATCTTGAAGACCGCACCGTCCTGCTCGACGAAGGCCACGGTGGCTTCGCTGCGGTCCGCGCGGCGAAAGCTGTGGGGCCCGGTCGGCAGAAAATCTTTGCCGCCTACGAGCAACTTGCCCTGGCCGGCCACCACCCGGCTCAGGCCGAGGACCTCGGCGTAGGGCCGCAGCAGGTCACTGGGCGGCGTGATCGAACGATAGAAGCCCGCGTATTTCTGCAGCTCGGCAGGGCTGAGCGGCACCGTCGCCGGCGGGTCCAGCGGCAGCCCCCGTGTCAGCCAGCGCTGGATCAGGTGCGCGGCCGGGCTGGCGAAGTCGACGCCCTCACCGCCATTGGCCATCAGCACGTAGCCGGATCCGTTGCGCAGGGTGTAGCCCAGCACCGACGTGAACGAATCGATGCTGCCGTTGTGCCCTCGAAAGGTGATGCCGCTGTCGGCGATCGGCGTGTTGCCCAGGCCGTAGCCGTTGCCGAAACCGAACTTCGCACCCAGGTTGGACTCGGCGCGCTCGATGCGTGCCACCGATTCGGGCGTCAACAGTTGCCGGCCGTCCACGCTGCCGCGCCCGACATAGAAGCGCGCCAATTGGGCCAATTCATGGGCGCTGACGACGAGGGAGCCAGCCGGCTTCAGCACGATGTGTTGGTACGGCGTGGGCGCCCCATCCGACCCGTAGCTCTTGGCCATGCTGCTGGCCAGGGCGGGCGTCAGCGAAAAGTCGGCGCCGCGCATGCCCATCGGCACGAGGATGGCCGCTCGCATGTAGTCGTCGAAGGTCTGGCCCGTGACCTTCTCGATCGCGTAGCCGGCCACGGCGGGGCCGGCGTTGTTGTAGACCGGGAACGTCCCTGGTTTCCACTGGCTGGTGAAGCCGGTGCTGCTGAACTCGATGCCTTGCAAGGTCGACCAGGTCGCCTCGCTCTTGGACAAGACCCGCGTCGAAATATCGGGCCAGCCGGTGGTGTGTTCCAGCAAGTGCACCAGGCGCACGGGGTTGGTCTGTTCCCAGGGGTTGGTGAAGGGGATTTCCGGCGCCATGGTGTGCAGCGGTGCATCGAGTGCCAGCCGCCCACGTTCGACCAAGGCCATGACCCCGATGGCCGTGAGGCCCTTGGCGATGGAGCCGGCCCGAAAAGGGGTCGCGGCCGTGGCAGGGACTTGCTTCGCCACATCGGCGAATCCATAGCCCTTCTCAAAGGTGATCTGGCCGTTCTCGATCAGAACCACCGAGGCGCCGGGCACCGCACCGGCCTTGAACAGCTCGGCCAGTTGGCGGTCCAGGCCCGCGATGTCGCTCGGCAGCGCCGCTTCGTCGGCAGCCGCACCAGCCTTGCCGCCGAGCAGCAGCGTGCCGATCAGCATGCCCAGCGGCAGCCAAAGGCGCGCGCGCCGTGATGCCGGCGCGCCGCGCCCTCCATTGAAAGTCAGTCGCATGCAGCCTGCTCGTTTGATTGGGTCGGCGCACTGTAGGGACGGCACCCTTCGAGCCGCCCCACCATGCGACAGGCTGCACGAGCCGTAGGACCAAATGCATGGGCACCCCCGCACGAGGCGGCGGTGCATCGAGCGCAGCGTCGCGCGGGCGCTGGGTTAGGCGGCGGCCAGGCGCTGGCGCAGTGACGGCGTGATCCACACGCTGTCGTCGCGCCCGACGATCAGGCCTTCGACGCCTGGGGTGCTGCGGATCAGCTCGCGCGCTGGTGAGGTGCCCAGCACCATCGCCGCCGCGCCCAGGCCGTTCAGGGCGGCCAACTCGTTGCCCACCAGTGTCACGCCGTGCGGGCCGTTCACCGGGTAGCCGGTCTTCGGGTCGAGCAGGTGGTGGTAGCGCCGCCCGTCGCGCACGAAGAAGCGCTCGTAGTCGCCCGACGAAGCGACGAAGCCTTCGCGGATCTCGAGCGCGCCGAGCAGGCGGGCCGGCTGGCGCGGGTCGCGCACGCCCACGCGCCAGGGGCGGGCCGCCGGGCGGCTCATCGCCACCACGTCGCCGCCGCCGTTGATCAGGGCGGTGTCCAGCCCACGCTGCTTCAGCGTCTGCAGGCCGGCTTCGAGGATGTACAGCTTGGCGATGCCGCCGGGGTCGACCCGCATGCCGCGCCGCGTCAGCTGCGCGGTGCCGTCGCGCGGCGACAGCAGCAGGTGCCGGTAGTCGACATCGGGCAGGTGGCGGGCGATGTAGGCCGAGGTCGGCATGCGCGGGTTCTGCGGATCGAAATGCCACGACCCGACCGACCCGATGGTCACGTCGAACGCGCCATCGCTGCGGCGGGACATGGCCTGCGCCATCTGCAGCACCTGCATCAGCTCGGGCGGCACCGCCACCGGCATCAGGCCGGCGGCCAGATTGATGGCGGCGATGCGGCTGGTCGACTCGTAGTGGCTCATCATCGCGCTGAGCGCGGCCATGCGGTCGAACGCCGCGTCGAGCGCGGGCCGCAGCAGCGCGGCGTCGCTCGACTCGGCCGCGATGTCGACCTGGGTGCCCATCAGCGTGCGCGAGTCGCGCAAGCGTGCGGGCGGGTTGGACTGGGCGTTGGACAGCGGCCAGGCGGCCACGCAGGCCGCCATGGCCGTGGCCTGGACGAAGCGGCGCCGGCCGGCGTCGGGCGGGTGAGGGGCCGCGAAGCGGGGGGCGCCGTTCATCGGATGCACCTGCCGGTGGATCAGCGCGAAGCGTCGACCATGTGGTCGACGGCGGCCTTGACCTCGTCGTCGGTCAGGGCGGCGTTGGCGCCGCGCGCAGGCATCTGGCCCTTGCTGCCGGTGAAGCCTTCGAGCGCGTGTTTGTAGAGCACGTCCTTGCCCTGCGCGATGCGCGGGCCCCAGTCGGCCTTGTCGCCCGGCTTGGGCGCGCCGGCCACGCCGGCGGCATGGCACAGCGCGCAGGTCTTGCCGAAGACCGACTTGCCCAGGGTGTTCTCGGCCACGGCGGGGGCGGGCGCCGGGGCAGGGGCCGGTGCGGCGGCCGGGGCCGGCGTCGAGGCCGGCGCCGCGCTTTCCTGCTTGCCACAAGCAGAGAGCAGGGCAGCGGCACACAGGGTCAAGGTGAGGGTCAGGTGTTTCATGGCGAAGCAGGTGTCGGTGAAATGGATGGGAGTGGGGCAATTGGAACCTTTGCGATGCACCTTTTACTTGACGCAGCGCAAGCCCGTCAAGCGATCACCCGCCGATCATTCGCTCAGCCAAAGAAGGTGCGCGGCGGCCCACGCTGCCGATCTGCACTGCATCTCGTAGTGAGTGACCGAACCGATCGAGGAACCCTCCATGAAAGAAGGCACGAAGAACACGTCCGATTCCGACACCGGCATGGGGCGTCGGCGATTCTTGAACTCCGCCGCGGCCGCAGGCCTGGCGGGGGTGGGCATGGCCGCATGCTCCGAGAAGCCGGCCACCGCCGTGGCACCGGCCGCCAGCGGCAGCGCCAGCGGGCACGCCGAAGGCAGCAGCAAGGTGCACCTGAAACCCGGTGAGCTGGACACCTATTACGGCCTGTGGAGCGGTGGCCACACCGGCGACATGCGCGTGCTGGGTCTGCCGTCGGGCCGCGAGATCACCCGCATCCCGTGCTTCGTGCCCGATGCGCTGGTGGGCTGGGGCGTGACCAACGAGTCGAAGGACGTGATGGGCCGCAAGGCCGACGGCAGCCTGCGCTACACGGTGGCCGACACCCACCACACGCACGCTTCGTACAAGGACGGCAACTACGACGGCCGCTACGCCTGGATCAACGACAAGATCAATGCCCGCATCGCGCGCATCCGGCTCGACTACTTCGTCTGCGACAAGATCACCGAGCTGCCCAATGTGCAGGGCTTCCACGGCATCTTCCCCGACAAGTGCGACCCGGTCGACCCGAAGATCAACTACACGACGCGCGTGTTCTGCGGCGCCGAGTTCCACATCCCGCTGCCGAACAACGGCGCCGACATCGACAAGCCGGAGAAGTACCGCGCGCTGTTCAGTTGCGTCGACGCCGAGTCGATGGAGGTGCGCTGGCAGGTGCTGATCGACGGCAACTGCGACCTGACCGCCACGTCATACGACGGCAAGCTGGCCGCGACCAACCAGTACAACGTCGAGAACGGCGTGAAGTACGAGGACATGATGTCCGCCGAGCGCGACGCCTGCCTGTTCTTCAACGTCGCCCGCATCGAGGCGGCGGTGAAGGCCGGCAAGTTCAAGACCTACGGCGACTCGAAGGTGCCGGTGGTCGACGGCACGCGCGAATCCAACAAGGACCCGAAGACCGCGCTGACCGCCTACGTGAGCGTGCCCAAGAACCCGCATGGCGTGAACGCTTCGCCCGACGGCAAGTACTTCATCTGTGCCGGCAAGCTCTCGCCCACCTGCACGGTGATCGAACTGGCCAAGGTGCTCGACTGGTTCGACGGCAAGCTCGAAAAGCTCGATTCGGCGATCGTCGCCGAGGTGGAAGTGGGCCTGGGCCCGTTGCACACCGCCTTCGACGGCCGCGGCAACGCCTACACCACGCTGTTCCTCGACAGCGCGCTGGTCAAGTGGAACGTCGAGGCCGCGATCAAGTTCCACGCCGGTGACAAGAACGCCAAGTACGTGGTCGACCGGCTCGACCTGCAGTACCAGCCGGGCCACGTCAACGCCTCGCAATCGGAAACCAAGGCGGCCGACGGCAAGTGGCTGTGCGTGGGCTGCAAGTTCTCGAAAGACCGCTTCCTGCCGGTCGGCCCGCTGCACCCCGAGAACGAACAGCTGATCGACATCTCGGGCGAGAAGATGGTGCTGATGGCCGACCACCCGGTGCGCGGCGAGCCGCACGATTTCATCATCTTCAAGCGCGAGCTGCTGCACCCGAAGCAGGTCTACACGCTCGACGAATTCCCGCTCGCGGTGAAAGACCCGAAGGACAGCGGCGTCGAGCGCAATGGCCGCAAGGTCACCGTGAGGCTGACGTCGCAGGCGCCGGCCTTCAGCCTGCGCGAGTTCAAGGTGAAGAAGGGCGACGAGGTCACGCTGATCCTGACCAACCTGGACAAGGTCGAAGACCTGACCCACGGTTTCGCGATCCCGAAATACAACGTGAACTTCATCGTCAACCCGCAAGAGACGAAGTCGGTCACCTTCATCGCCGACAAGCCCGGCGTGTTCTGGTGCTACTGCACCCACTTCTGCCACGCGCTGCACCTCGAAATGCGCAGCCGCATGATCGTGGAAGCTTAGCCCCCACGCTCCCTGCCGGTCGCTGCCCCCCGAGGGGGCTCGCGCAGCGGACCGGCAGAGCCGGATCCGCGCACGCCACTTGGATGGTGGCGTGCGCGAGGATCGGCGGAGTCGGATGCGCCTCAACCACTGACCCTCCATGAACCTGCTCGCCCTTGTGCTGCGCCTGTGCGTGGCGGCCGCTGCATTGCTGGCTGCGCCGTCAATCTGGGCCACCGCTTACGAAGCCGCGCTGCCGGCCGAGATCCACAGCGCGAAGAAGCTGTGCGATTTCGCGCCGTGTGCCGATGTGTTCCCCGGCGCGACCTCGTTTTCCGAGCGCAAGGGCCAACCCCCTTATGTCGAGGCGTATGCCGACGAGCAGGGCAAGCCCAAGCTGCTCGGCTATGTGATGCTGTCGACCGACATCACCGACACGCCGGCCTATTCCGGCAAGCCAGTGGTGACGCTGATCGGCATGGATCTGAAAGGCCGCTTCGTCGGCGTCAAGGTGCTCAAGCACTCCGAGCCGATCCTGCTGCTGGGCATCCCTGAAACCGCGCTGACGAAGTTCAACGACCAGTACCTGGGCAAGTTCGTCGGCGACAAGATCGAGATCGGCCGCTCGCGGCCCGACGAGGGCATCATCGGCCTCGACGCGATCTCGGGCGCCACCGTGACGGTGATCGCGCAGAACCAGGTCATGATGACCTCGGGCGGCGCGGTCGCGCGGCAGACCGGCATCCTTGCGCCGACGATCCGCCCGCAGGCGAAGTTCGTTGCCACCGGTCGAACATCCGACTGGCCCACGCTGGTCAAAGAAGGCGCCGTGCAGCGTCTGGTGGTGCAACCCGAACAGGTCGGGCTGGACCGATCGGCCACCCCCTTCATCGAGCTGTGGTTCGGCTACCTGAACCAGCCCGACATCGGCCGCTCGCTGCTCGGCGAGGCCGGCTGGACCAGCCTGATGGCGCAGCTGAAGCCGGGCGAACATGCGCTGTTCGTGATCCGCACCCAAGGTGCCGAGTCGTTCAAGGGTTCGGGCTTCGTGCGCGGCGGCATCTACGACCGCGTGCAGGTGCACCAGGGGCTGGACACCTTCACCTTCCGCGACCTCGATTACCTCAATCTCTACGGCCTCGAAGCCGCCGGTGCGCCGAGCTTCAACGAGTCGGCGATCTTCATCGTGCGTTCGCCGGCGTTCTCGGCCGCGTTCCCGTGGAAGCTGAGCCTGCTGGGCAACCGCGTCGACCGCGCTACCGGCACCCGCAGCTTCGCCAACTTCGACACCGAATACTGGCTGCCGGCGGCCACGCTGGAAGGCGGCCGCCCGGTGATCGACAAGCCCGACGCGCCGTGGCTGAAGGTCTGGAAGGCGAGGGTGGTCGAGATCGTGCTGTTCGTCGCGCTGCTGGTCGGCGTGGCGGTGGTCTATGCGCTGCGCGACCAACTGACGCGCCGTTCGACCCGCAAGAACAAGTGGCCGGTCAACGCCTTCAAGTATTCGGCCTGGCTGATCAGCATCGGCTTCGTCGGCTTCGGGTTGATGGCGCAGCCGTCGATCACGCAGGTGCTGACCTGGTTCCACGCGTTGCTGTTCCACTGGACCTGGGAGCTGTTCCTCAGCGACCCGTTCGTGTTCCTGTTCTGGGTCTTCATCGCGATCACCGTGTTCGTCTGGGGCCGTGGCCTGTTCTGTGGCTGGCTGTGCCCCTTCGGCTCGCTGTCTGAGCTGCTGTTCAAGCTCGGCGGGCTGGTCGGCCTGAAGCGCTTCCAGTTCGCCCTGCCCAAGCCGCTGCACGACAAGCTCAAGTGGATCAAGTACGGCGTGTTCTTCGGCCTGCTGGTGGTGTCGGTGTTCTCGATGGGCTGGGCCGAGATGCTGGCCGAGGTCGAGCCGTTCAAGACCACCTTCCTGGTCGGCTGGTTCCAGCGCTCGTGGCCGTACACGCTGTTTGCCGGCGCGTTGCTGGGCATCTCGATCTTCGTCGAGCGGCCGTTCTGCAAATACCTGTGCCCGCTGGGTGCGTCGCTGGCGATGCCGTCGACCTTCCGCTGGTTCGGGCTGCGGCGCAAGCAAGAATGCAGCACCTGCAAGGCCTGCGCCGTCGGCTGCGGCTCGCTCGCGATCGACGCCGATGGCCGCATCGACCACCGCGAGTGCCTGCACTGCCTGGACTGCATGATCCTCTACACCGACAGCCACGCCTGCCCGCCGCTGGCCAAGGAGCGCAAGCAGCGCGAGCGCCAGGGCCAGCCGCTGACACGCATCGGCCGCGACGGCTATTTCATCCCCATCTACCCGGCAAAGGACTGAGGCCCATGGTCGACCCCCGCATGCCCACCGACCCGGCCGAGCCCTCGTATGCCGCCGGTCAACCCGGCGTCTGTGGCTGGCTGTGTGCCGAAGCCTGGGACCATGTCTGGCCCTGGCGCCGTGGCGCACCACAACCCAGCCGTGCACTGCAAGCGGCCGGTGTCTCGCTGGCACTGGCCGCGACGATCGTCTGGGGCCTGGCCGCGCTCGGCGAGCTGCGTGCCGGCGCGGTGATCGGCTGGTGGTTCGGCTGGAGCGTCTACGAGGTCATCATCCGCCTGGGCGCCAAGCGCTACGTGAAAGACGGGCCCTGGTGGGGCCGGCGCTACCGCGTGGCCAGTGTGATGGACATGCTGTGCTACGTGGGCTTCAAGAACCTGCTGATCGGCGCGGCGCTGTTCCTGGTGCTCAAGGCGCTGGGAGGGCTGGCCGAGTGAAGGCGATGCGATGAAGTGGCTCGCCTGCCTGCTGTGCCTGCTGCCGCTGTGGTCGCAGGCCGCGACCTGGACGGTTCACCCCGGTGAGGCGATCCAGCCGGTGCTCGACCACGCCGCCGCGGGCGACATGGTCGAGGTGCAGCATGGCCACTACCTGGGCAACCTGCTGATCGACAAGCCGCTGACCTTGCGCGGCCTGGGCCGCCCCACGATCAGCGGCGGCATGCAGGGCGACACGATCCGCGTGACCGCACCCGACGTGACGATCGAAGGCCTGATCGTGCGCGACTCGGGCGACAGCCTGCTGGCCCAGAACGCCGGCATCTACGTGCGGCCCGGCGCGCACCGCGCCGTCGTGCGGCACTGCGACCTGGTCTACAACCTGTTCGGGCTGTGGATCGAGAAGGCCAACGACGTGCATGTCGAGCAGAACCTGATCGTCGGCAAGCGCGAATACGCGTCGTCGCAGCGCGGCAACGGCGTGCAGCTCTACAACACCACCGGCGCGCGCATCATCGGCAACCAGATCAGCTTCGTGCGTGATGCGCTCTATGTCGACGTGTCGCACCACGCGATCTTTCGCGGCAACCGGCTGCACCACAGCCGCTATGGCACGCACTACATGAACTCGTACCACAACCTGTGGGAAGACAACGACACCTACTTGAACCGCGGCGGCCTCGCATTGATGGAAGTGCGAGACCAGGTGGTGCGCAACAACCGCGCCTGGGGCAACAGCGACCACGGCATCATGCTGCGCACCTTGCAAGACTCGCTGATCGAGAACAACGTGGTGGCCGGCAACGGGCGTGGCTTCTTCATCTACGACGTCGAGTACGCGCAGATCAAGGGCAACCTGGTGGTCGACAACGCGATCGGCGTGCACCTGTCGGCCGGCTCGACCCGCAACCAGGTCGAGGGCAACGACTTCGTCGGCAACCGCGAGCAGGTGCGCTACGTGGGTGCGCGCGACGAGACCTGGGGCGCCGAACACGGCAACCACTGGGACAACTACCTCGGCTGGGACCGCGACGGCGACGGCCGCGGCGACGTGCGCTACGAGGCCAACGACATCGTCGACCGCCTGGTCTGGCAACACCCGTCGGCCAAGTTGCTGCTGGCCAGCCCCGCGGTGCAGGCGCTGCGCCTGGTGGGCCAGCAGTTCCCGGTGCTGCGCGTGCCCAGCGTCGTCGACCCGAAGCCGCAGATGCGGCCGGCCCACCCGAACTGGAGCGAATGGAATGGAAAGCAACACCCGGCCGGGCGCTGACCCGTCGGCCTGCGCCATCACGCTGCGCGGGGTGGCCAAGCACTACGGCGCGGTGCGCGCCGTGGATGGTGTCGATCTCGACATCCGGCGCGGCGAGGTCTTCGGCCTGATCGGCCGCAACGGCGCAGGCAAGAGCACCTTGTTCAAGATGATGCTCGGGCTGGTCAAGGCCGACGCGGGCAGCTTGCTGATCCAGGGCGCGCCGGTCAACGAGCGCAGCTTTCGCAGCGTGCGGCGCGGCATCGGCTACCTGCCCGAGAACGTGGTGCTCTACGACAACCTCAGCGGCCTGGAGACGATGCGCTACTTCGCCCGCCTGAAGGGCGTGGCGCTCACCGAGTGCGAGGCCGTGCTCGACCGCGTGGGCCTGGGCGCCGCGGCCAAGCGCGCCGTGCGCGAGTACAGCAAGGGCATGCGCCAGCGCCTGGGCTTTGCGCAAGCGCTGCTCGGCTCGCCGCGCGTGCTGTTTCTGGACGAACCCACCACCGGGCTGGACCCGGAGGCGACGCGCGCGTTCTACCAGACGCTGCGCCAGCTGCGCGACGCAGGTGTGACGATGATCATCACCTCGCACATCCTGGCCGAGTTGCAAGAGCGGGTCGACCGGCTGGCCATCCTGTCGGCCGGGCGCATCCAGGCCCTGGGCAGCGTGCAAGAGCTGCGCGAGCACATGGCCTTGCCGCTGAGGTTGGAGGTGCTGGCCCACGAGGCGGGGGCCGACGCGGTGGCGGCGGCGCTGGCGCGGCTGCCGGTGCAAGACCTGCAGCGCCAGGGCCTGCGCTCGCACGCCAACTGCCCGCGCCCGGCGAAGATGGCGGTGCTGGGTGCGCTGGCCGCGCTCGATGGCGCGGTGCGTGATGTCGTGGTCCACGAGCCGTCGCTCGAGGACGTCTTCTTCGGCTTTGCAGATTGACCATGATGGAACTGCGTCAGGTGTTCGCCGTCGCGATGAAAGAGTTGCGCGACCGTTTGCGCAACCGCTGGGTCGTGGCGGTGGCGCTGGTGTTCGCGGCGCTGGCCCTGGTCATCGCCTACTTCGGCGGCGCCCAGCAAGGGGCGGTGGGCCTGCGCTCGATCGAGTTCACGATCGCCAGCCTGGTCAGCCTGGTGATCTACCTGATCCCGCTGATCGCGTTGTTGCTGGGCTTCGATGCGATCGTGGGCGAGCGTGAACGCGGCTCGCTCGAGCTGGTGCTGACGCTGCCGATCACGCGGCTCGAGCTGCTGCTGGGCAAGTACCTCGGGCTCGCCGCGGCGCTGACCCTGTCGACGCTGGTCGGCTTCGGGCTGGTGGCGGTGCTGCTGGTGGTGCAAACGGGAACCGCGGGGCTCGAACCCTACCTCGGTTTCATGTTCAGCTCGGTGCTGCTGGGGCTGGCCTTCCTGAGCCTGGCGGTGATGCTGTCGGTGCTGGCGTCAGACCGGGCGCGCGCCTCGGGCCTGGCGATCGCGCTGTGGTTCTTCTTCGTGCTGGTGTTCGACCTGCTGCTGCTGGGCCTGCTGGTGGCCACCGGCGGCGAGACCGGCGGCGCGTGGTTCCCGTACCTGCTGCTGCTGAACCCGGCCGATGTGTTCCGCATCCTGAATGTCTTTTCACTCGACGAGGTGCGCAGCCTTTATGGCCTCGCCAGCATCGTTCCGTCGGCCCTGGCCAAGCCTTGGCTGATGGGCCTGGTGATGCTCGGCTGGATCGTTGCGCCGCTCGGCATCGCGACCTGGAGATTCCGACCATGAACCGCCGCCGCCTGTTGCTGCTGGCCGCCTGCGCCACGCCCACCGCCTTGTTGATCGGCTGCGGCCGATCGGTCACCGAAGAGGCCGTGGCACCGGTCGAGATCGACGGCGCCACGACCTGCGACCTCGACGGCATGCTGCTGGCCGACTACCCCGGGCCGAAAGCGCAGATCCATTACGTGGGGCAGGCCGTGCCGACCTACTTCTGCGACACGGTCGAGATGTTCGCCACGCTGCTGCGGCCCGAGCAGGTGCGCGCGGTGCGCAAGGTCTTCGTGCAGGACATGGCCAAGGCCGACTGGGAACAGCCGCGCGGCCACTGGTTCGATGCCAAGACCGGCTTCTACGTTGTCGGCAGCAAGCGGCACGGCTCGATGGGCCCGACGATCGCCAGCTTCGCCGCCGAGGCCGATGCCAAGACCTTCGCCGCGGCGAATGGTGGCAAGGTGCTGGCCTTCGCGCAGGTCACGCCGGACATGGCCGACCTGGGCGGTGGTGCGGTGCACGACACGCGCATGTAGCGGTGGCGGCTGGCCGCACCTGGAGCGCCGCGCGCGGTGTGAGGCGGCGCCATCGGGTGTAAAAACACGGCACGTGCACACGAAAGGGCATGCCGTGGTTCAGTCTGCCTCGTCGCCAGAGCCGCAGGGCATTCCTGCCCATATCCTGGACTCGCCGGACCTGCACCGGCACATCCTCAGCTCGGTGAGCGACGGCATCCATGTCATCGACATGCAGGGCCGGGTGATCATCGAGAACGATGCCTCGGTGCGCATGCTGGGCTGGTGCGACGACTGTCTGGTGGGCAAGCTCGGCCATGCCGCCATTCACCACCACCACGCCGACGGTTCGGCCTTCCCGCTGCAGGACTGCCCCATCTTCGCCACCGTCCAGGACGGTGTGCCGCGCGAGGTGTCGGAAGACGTCTTCTGGCGACAAGATGGCAGCAGCTTTCCGGTCGAGTACCGCACGGCACCGCTGTGCGACGCGGGCGGCAATCGCTATGGCGTGACGGTCGTGTTCAGGGACATCACCGAGCGCAAGCGCGCGGCGCTGCTGCAGGCCACCTTGCACGCCATTTCGGAGTGCGCGCACGACTGCGAATCTCCCGCCGCGCTGTACCCGCAAGTGCATCGCATCATCTCGGCCATCCTGCCGGCCGGTCATCTGCATGTGACCTTGCGTGAGGGCGATGCAGGCGGCCTGAGCTTTCCCTATTGGGCGGATGACCAGGTGCCGGCGCCGCCGGTTGTGCCTTGGGCCGAGACACCGCTCACGTCGCAGGTGATGTCGGCCGGGCAGCCCATTCTTGCCACGACCATCGAGGGCAGCGAGACGCTGGACCCGACACCGGGCCCTTGCAACTGGCTGGGGGTGCCTTTGCATGCCGAGCACCAGCTCATCGGGGCGCTGGTCGTGCAGACGCGCGCGGGGCAGCGCCACTACACGCCCGCCGACCGGGAGCTGCTGCAGTTCGTGTCGACCCAGTTGGCCACCTCGATCGAGCGCACCCAGCGCGACGCGCAGCTGCGCCACATGGCGCAGTTCGATGCCTTGACCGATCTGCCCAACCGCACCCTGTTCTACGACCGTCTTGACGCGGCCCTGAGCCAGGCTCGGCGGCGCGGCGAGCATCTGGCGTTGCTGTTCATCGATCTGGACAAGTTCAAGCCCGTCAACGATGACTTCGGCCACGCGGTGGGCGATGCGCTGTTGGTGGCTGTGGCGGGGTGCATACGCCGCCTGCTGCGAGCATCGGACACGGTCGGGCGCGTGGGCGGCGACGAATTCGTGGTGGTCTTGCACCCCATGGCGGCCGCCGCCGATGCCGCGGCGGTGGCCGAGAAGATACGCGCGGCGCTGGACCAGCCCTTCGAACTGGCGGGCCAGCGGCTGCAGATCTCCGCCAGCATCGGTGTGGCCGTCTACCCAGCCGATGGCGCCGACGGCGACGCCTTGGCCCGTGCGGCCGACGAAGCGATGTACCGGGCCAAACGGCAGGGCAGCAACCGGGTCGTCCTGGTCGGGGCCGAGCCCGAAGCGTAGAGCGCTTGGGCTCGCTTCGAGATGCTCATCTGAGCCCGGAGTGGATGCGAGGCCCGGCCTCGCCCCCGACTCAGTTCAACGCGGCCTGCGCGCGCAGCCGCTCGATCGCCAGGTCGAGGAAGGCGCGCGCCTTTTGCGATGCGTGCCGGCCTTCACGGTGCACCAGATGGATTGGCAAAGGGGCCGCCTCGTACTCGCTCAGAACGACCTGGAGGCGGCCCTCCTGCACATGCTGCGCGATCTGGTACGACATCAAGCGTGAGACGCCGAAGCCCGCCACCACCGCGGCCACCGCCGAGTCGTTGGTGGTGGTGACCATGCGCGGCGCCAACTTGACGACCTTGGGCGCGCCGTTTTCGACCAGGCGCCATTCCGGCGCCGGCGTCACGCCGGTGGCCGAGACGATGGTGTGGTGCATCAAGTCGTCGGGCGTTGCCGGGCTGCCGTGCGCGGCAAGGTAGTCGGGCGACGCACAGATGACGCGCCGCACCTGCCCGACACGCACGGCCTGCATGCTGGAATCGGGCAGCTCGCCGATGCGCACGGCCACATCGATGCCTTCGTCCATCATGTTCACGACGCGGTCCAGGAACCAGCACGACGCGTTCACTTCCGGGTAGCGCTGAAGGTACTCGGTGATGATCGGTGTGACGAACAGCGCGCCGAACAACACCGGGGCCGTCAGCGTCAAGCGCCCGCGGGGGGCACCATGCATGCCGCTCACCGACTCGTTGGCCTCTGCCAGGTCGGCCAGGATGCGCCGGCAGTCTTCGACATACCGAGCCCCCGCCTCGGTGACGCGCACCACGCGCGTCGTGCGGGTGAACAGGCGCACGCCGAGGTGCGACTCCAGAACGCTGATCGCCCGCGTCACGGCGGGTGGTGAGAGGTTGAGCTTGCGTGCGGCGCCGGCGAAGCCACCCGCGTCGACCACGGCCACAAAGACGTTGATCAGGTGCAGTTGGTCCACTATTACTCCGGGCGAAACGGTGTCTTAGATGTGGCGGTGATTCTAATCATCGAGTGGATCAACGACAGTGCATTCATTCGCTGCACGCCGCCGCGAATCGAACCAAGAACCTCATTCACGACCCACCCGGAGTTCCACCATGTCTCGACTCAGCATCCCCACCGTTGACCAGTCTCTGGCCGCTTCCAAGCCGCTGCTCGCCGCCGTGCAGCAGCAACTGGGCGTGGTGCCCAACCTGATGAAGCTCGTGGGCCACAGCCCCGCCGCGCTCGAGGGTTACCTGGCGTTGAACGGCGCACTCGCCAAGGGCAAGCTCAGCGTGCAACTGCGTGAACGCATTGCGCTGACCGTGGCCGAATACAACGCTTGCGACTATTGCCTCTCGGCCCACGCCTACCTGGCGACCAACGTCGCCAAGGTCAGCGCCGCCGAAGTCGACGCGGCGCGTGATGCACGCTCGGACGACGCTCGCACCGCTGCCGCGCTGAAGTTCGCGCGCCGGGTTGCCGAATCGCGCGGCCGCGTCAGCGATGCCGACCTGGCCACCTTGCGGGCGGCGGATTTCGACGAGGCCAGCGTGATCGAGATCGTGCTGAACGTGGCACTCAACGTGTTGACCAACTATGTCAACAACGTCGCGTCGACCGACATCGATTTCCCCGTGGTCACGGCCAAGGCCACTGCCTGACACACCCAAACGATTCACATTCCGAGGATTTCACTATGCGTACCCAGTTTGTCGGCCGCTCGCTGTTGGCCACCCTGATTTCCGTGGCGGCCGCGTTGGCCGTGCTGCCTTCGTCGGCCCAGGCCTATGACGAAAACTCCACCAGCGCGCTCAACGTCGACGCGCAGGGCATTGCCGTCAAGGGCCACGACGTGGTGGCCTATTTCATGGACGGTGCGCCGACCCCCGGCAAGCCCGAATTCAGCGTCAAGCACGACGGCGTGACCTACCAGTTCGCCACCGCCGCCCACCGCGACGCCTTCAAGGCCAGCCCGGCGAAGTACGCGCCCCAATACGGTGGTTTCTGCGCCATGGGCGTGGCGCTGGGCCGAAAGCTCGACGGTGACCCGACCGCGTGGAAGATCGTCGACAACAAGCTCTACCTGAACGTCAACAAGGACGTGCAGAAGAAGTGGCTGGAAGACGTGCCGGGCAACCTGGTGAAGGCCGACGGCAGCTGGCCGCAGATCAAGACCAAGGCGCCCAAGGACCTTTGAGCGCCAAGGCGGCATTGCCCGCCTGGCGAAAGGGGCTGCACGCTCGGCGCGCGCCCCTCATGCGCCCCTTATGCGCCCTTCACGCGTCCCTCAGGTGCCTTCCCCCAGGGCGCAGCTGCTCGCGCCCACCGCCAAGTGACGGGCTTGGCCGGTGGTTCCACAGCAGCACGAGGTTCAACGCGAGCGAGCCGACGATCGAATAGGCGACGCGGCCGGGCTCGAACGACACCAGCGCGGCCAGCAAGATGGCCGCGTCGACCGCCATCTGCACCGCGCCGGCACGCCAGCCGCAGCGGCGCTGCAGGCTCAGCGCCAGCACGTTGACGCCGCCCAGGCTGGCCCGGTGGCGAAACAGCACGATCAGGCCGACACCGATCAGCGTGCCGCCGGCGATCGCCGCGTACAGCGGGTGCACGGCGCGCAGGCTCAGCAAGCGGGCCACCAACTCGACGCCCACCGACAAGGCGCTCACCGCGGCCAGCGTGCGCAGCGTGAAGCGCAGCCCGAGCTCGCGCCAGGCCAGCAGGTAGAACGGCAGGTTGACGGCGAACAGCGCGGCGCCCAGCGGCAGGCCGGTGGCGTAGCTGAGCAAGAAGGCGATGCCGGGGGTGCCACCCGTCAACAGGCCGGCGCTGCCGATCAGCGACAGGCCGAGCGAAACCAGCAGGATGGCCGTGGCCAGCGCTTGCAGGTCGTCGACCAGCGGATGGGGTGTGGTGCGGTGGGGCATGCTGCCTGCCAGTGTCGTGCGGATCCTCGCGCGCCCGGTTGAGATGGCGCAAGCGTTGGTCAATCGAGGCAACCCCGTGGGTCTTTGTCGTGGATCAAACCCATGCGGCGGGTGAGTGGAGATGATGCGAATCATTCCTATTCATTCGACATGCACCCATGGGACCCTCTTTGATTCGCGCCGCACTCGTGGCGGCTGCCGTCGCCGGCATCGGCGCGCCCGCCGCGGCGCTCGAGTACCCGATCGGCTCGCCGCAGAAGCTGGCGGGCATGGAGATCGGCGCGGTCTACCTGCAGCCGGTCGAGATGGAGCCCGACGGCCACATGCGCAAGGCCGCCGAATCCGACGTGCACATCGAGGCCGACATTCACGCGCTGGACCACAACCCGCATGGCTACACCGAGGGCGCGTGGGTGCCCTTTCTGTTCGTGCGCTACGAGATCCGCAAGCAAGGTGGTGGCGAGCCGATCGTCGGCGACTTCATGGCAATGGTGGCCAGCGACGGGCCGCACTACGGCGACAACGTCAAGCTGCAAGGCCCTGGCCGCTACCACTTGAAGTACACGGTCTACCCGCCGAGCGCGACAGAGAACCCGATCGGCCACCACTTCGGCCGCCACACCGACCGCGCGACCGGCGTGCAGCCCTGGTTCAAGCCCTTCGCCGTGGAATGGGACTTCACCTTCGCCGGCGTCGGCAAGAAGGGCGGGTACTGATGTTTCGCCAACGACTTGCATCGGCGCTGGCAGCAGCCTTGGCCACGGTGATGACCGTCGGCGCGGTGGCTGCCGAGTTGCCGACCTACCCGGTCGTCGTGCGCGACGGCCGCATCGAGCCCGCCACGCTGGCCGTGCCCGCCGGCGTGCGGCTGCGGCTGGCGGTGAGCAACGGGGGCACCGGCCCCTGCGAGTTCGAGAACCTCGGCCTGCGCATCGAGAAGGTGCTCGCGCCCGGCGCCGCGTCGACCGTGGTGTTGCCGCCGCTGCGCCCGGGCAGCTACCAGTTCGTCGATGAATTCCACCCCGACGGCGCGCCGCTCACGCTGACCGCCAAGTAAAGGCTGCTTCGATGTTCCACACCTTCATCGTCGTCTGGCGCGAAAGCGTCGAGGCGCTGCTCATCATCGGCGTGCTGCTGGCCTGGATCGCCCGCCAGCCGGCGCCCGCCCCCTTGCGGCGCGGGCTGTGGGCCGGCGCCGCCGGCGGCGTGGGCCTGGCCGGGTTGCTGGGCGTGGCGACGCTGTTGGCGCAGTCCGAGCTGCAAGGCCAGGCGCTGGACGCCGTGCGGCTGACGGTCACGCTGGGTGCCGCGGCGCTGATCCTGCAGATGGTGGCGTGGATGCGCCGGCACGGTGCCTCGATGCGCCACACGCTCGAAGCCAAGGCCTCTCGCGTGTCGGGCGCCTCGGGCGTGGCCTGGGTCGCCGCGCTGGCGGTGGCGCGCGAAGGCGCCGAGACGGTGGTCTTTCTGTGCGGCATCGGCTGGGAAACCGGCGGCACGGCCGCCGCGCGCTGGCTGGCGGGCTTGGGCGGGCTGCTGGCTGCGCTGGCTTGCGCCTGGCTGCTGGGGCGCGGTGCGCGCTCGCTCGGCACGCGCCGGTTGATGCGGTTGAGCGAGGTGCTGCTACTGATCGTCGCCGCCTCGCTGGTGGCCACTGGCATCGACCAGATGATCGCGCTCGACTGGCTGTCACCGGGCTGGGACCCGGTCTGGGACAGCGCCCGGCTGCTCGACGACAGCACCGGCCTGGGCCGTGTGCTGGCCGACTTTGCCGGCTACCGCGCCCGGCCATCGGCCACCCTGTTGGCGGGTTATGCGGGCTTCTGGCTGCTGGCCTGGGCGCTGCTTTCGCGGGCCGGCAAGCCGGCGGCAACGGCGCCAGCACGATGCGCCGCGTGATCCCGATCGCGGTGGCGCCGTTGCCGGCCGCTGCCGTGGGCCACACGCCGGCGCCGCGGCCCTGGCCGGCGCGCCTGGGCGACGCGATGCAGCGCCATCGCCGGGTGATCCAGGCCGTGCAGTGGTCGGTGGTCGGGTTCTACGCCTTCCTCGTGGTGCTGCCGGCCTGCCTGCCGCTGCCGCCGGCCGGGGCCAGCATCGTCGACAACCTGACGCTGTTCGCGCAGTTCGTCTTCTGGGGCGTCTGGTGGCCGCTGGTCATCGCCGCCACGATGCTGCTCGGCCGCGTCTGGTGTGGCGTGTTCTGCCCCGAGGGGGCGTTGACCGAATGGGCCAGCCGCCACGGCCGCGGCGGCAGCATCCCGCGCTGGGTGCGTTGGCGCGGATGGCCGACGCTGGCCTTCATCGCCACCACGGTCTACGGGCAGCTCATCAGCGTCTACGACTACGCGCAGGCCACGCTGCTGATCCTGGGCGGCTCGACACTCGCCGCCATGCTGGTGGGTTACCTGTACGGCCAGAGCAAGCGCGTGTGGTGCCGCTACCTGTGCCCGGTCAGCGGTGTGTTCGCGCTGCTGGCCAAGGTGGCGCCGCTGCACTTTCGCGCCGACGAGGCGGCCTGGCGGCGCCACCAGGGCGCGGTGCCGCGGGTGGACTGCGCGCCGCTGCTGAACCTGCGCCACCTCGACAGCGCCTCGGCCTGCCATTCGTGCGGGCGCTGCAGCGGCCACCGCGGGGCGATCGAGCTGGCGACGCGTTCGCCGAACGCCGAGATCCTGGGGCCGGTGCGCACGGGCGACGACACCTCGGCCGGCCTGCTGGTGTTCGGCCTGCTGGGCGTGGCGGTCGGCGCCTTCCAGTGGAGCCTGTCGTCGGCCTTCGTCGCGGCCAAGCAGGGCGCTGCCGAGTGGCTGATCGCACACGACCAGTACACGCTGCTGGCCGACAACGCGCCGTGGTGGCTGCTGACCCACCAGCCCGCGGCGAGCGACGTGTTCAGCTGGCTCGACGGCTTGGCCATCCTGGCCTACATCGGCGGCCATGCGCTGCTGGTCGGTGGGCTGGTGTGGCTGGCCTTGGGGGCCGCGGTGCGCGTGCTCGGCGATGGCGCCTTCACACGCCACCGCCTGGCGATGGCGCTGGTGCCGCTGGCCGGCGCCGGCCTGGTGCTCGGCCTGTCGATGACGACGGCGAACCACCTGCGCGCCGAGGGCGTGCCGCTGGCCTGGCTCGGCCCGTTGCGCGTGCTGTTGCTCGGCGGTGCCGTGGGCTGGTCGCTGGTGCTCGGGGCTCGCCTGCTGGCGGGTGCCACCGCCGGGGGCGCTCGCAAGGCCGTGGCGCTGGCCTGCTATGGCCTGCCCGTGGCGTTGATGGGCACGATCTGGGTCTGGATGCTGTTCGGGGCCTGATCAGCGCAGCGTCAGCGCCAGCCCCAGCGCGCGGACCTCATCGAGCAGCGGTTCGGGCCAGGCCCAGCCATCGGGCCATTGGGCGGTGGCCGCGCCATCGACACCGCGCAGGCGCTGCAGAACCCAGCGCTTGGCGCCGGCCGCGCGCAAGGCCCAGGCGGTGTCCATCAGGGCTTCATCGTCGATCAGCGCGGGGTGGTAGGTGGTGCGCAGCTCGTGGTCGACGCCGCTGGCGAGCACCGTGTCCAGCGCGCGCCAGGCGGCGCGGCCGCTGCCGCGCCGATCGGTGAGTTGGTCGTAGCGCGCGGCGCTGGTCTTCACGTCCAGCCCCACCCAGCCCAGCAGCGGCAGCAGCGGGCCCAGGCGGGCGGGGTAGATGCCGGCGCTGTGCAGGCCGGTCTCGAAGCCCATCGCCCGCACCTCGTGCAGCGCGGCGGGCAGCTCCGGGTCCAGCGTCGGCTCGCCGCCGCTGAAGACCACGCCGTCGAGCAGGCCGACACGGCGCTGCAAGGTCTCGCGCACCGAGGCCCAGCCGATGTCGCTGTGCCCGGTGCGAACCTGCAGCTCGGGGTTGTGGCAATAGCCGCAGCGCCAGGGGCAGCCGAGGATGAACACCACCGCGCACAGCCGGCCCGGCCAGTCGCTGGTGCTCAACGGCGTGAAGCCGCCGATTTCAATCACGGCTGGCTGGCGAGGGGTCGGCCGGCGGCTCGACGAAGTAGCGGCGCTCGTTGAACTCGCCTTGTTTGCCGGTGTTGAACGAGGCCATCGGCCGGTGGTAGCCCATCACGCGGGTCCACACCTCGCAGCGCTGGCGCTCGTGTTCGGCCAAGGTGAAGGGTTCGGACAGGAAGGCGGCAGAGGACATCGGGGTCTCCTTGAGTGGGTGAAGGGTCAGAGCCTCTCAGGCTCTTTGGTGCGCTGGCGTCTGGGTTTCGTACTGCCGGCGCTTGCGGGCCAGCGCGGCCTCGTCGCACTGTGGGCAGAAGACATGCTCGCCGGCCAGGTAACCGTGCGTCGGGCAGATCGAGAAGGTCGGTGTGACGGTGATGTAGGGCAGGCGGAAGCGGCCCAGCGCACGCTGCACCAGGGCCTTGCACGCAGCGGCGGACGAGACCCGCTCGCCCAGGTACAGGTGCAGCACCGTGCCGCCGGTGTATTTGCGCTGCAGCGCTTCTTGCCGCTGCAGGGCCTCGAACGGGTCGGTCGTGAAGGCCACCGGCAGCTGCGACGAGTTGGTGTAGTAGGGCTGTGCGGGCGTGCCGGCCTGCAGGATGTGCGGGAAGCGCTTGCGGTCTTCTTTCGCGAAGCGGTAGGTGGTGCCCTCGGCCGGCGTGGCCTCGAGGTTGTAGAGGTGGCCGGTTTCTTCCTGAAGCGCGACGATGCGTTCGCGGATGTGGTCGAGGTAGCGCAGCGCAAAGGCCTCGCCCCATTCGGTGGTGATGTCTTCGGTGCCGCCGCTGAAGTTGCGGATCATCTCGTTGATGCCGTTCACGCCCAGCGTCGAGAAATGGTTGCGCAGCGTGCCGAGGTAGCGCTTGGTGTAGGGGAACAGGCCGTTGTCGATGTGGCCCTGGATCACCTTGCGCTTGATCTCCAGGCTGTTGCGCGCCAGCTCGATCAGCCGGTCGGTGCGGCGCAGCAGCGCGGCCTCGTCGCCGGCATGCAGGTAGCCCAGGCGGGCGCAGTTCAGCGTCACCACGCCGAGCGAGCCGGTCTGCTCGGCCGAGCCGAACAGGCCGTTGCCGCGCTTGAGCAGTTCGCGCAGGTCCAGCTGCAGCCGGCAGCACATCGAGCGCACCATGTGCGGCTCGAGGTCGGAGTTGAGGAAGTTCTGGAAGTAGGGCAGGCCGTACTTCGCGGTCATCTCGAACAGCCGGTCGGTGTTCGGGTGCTCCCAGTCGAAGTCGCGGGTGATGTTGTAGGTCGGGATCGGGAAGGTGAACGCGCGGCCCTTGGCATCGCCCTGCATCATCACGTCGATGTAGGCCTGGTTGATCAGGTCCATCTCGGCCTGCAGGTCGCCGTAGCTGAACGGCATCTCGCGGCCGCCGATCACCGGCACCTGCTCGCGCAGGTCTTCGGGGCAGGTCCAGTCGAAGGTCAGGTTGGTGAACGGCGTCTGCGTGCCCCAGCGCGAGGGCACGTTCAGGTTGTGGATCAGCTCCTGCATGCACTGGCGCACCTGCAGGAAGCTCAGGCCGTCTTTGCGCACATAGGGGGCGAGGTAGGTGTCGAACGAGCTGAAGGCCTGCGCTCCGGCCCATTCGTTCTGCAGCGTGCCGAGAAAGTTGACGATCTGCCCGACCGCGCTCGACAGGTGCTGCGGCGGCCCCGACTCGACCTTGCCCGGCACGCCGTTCAGGCCCTCGTGCAGCAGCGTGCGCAGCGACCAGCCGGCGCAGTAGCCCGAGAGCATGTCCAGGTCGTGGATGTGGAAGTCGGCCTCGCGGTGCGCCAGCCCGATCTCGGGCGGGTAGACATGGTCGAGCCAGTAGTTGGCGATCACCTTGCCGGCCACGTTGAGGATCAGCCCGCCGAGCGAATAGCCCTGGTTGGCGTTGGCCTGCACGCGCCAGTCCTGCCGCGCGAGGTATTCGTTGACCGAGCGCTCGACGTTGATCGCCACCGCGCGGTCTTGCCGCAGGCTGCGGCGCTGCTCGCGGTAGACGATGTAGGCGCGGGCGGTGTCGAAGTGCCCGGCCTGCTGCAACACACGCTCGACCAGGTCCTGGATGGTCTCGACATCGGCCACGCGGCCGTGCAGCTGTGCCACCACCTGCTGCGTCAGTTCAGCGGCGCGTTCACCGCCGAATTCGCCGGTGGCGGCGCCGGCGCGGGCCAGCGCGCCCTCGATCTTGCCGGGGTCGAAGCCAACCGTCCGCCCCTCGCGTTTGATCACCGCGATCGGCAGCGAGCGGGCGACCGGCGACGGCGGGGTGTAGGCGGTGTTGGGCATGTCGGGCACTAAATGTGGGGTGTTCATTCGGTGCAGACACTATAGGTAGGGTCTGCTGGCGAACCAAGCCCTGGAACTTGATCAGGATCAGGGTTTCGGCGCTTGCCCGGCGCTTCCTGGGCTCGCCATACGCCTCGGCGCCGAAATCGGTGATCAGCCCAAAGGGTCGAGCAACTGCAGCGCCTGAGAGAAGCGAAGGTTCTCGATGTCTTCGAGCAGACGCAAGAAGGCGGTTGAGCCCAGCCGCTGATGCAGCACGTCGGAAAGAGCTTGAAACCGATCAAGGGCATCCATGCTCTGCTCACGCAGGTTTCGCCGAAGCTCGGTCAATGCGTGCTTGTCGATGGCAGTTTGCGGGTCCGCCGTCACAGTGGGTGGGGTCTCGTCCTCTTGCAGCCAGTCTTGGGGCAGTTCCTGGCGCAACGCGTCCAATTGCGCCCGGCAACCGGCCGTCAGGATTGCGGCCTGCGCAATGTCGCCTGAGCGGCAGGCCGCTTCTGCTTGGCGTGCGGTTTCTTGTACGGCCGAAGCTGCCAACGTGCCCGCGCTGCCGCACAGTTTGTGCATGCGAAGCGTATGGTCTGCCAGTGCGCCTGGGTTGGTCTGGTCTGTGGGAAATGCCAGGTCGCCAAATTCTGCGAACAGCCGCTTGAGCATGCTGCGGAAGAATTTGACGTCTCCGCCAGTGCGCAGCTTCACCTCTGCGGTCACGATTCCCTTGATCGGTGGCCAAGACTCCGCCTGGGCGACATCGTATGCAACAGCCGGTCGGTCGCCACCAACCGGTGGAGTTGCATGGCGCAGGATGCACCGGACCAGGTCATGCGGATCAAACGGCTTGCTGACGAAGTCGTTGAGACCGGCAATTCGTGCCTGCTCCTTCTCGCTGGCAAGCGCTCCCGCGGTCAGCGCGATGATTGGCAAGTCGACGAGCCCCAAGTTCTGGCGGATCGTGGTGGTGGCGGTGAACCCGTCCATCACCGGCATGTGGATGTCCATCAAGACCACGTCGTAGTCGGTTGGGCCTGCGCCCAATCGTGCGACGGCTTGCTGGCCGTCGTCAGCCAGATCGACCTTTCCGCCAGCGTGCTCCAGAATCCGACGCGCCACCTCCAGGTTGAGGGGGCTGTCATCGACCACCAAGATGCGCAGCCCGTTCAGGTCGGGGGCCGGCGCCGGGCCTGCCCCCACGCTTTGACGCGCTCCGGTCCCCTGCGCCTTTACCAGGCCTACTTCGATCTCGGCCCAGAACTCACTGCCCTGGCCTGGCGTGCTGGACAGCCCGACGCTGCCCCCCATCAACGACGTCAATCGTTTGACGATGGACAGGCCCAGGCCCGTGCCGCCGAAGCGGCGCGTGGTGGACTGATCTGCTTGGGCGAAGGGAACGAACAACTTGTCCTGTACCTCCGGGGCAATGCCGATGCCACTGTCCTGAACGGCAAAGCGGAGCCTGGCGCGTCCGGCCTCGCTCAAGAGCAACTGGGCTCGCAGGCGTACGCTTCCGCGTTCGGTGAACTTGATGGCGTTGGACAGCAGGTTCGTCAGAATCTGATTGAGCCGAACCCAGTCGCCGACAACGTCAGTCGGCAAGTTCTCGGCCAGTTCGAAGGTCAATTCGATTGCCTTGGCCTGGGCCTGCACTTGCATCACGGCGTGCAGTTCGGCCAGCGCGGCGTGCAAATCGAACGGTTCGCGCTCGATACTCAGCTCGCCTGCTTCGATCTTGGACAGGTCCAGGACATCGTTGATGATGGTCAGCAACGACTTGCTGGCGAGGCGAATCTTCTCGACGAAGGTGGCCTGATCGCCGCTCAGGTCTGTCTGGCCCAACAGGTAGGTCAGGCCGATCACCGCATTCATCGGGGTGCGAATCTCATGGCTCATGTTGGCGAGGAACTGGCTTTTGGCCTGGTTGGCCCGCTTGGCCTGGTGAACCGCTTCGCGCAGGCGCAACTCGACCTGCTTTTGCCGTGAGATGTCGTGTGCGACGCCGAGATAGCCAAAGAACTGGCCCTCGTCGCCGCGAAGCGCCGTCACCACCAGCGACACGGTGACGCTGCCGCCATCGCGCCGCAGGTAGCTCCATTCGTGCGGCTCGCCCAGCACTTCGGGCTCCACCAAGACGGTGCCGGGTCGCACCGGGCGACCCAGGCGTGCCGTCAACTCTTCAGCGCGGGCTTTCAGCTCTGCGCGATCGTGGAACTGAAGCGACGACGCCTTGCCGATGACCTCGTCGCGCTGGTAACCGAGCAGCCGCTCGGCGCCTCGGTTGAAGACCCGGATCGTGCCGTCGGGGGCGACCGCGATCACCGACACTTCCGTCGCCGACTCCAACACATTGCGAAGCAGCGACGAGGTCTCGACGAGCTGCTCTTCAGCGCGCTTGCGCTCGGTGATGTCGAAGTTGACGCCGGTCATCCGGACCGGCCTGTGTTGCTCGTCGCACTGGAGGCGGGCGGCTGCGCGCAGGTGGCGGACTTCGCCATCGGGGCGACGAATGCGGAACTCGGACTCGAACGCGCCCAGGGTCTCGATGGCATGCTGGACCTCGCCCTCGGCTCGGGCCCGGTCGTCGGGGTGCAGGTGGCTGGCCCACAAATCGTATGGGGCGGCGTTGCCGCTGCGCTTCACGCCATACAAGTGATACATGCCTTCGTCCCAGACGAGGCGGCCTTCGGCGATGTGGTATTCCCATACGCCGATGCTGGCTGCGGCCGACGCCAGCGCAAAACGCTCGGTGGTCTCCTTCAATTCATCTTCGATGCGTTTGCGGGCCGTGATGTCTCGCGAAATCCCGAAGGTGCCGATGATGTGGCCCTGCGGGTCGCGCAGCGGCATCTTGGTGGTCATGTTCCAGGTGGGGGGGCGATCGGGCCATGTCTCCATTTCTTCGAGGTTCAGCACCGGTTCGCCGGTTTCGACGATATGTCGCTCCACGGCGGCGGTCCGTTGGGCGTGTTCGGGCGTGAAGAAGTCTGCATCCGATCGGCCCACCGCCTCGGCCGGGTCGCTCAAGCCGTAGCGGCGTGCCAAGCCGGGGTTGATGCGCAAGAAGCGGCTGTCGCGGTCTTTGAAATAGATCTGGTCGGGCACGGTGTCGAGCAATGCACTCATCAGATGGCGCTCATAGGCCAGCGAGGCTTCGATCTCCTTGCGGTTGGTGATGTCTTGCATCGAGCCGACGAGCCGCACCGGCCGACCCTCGGCGAATTCGGGTTCGCCGACGGCGCGTACCCAGCGCAGCCGGCCCTTGGCGGTTCGCAGCGGCAGCTCGAGATCCCAGCCCCGGCCCGACTCGATCGCCTGCTGAACTGCCTGTTCAATCGCCGGGCGCGCTTCGGGTGGGTAGAACTCCAAACCTTCCTTGAGGCTGGGGCGGTAGCTCGGTTCGACCTCATGAATGCGGTTCATCTCCGGCGACCATGTGATGGCCGGTGGATCCAAATCGAACTGCCAGGCGCCGACACCGGCCACGCGGCTGGCACGGTCGAGAAAGGCTTGGCTCTCGCGCAGCTGCGCTTCCAGTCGCTTGGCGGCGGAGATGTCGGTCTGGATGGCGATGTACTTCGCGATTCGGCCTTGTTCGTCGATGAACGGCGCCACGGTGCAGTCCAGCCAGTAGAGCGCGCCGTCCTTGGTGCGGTTGCAGATGCTTCCGCGCCAGGAATGGCCCTGGCTGATGGTCTGCCACAAGTCAGCCCAGAAGGGCGGTTCATGAAGCCCGGAGCTGACGAGATGGTGGTCCCGGCCCACGAGCTCGTCCCGGGTGTAGCCGGAGACTCGGCAGAAGCTGTCGTTGACCTCGATGATCCGTCCGTCGGGGCTCGTCGCGGAGACAAGTGCGTGTTGATGGATCGTGCGCAGCAGTGCTTCGTTGTCCCTCAGTGCCGCTGCCAGCTGTTGACGGCTCGCAGTGATCTCGCTGATGTCATGGACCAGCACGTAGAAACCGCGCACGTCGCCATCCACCGTGTCCGGCAGGTAGTGGGCCAATGTGTGGCGAGACCCGGCACCGTCGGGCCGCGGAATCGTGCGCTCGAAGGTCTGGGCTTCGCCGCGCAGGGCCGCTTCGACGTAGGGTCGATTGCGCTCGTACAGCTCCGGGCCAAGAAGCTCCAGCATGTGCTTGCCGCGCAGCTGCGCGGCATCGACCCGGAAGAAGTCGCTGTAGGCCTTGTTGGCCACCCGGTTGCGCAGCTGACTGTCCCAGTAGCCGATCATCGATGGCACGGCGTCGAGGATGGTCTGCAGGTCGCGGCGAGAGAGTTCCAGCTCGGCCGTCCGTTCCGCCACCAGCTTGTCGAGGGATGCGTTGAGCTCTGCCATCAAGGTGGCGCGGCGGGCCTGCTCTTCGCGCACCGCCGCGGCCTGCGCCGAACTCCGCGCCCAGGCGTAGGTCAGCAGGCTCAGCAGCGCCGCGATGGCGGTAGCCATCGCCCCAAGGGCCCGTGGGGCGAGCCGGCTCAGACGGGCGGCAAAAGCCGGTTTGGCCCGCATGTCGGCTTGCCAGGTTCGGCCGTACAGCGTCACGGACAAGTCTCGCGATAGTCCAAGGGCTGCTGCCTGGTCGCCTTCTGGCGGCGCAAAGAACTGCTGCGGCGTCGGGCCGGTCACATCTCGCAAGACGACGGATACCTCGTGGAGGTCCAACCCGGCCAGGACCTCGTCGATCACCAGCGGCGCGTAGCTCCAGCCTATGGCCGCCTCGGCACGCTCTTCGGGCGTACGCAAAGGGGCTCCCGCGCGATAGATGGGCAGGAGAAATAGAAACGACTGGCGGGCTTTGCCGGCGGCCTGCACCAGCGTGATGGGTCCGGACAATGTGGCTTTGCCGCTGCGAGCGGCGCTGTCGGCGGCCTCGCGACGAACAGGCTCAGACCCAATGTCCAGCCCCACCGCAGGCTTGTTGCGCTCAATCGGCTCGACGTACTGGATCACATAGCGATCACCGGCGCTGGGTTTGAGCTGCCGGATCTCGAAGGTGGGCCAGCCATCGCGCCGTGCAGCTTCCACAAATGTGTCTTGCTGCTGCTCGGGCACTCGCCAGATAAGGCCCACGCCACGCGCGCCGGGGAATTCACGGTCAATGTCGCGGGATTCGCTGTAGCGCCTGAACCCCGCCCGATCGATGCCTTGCCTGCCAGCCACGACGGCTGTTCCACGCGCGCCCTTCAGACCGTACTCGTAGGTTCGAATTCGCTCGGCCACCTGGCCGAGCGTGCGATCGGTCAGGACCTCGAATTGCCTTTCGGCGTTCTCCTGCTCGTGGCGTGACCACCATTGCGTCAGCACGAGGGCTGCCACCATCCCCAGGGCCAAGACGCCGAGCGCTGCGCGGATGGGATAGTGATGCATGCTCATTCGCCGTGCGGTGATGCTCCCTGGATCTGCATCTCGCCGACGGGCTGAGCCCGGGCAGGCTCGTCCACGTCTGAGACATCAAGCCAATAGGCCCGGGCTCGGCCGGCCCTCTTGGCTGCATACAACGCTTCGTCGGCGGCTTTGAGCAGCTCCTGTGCGGTGCGCCGCCTCTGGTCGCCGCCCATGACGAGGGAGTCGGGCGATGCAGTGATCCAACAGGCGCTGTCTTCGTCGTAGCACGACATCCCGACGCTTACCGTCACGCAGGGGGCCGTGGGCGAGGCCGCGTGGGGCAGGTTCATGGCCGCGACCGCCTGCACGACGCGGTGCGCCACATGCTTCCCGCCCGCCCGGGGCGTGCACGGCAACAGCATGGCGAATTCTTCGCCACCGAAACGGGAGATCAAATCGTTGGTGCGCTGTGTCGACTCGGTGAGCGCCCGGGCCACCGCGCACAGCGCCGCGTCGCCCGCCGGGTGGCCGTAGGTGTCGTTGAATCGCTTGAAATGGTCGACGTCGACGATCAGCAGGCACAGAGAGTCTCCCGATCTGCGTGCCCGCTGCCATTCGGCGACCAGCGTCTCGTCGAACCGGCGGCGATTGGCCACCCCGGTGAGCGCATCGATCGTGCTCAGGCGCCTCAATTCGTCGGTCAGTCGTTTGATCCGCAGCTGGGTCTTGACGCGGGCAACCACCAACGGTTCGCTGATGGGCTTGCTGATGAAGTCAGCCGCACCCAACTCAAAGCCCGCGACCTCGGTCTTCGTGTCGCTGTGGCTGGTGACGAAGATCACCGGGATGCTCGCCAAGGCTGGATCTGCCTGCAGCTCACGGCAGACCTCGAAGCCGCTCATGCCTGGCATTTCCGCGTCGAGAAGAATCAGGTCAGGTGCCGATGCGCGGACCATGCCGAGAGCCATCGCCCCGCTGGTGGCAAACCGCAGGCGGCCTAGGCCTGCCAGCATCCGGGCCATCAACTGGATGGCGCCGGGATCGTCGTCCACCAGCAAGATGTCGTGGTTCAACCTGCTCCTTTCGGTGCTTCAGCCGGCTGTGGCATGAGCTTCGAGAGAAATATATACCCCGGGCGCATCTTGGCGGCAGGTTTGCGTCAGTCTGGACGCGGGCTGTCAGCGCTGGGCAGCAGCACCGTGAAGCAACTGCCACTCCCAGGAATGCTGTCGACCTCCAACTGCCCCCCCATCGCTTCCACCAGCTGGCGGGTGATCAGCAATCCCAGGCCAGCACCCGGCGTGCCCGAGCCCTGCCGGCCGAGGCGGTTGAATGGCTCGAACAAGTGTTTTCGCTGTTCGGCGTCCATGCCGAGGCCGCTATCGCGGATGGCGATGGCCACGGTGGAGGCACGCCGGGACGCTTCCACGTCGACCCTACCGCCGGCACGGTTGTATTTGACCGCATTCGACAGCAGGTTCAACAACACTTGCTGAAGGCGGCTGCTGTCCGCCCAGACGGCGAAGGTTGACTGAGCACCGAGCCGCAGTTCCACGCGATGCTCTGCGGCGAGGGACTGGCTGGCCTCGATGGCCATGGTCAACAGAGGGGATACATCGATATCTCGGATCTCGAACGCCAATTGACCTGATTCAAAGCGGCCCAAGTCGAGCGCGTCACGCATCAGCGTCTGAAGGTGGCGGGCGCTGGACAGCAGATGGGCCAACCTTTGCCTTTGAACCGGATGCAGGGCGAGTTCAGTGTCAGCGGCCATCAATTGACCGAACCCAATGATGCCGTTCAGCGGGTTGCCTATCTCATGTGCCAAGTAGGCCAGCATACGGGCCTTGATCTGCGCCGTGGCTTCAGCCTCGGCGCGTGCTTGGGTTTCTCGGTCGAGGCGCTCGCGGTCGCTCACGTCGCGCAGCACCACGGTCGTCAAACGCTGGGCGCCTTCGTCTGACGTGGAAACCGACATCTCGACTGTTACTGCTCCGTCACCGCTGAATGGCAGTGACAAGCGAACGGGCGCTGCACCGCCAACGCTGAGATCGTCCAACAGGCTGCCGAGGACATTCCGCACCGGATGACCCATGACTTCGTCCGGTTGCACGCCAAACAAGCGGCAGGCGGCCCCATTCATCAGCACCAAGCGTTGATGGGTGTCGATCGTCAGGATCGCATCCGTCGCGGCCTCTACGATGCCCGCCACTCGGGCGTCGCTCACACGCTGCCAGCGCTCGCTCACGGCACGCAGGTCCGCGTCGGTTCGGTGCTTGAGGTGCAGGAGATTACGCACCCGCGCGCGAAGCACCGCTGGCGTGTAGGGCTTGGCAATGAATTCGGCGGCGCCGAGATCCAACGCACGCATTTCGATTTCGGGTTCGGAGTGGCGCGTCACGAAGACGATCGGCACCGATGCGAAGTCCGGCAACGCCTTCAGCACACCGCAGACGGCGAAGCCATCGATACCCGGCATGTGGATGTCGAGAAGGATGATGTCAGGCGACACCAACGGGGCGATTCTGAGGGCCTCTTCGCCCGAGCTTGCATAGTGAAGCTCGCCAAGCTGGGACAGCGTCTGGGACAGAACATGGATGGCGTTCACTTCGTCGTCGACGATCAGCAAACGTGAGGGGCGCTCCGGTGGCTGCAGCACGTCATGACGCGCTGCAGCCGCAGGCTCATGAAGCGCCTGGTGGGTTCGCAAGCGTGCGCGAACGCGGGATCGCAACTGCGTTTCTGCGATCGGTTTGGTGACGAAGTCGACTGCCCCGCTTTGCAGAGCCGCGACTTCAAGTTCCGCAGAGTCATGGCTGGTCGCGAATATGACGGGAATGTGCGCCAGTGCAGAGTCGGCGCGCAACGCCTTGCACACCTCAAGGCCACTCATGCCAGGCATCTCCGCGTCGAGGAGTATCAGGTCCGGTGGAGATTCGCGGGCCACGCGTAGCGCATCCGCGCCAGAGGTGGCAAATCGCTGGTTGGTGTAGTCCGCCAACATGCGGCTCATGGCCTGAACCGCGGAAGGGTCATCATCCACAAGCAGCAAGCTGAACTGACGCTCAGTCATGACGTGTCCCCTGGGCTCGTGTGCCGCTCATGTCAAGGCTTGCCTATTCTGTCAGTCGGCAAGGGGATGGCGGATGAGACTGAGCATAAAGGAATTGCCGGTCCCGTGCGGCAGTGCGCTCCGGTCCTTGTGAGGAGCCGCCTAGGAAAGCAGGCCGAGCGGATTCTTGGTGATCGCGACCGAAGCGATCCAGCCGAAGGTGGCCAGCGCGGCCACCCACGCGGCGGCGCGCACCGGCGCCGGTCGGCCGGGCTTGAGCGCCACCATGCCGAGCCCGATGTAGACCAGCAGCCCGATGATCTTGGCCAGCAGCCACGGCGCATGGGCCGGGTTCAGCCGCAGCATCCAGGCCAGCGTGAGGGCCGACAGCAGCAGCACCGAATCGACGATGTGCGGCAAGGTCTTGGCCGCGCGCCCCTGCACCCAGCGCGCGCCGCGCAGCGACGCCGCCCCGCGCGCGAAGAAGCCGGTGAACGACAGCGCGACGGCGGTCTGGTGGATGGTCTTGACGAGGGCGTAGTCCATATCAGCCGGGTCGACCGTCGACCCGCGAGCGGGTCAGGATCGGCCAGTAGACCACGGCATACAGCCCGAAGCCGGTGGACCACAGCGCTGCGGCGGCGAGCACCGCGTGCAGCGAGGCCTCGGGCCACAGCATCGGCACGCCGATGCGCACCACCGCGGCCAGCGCCACCAGCACATAGCAGGTCGTTTCCCAGGGCCCGGCGCGCAGCAGGCGGCCGGTGTGGCCCAGTGCGGTGCGGGTCATCATGCCGATGATCAGGCCGCCGATGGCGCCGACCGTGAGCGCATGGGTGGCCAGCGACGGCGCCAGCCAGCCCGCCTCGGCCGCCGCACGCAGCAGCAGGTGCACGGGGATCCACAGGTAGGCCAGGTGCAGCACCCAGACCAGCGGCGTGCGCCAGGTGACCCAGGGCTGCCACAGCGACCAGCGCGCCAGGTGGGCGGCGGCGCACAGCACGGCCAGCAGCAGCATCGGCGTGCCGTGCAACTGCGCCGCATCGGCCGCCCACAGCAGCAGCACCGAGCCGAGCGCGGCCTTCTCGACCAGCGGCTGGCGCGTGGCCGCGGCACCGGCGATGCCGTTGTTGGTGAACATCGGGATCACCCGGCCACCCATCACCGCCATGATGAACAGCACCACATCGAGCGCGAGCTGGATGCCGATCCACGGCGGCGCCGCGATGACGCCCAGCTGCGCCAGGTGGAACAGCATCTGCGCGGCCGACATCAGCAGCAGCAGGCCGATGAAGAAGTAGTTGCGCTGGTTGCGCGCCGCGATGAACGGCACCGCCAGCGCGATCGCGGCAGACAGCGGAAAGGCGGCGTTGACCACCGCCGCCGTCAGGCCGAAGGGTGTCAGAACCAGCACGCGCCCGGCCACCCACAAGGCCGCCAGCGCGGCCAGCAGCGCGCCGGTCGGCGTGGGCCGATTCGACCAGTTGCGTCCGGCGGTGAACAGAAAGCCCACGACCACCGCCAGCGTGAAGCCGAACAGCATCTCGTGCGCGTGCCAGGCCGGCCCGCGCAGGTAAGCGTGGTCGAGCCAGCCGGCGTATTGCAGCGCCCACAGCGCGATCGACAGCGCGGCGAAGCTGCTGGCCAGCAGGTAGAACGGCCGGAAGCCGAGTTGCCACAGCGCGAAGCCCGGGGCGCTGTTCGGGCGCCGGGGCGGTTCCATGATTTGCACGAAGCCGGTCATTGGGGCTTTTCTTTCAAAGAGGGGTGGGCCCAGCGCCAGGCCACGATACCGCCCAGCACGGTGGCCGCGAACCAGACCAGGGCGAGGGCGTTCAATGCGGCGCCCGCGGCGCCCAATTGGCCGTCGAACGCGCCGGCGCCCAGGCGCAGCGCGAGCGACAGGTGAAGCGCGAACAAGGGCCCGTAGAACGGCCGCCCGAACTGCAGCTTGACGCGGGCCACCGCCGGCAGGATCACCGGTGCGTGGCCCATCACCATGCTGATGATGAAGCCCAGGCCCAGGGCATGCAGCGCGGTGTCGCGCGTGGGCAGCCCCAGCACCATCGCGGCCCAGGCCACGCCGGCCACCGCGAGCCAGGCATAACCGCCCAGCAGGCACACGGCCATGTAGCGCGGCAGGCCCGCGGCGAAGACGGTTCGGCGGGCAATGTCGAACACCGCCAGCCAGGCAGCCATCAGCGCCAGCGCCGCACCGAACAGCAGGCCACCGCCGACCGGCCAGACGGCCGACGCGGCAGCACCGGCCAGCAGCAGCGAAACGACCGCGTAGAACGATGGGTGCGCGGCCGGGTGCCGGCGCATCAGCCGGGTCATCTCCAGCCGCTCGGCGGCGATCGTCAGCACCAGGAAGTTGAACCACCAGGCCAGTGTGGCCAGGCCGGGGCGCGCGACGGTGGTGCCGATGGCGAAATGCAGGTTGCCCACCAGCCAGGCCAGCGCGGCCACCAGCAGCAACACAGTGTGGGCCGCGCGCTGGCGGCGAACGATGACGATGTTGACGGCGACGAAGACCGTGGCCGCGGCGACGAGCAGCGCGCCGGCCAGCGTGGCCGCGCCTGCGACGAGCGACACGCCCGCCGCACCCGACAGCACCGGCGCCAAGAAGGCGACGGGCCGCTTGACGGCCACCGCGCGCTCGATGCCGATCACGGTGCCCAAAAAGCCGCAGACCATCAAGGCCGCATGCCACAGCAGCGCTTGGCCGAGCCAGGCCTGGCCGTCGAGAAAGGCCGGGGCGGCGCCGTAGCGCGCCAGCCCGCCGAACACCCCGCCGACCAGGGACACCGCCACCAGACCCAGCAGCAGGGGCTTGGCAAACGCCGCCGGGCTGCGGGGTGGGGCGGTGCGGGTCACCACTGCATGAAGCGCCGGGCGCGCTCGCTCATCTGGTCGGGGGTCCACGGGGGCTCCCACACCAGTTCGACATCGATCGCCATGCCGCGTTCGGCCACCCCGGCCAGCTCGGCCTCGACTTCTTCGATGATCAGGCCGGCCACCGGGCAGGCGGCCGAGGTCATGGTCAGCAGCACGTGCAGCCGCTCGGCCGACACGGTGACGCCGAGCACCAGGCCCACGTCGACGATGCTCAGCGCCACCTCGGGGTCGACGACACGCGTCAGCGCGGCGACGATCGGCTGGCGCAGCGCCTCGGGGCCGCTGTAGGGGAACGGCGTGTCGGTGCTCTCAAGAAGGCGACGGGCCGTTCCCGAGACTTCTTGACCCCCTTGGGGGGCCTGGCGCAGGGCGACAGGTTTGGGGGTACTCACGATGCCAACCCCTCCCGCGGGCCCGGCCGGCGGTCGACGAACAGGATGTTCGCCAGCGACTGCCGGTTGCGCGCCAGGTCGGCCAGGGTGTAGCGGTCCAGCACCGCGTAGAAGGCCTCGACCGCCTCGTGCAGCACCGGGCGCAGTCGGCAGACCGGTTCGATGCAGCAGCGGCCCAGGCTCGGCTCTTCGCCGAAGCACTCGGCCGGCGTGTCGGCCCCTTCGGTCTGCCGGACGACGCGGCCGAGGACCACGTCTTCCGGCGCCAGCGCCAGGTTGAGCCCACCACCCTTGCCGCGCACATTGGCCAGCAGGCCGGCCTTGCCGAGGAAGTGGACCACCTTGGTCAGGTGGTTCTCCTTCACGTTGAACGCCTTGGCGATCTCGGCAATCGTGCTGCGCCGGCCCGGCTGGGCCGCCAGGTAGATCAGCACGCGCAGGCTGTAGTCGGTGAAGGCGGTGAGCTTCATGGTGGTGCTTCAGGTGCGTTGGGCCGCCGGCAGCGCTGCCGTGGCCTGGGCCCCGGTGGGCCGACGCAATAGCTTGACCGCATACAGCGCCAACAGCAAGCCACCGAGGGCAAACACGATATCGCCAGGCACACGCAGCCAGACCAGCGTTTCCATCACGCCCGAGTGGATCACCTCCGGCGAGCGGGCGAACCACAGGCCCTTGTCGACGCTGGCCCAGGCCTGGTAGATGCCGGCCGGCAGCAGCGACAGGAAGACCATCATGCCCAAGCCGATGTTCAGGCTCCAGAAGGCGGGCTTGAGCAGGCGGTCGACGTGCAGGCCGCGGGCGTACAGGCCCCGCAGGCAGAACAGCATCAGCCCGATGCCCAGCATGCCGTAGACGCCGAACAGCGCCGCGTGGCCGTGGGCCGCCGTCATGTTCAGGCCCTGCACGTAGTACAGCGAGGCCGGCGGGTTGATCGCGAAGCCCAGCAGGCCGGCGCCCACCGTGTTCCAGAAGCCCACCGCGACGAAGCTGAGGATGACCCACTTGTAGGCCCCCAGCCACGGCAGCGACTTCGACTGGCGGTAGGTTTGCAGCGCTTCGAGGCCGATCAGCGTCAGCGGCACCACTTCGAGCGCCGAGAAGACCGCACCGACCGCGATGATCGATGTGGGCGTGCCGGTGAAGTACAGGTGGTGCAGCGTGCCCAGGATGCCGCCGAACAGGAAGACGATGGTCTCGGCGACGATCGCGCGGTTGGCGCTTTCGGCGCGCACCAGGCCCAGGTTGGTGAAGATCAGCGCGACGACCGCGGTGGCGAACACTTCGAAGAAGCCTTCGACCCACAGGTGCACCAGCCACCAGCGCCAGTACTCGATCATCGAGTAGTGGGTGTGCTGGCCCCAGGTCAGCGAGCTGGCGTAGAAGCCGCCGATGCAGGTGGCCGACAGGAACACCATCGCGATCAGGCCACGCGTTTCCGAGGGCTTGGTCAGCGCCGGCCACAGCGCGCGGCCGAGCAGGAAGACCCAGAACAGCAGGCCGACGAACAGCAGCAGTTGCCAGACGCGGCCCATGCTGGTGAATTCGAGGCCTTGGTTGCCGATCCAGAAGCTGAAGTCGACGCCGCGGTGTTGCAGCGTGCCGAGCCAGCCGGTGGCCGTCGAGCCGACGACGATCGCGATCAGGGCCCAGAACAGCACGTCCACCCCGAGCTTCTGCAGCTTGGGCTCGCGGCCCGACAGCAGCGGCGCGATGTACAGGCCGGTGGCCAGCCACGCGGTGGCGATCCAGAACACGCCGACCTGGGTGTGGATCGTGCGGCTGATCGTGTAAGGCAGCACCTCGGCCAGCGGGATGCCGAAGAAGGCCTGGCCCTCGACCGCGTAGTGCGCGGTGATCGCGCCCATGCCGATCTGCAGCAGCATCAGGCCGACGACGGCGAAGAAGTACTTGCGCGTGGCCTTCATCGACGGCGTGGCGACCGCGCCGATCAGCGGGTCGGTCTTGGGCGGTTGTGCAGGCGCTTCATGCTTCTGCCCGCCGTGGAACCACAGCATCGCGGCAATGCCGGCCAGCAGCAGCACGATGCTGACCATCGACCAGACGGCCGCGGTGCTGGTCATCGTGTTGCCCACCAGCGGCTCGTGCGGCCAGTTGCTGGTGTACGACAGGTTCTGCTCGCCCGGCCGGTCGGTTGCGGCGGCCCAGGCGGTCCAGAAGAAGAACGCGGCGAGCGCCTGACGGTCGGTCAGCGCCGGCAGCGAGCCTTCGGTCATCGCGTACTGGTCGCGCAAGTGGGCCAGCGAGGCCTCGTCGCCGAACAGGCCTTCGATGTGGTGCGCAACATGCTTGATCGCCTGCGCACGCTCGGCCGACACCTTGATGACCCCGGTGGTCTCGTCATAGGTGTTGCGCCGCATCTCGTCTTTCAGCGCCGCGTCGATCGCGCCATGGTCGGCCGGCGTCAGGTTGCTGGCGACCTTGTTCAACTGCTGCACGCGGATGTCCTGCAGCGCCACGGCCTCACGGTGCAGCCAGTCGGCCGACCAGTCCGGCGCGACATAGCTGCCGTGGCCCCAGACGGTGCCCAGTTGCTGGCCGCCGGCCGCAAGCCAGGCCTGCTGGCCGAGCTGGATCTGCTCGCCGGTGAACAGCGTTTCGCCGTCGGCGCTGACGACGGCCTTGGGGATCGGCGGGGCGCTGAGGTAGATCTGGACGCCCAGATAACCCAGCGCGCCGAACGACAGCACGAAGATCAGGCCGAGCCAACGCCACAGCCTTTGCGAAGTGTTCATGATTTGGTTTCCCGGTAGTTGAGACGGGGAGAAGGTGGCTCAGGCGCCGCCGCAGCCGCCGCAGCAGCGGCCTTCGGCGTGCGGGTCAGCCAGCTTGGTGATGCGGACCTGCCAGACATCGGGGCCCGACTGCAGGTAGTCCCAGCCGAAACGGCCGGGGATGTTGGCCTGGAACTGGTGGTACAGCGGCTTCGGATCGTGGTCGTTCACCAGATCCATCGCCAGGCCGGCCGGCAACTCGCGAAAGGTCGAGAAGATCAGCGGGTGCCGCTCCATCGGCGCGACGGTGCGGACATCGATGGTGGCGTGGGCTTTGGCTTGGGCTTGGGCAGAGGGCATGGCGCGTCCTTTTGAAGATGCATTCAGAATGCATCTATGCTAGGGACGCGCCCGCCACACAAGGTTGATCCACATCAACCCGGCCGTGCGCAGGTCTGTCAGCGCTGGGGGTCTGGGGCGGGCTGGCCTGGTGGGGCGAGCACGCGGTCGGCTTCGTCCGTGCAGGCCTCGAGCCAGTCGTCGCCGAACAGCTCGACCGGGTGCTGGGTGCGCTCCGAGCCGTTGCCGCAGATCAGGTCGTTGGCGGCGCAGAAGCGGTCGCAGCCCCAGCAGTTGCGCTCGGGGTGGCTCGGGCGGATCGGGAAGCGTTTGGCCATGGCGCGGTGCGCGGCTTCAGGCCTCGTGCTCCGGTTGCAGCGCGCCAGCCCCGGCGGCGGCGCGGCCGGCGTGGTACTGGCGCAGCCGGGTCTCGATGAAGAGGTCTTTCTCGGCCCACTGCTCGTCGATCCAGGCGCGCACGCGCTGCCGGTAGGCCTTGTCGCGCACCAGGTCGCCGCCGACCACCGCGGTGGGCACCGGGCGCCGGCGCACATGAACCCACACCGCGCCGGCCCGGCCGCAGAGCAGGTCCCAGAAGCTGGGCGTGCCCTCGGGGTAGATGAGCGTCACGTCCAGCAGGGCGTCGAACTGCTCGCCCATCGTCGCCAGCGCCACGCCCAGGCCGCCGGCCTTGGGGATCAGCAGGTACTGGTAAGGGCTGCGCTGCGCCGCGTGCTTGGCGTGGGTGAAGCGCGTGCCCTCGGCGAAGTTGATCACCGAGGTCGGGATGCGCTTGAACTTCTCGCAGGCGCGGCGGGTGGTGGCCAGGTCGTCACGGCTGCCGCCGCGGCCCTTGCCGCGCTGCATGAACGGAAAGTCAAGCGCCCACCAGGCCAGGCCGATCACCGGCACCCAGATCAGCTCGCGCTTGAGAAAGAACTTCAGGAACGGGATGCGGCGGTGGAACACGCGCTGCAGCACCAGGATGTCGACCCAGCTCTGGTGGTTGCTGGAGACGAGGTACCAGCCGCGCGGGTTCAGGCCGTCCAGGCCGCTCACCTCCCAGGGGTTCGAGGCGGCGGCCGCGAGCCAGGCGTTGTTGACCGCCACCCAGCACGAGGCCAGGCTGTTCAACGCCTTGTCGCAGGCCACACGCAGCGCACCGGCCGGCAGCACCAGCTTGGCCAGCGCCGGCAGCATCATCAGCGAGAAGACCAGCACCGTGTTCACGGCCAGCAGCAGGCCGGTGAGGGCGCCGCGCAGCCAGGCCACGACCATCATCGCCGGGCCGCCGGCGCGGCGCGGCGCGGCCACAGCGGGCCGATCGCGTCCAGCGTGTTCTTCAGCACCAAGCCGAGCTCGGTGTCGCCTTCCATCACCAGGGCGCGCTCGAAGAACAGTCGGTCTGGGTCGTCGTCGCCCCGCAGCAGCCGCAGGTAGCTCGACCCCGGCGCCGTGATGCGCAGGGCCGGCTCGGCCGTTGACGATGCGAGCGCAAAGCCGCCCGGCCCGAGCTGCAGGCGCACGCGCAGGCCGAAATCGGTGACCCGCAGCTCGACGCAGCGGCCGGCCAGGGCCTGGCGCGCATCGGCCGGCAGGCGCGGCAGCAGCACGCGGTCGAGCGCGCGGGCCAGCACGAACGAGGGCGGCTGCACCGGCAAGCGCTCGACCAGCGCGCACACGCGCCGGTGCAGCGGCGCCAGCATCGTCGGCAGGCCCGGTGGCAGCGAAAACTCGGGGGCGGTGCCGTTCATGCGGCGCTCCAGGCCATGCCGGGCAGGCGGCGCGAGAAACCGTTGCTGAACGGGCCGGGCACGCCCTGGCCGAGCCAGGCGTCGGCGCAGCCGGTGGCCGGGCGGCCGTGGTTCATCACGGCGTCGAAATCGCGCAGCACTTGGCTGAAGCCACTGGCGCAGGGTGACAGCCGCAGGCGCGACACGCCGGCGGCGCGCAACGCTGCGGCATCGCCGATCAGGTTTTGCACCGCGGCGGATTGGGTTTGGGTGCCATTGAGCACGAGAAATGGCTGGCCTTCGGTCGAAGCCAGCAAGAGGCCGTCCGGATCGGACAAGCAAGGATATCCGCAGTCGTCCTTGCCAACCCGGTGGTGGCGTGCGGTGAAACAACGCGCCGAGAACGCCAGCGGCAGCCGGCCGAAGGCCCAGGCCTCGGTCGTGATCGCCTCGCCCTGGGCGGTGTGCACCGGCGCGGCGGGCGGGTTGATCAGCGCCAGTGCATCGAGCGCCAGCTCCACCGGCGCGACCCAGCGCGAGGCGCCCAGGTCGGCATGTTCGGCCAGCGCCTCGCGGCTGTAGATGTTCAGGTGCGGCCCCAGCACCAGCGGCACGCGCCCGGCCAGCAGCTGCAGCGCCGAGGCATCGCCGGCTTCGACCGCAAAGCCCTGCTGCTCGGCCTGGCGCTCGAGCAGCCGCAGGTCGGCCTCGGTTTCGATCAGCGTCTGCGCGACCAGCACCACCTCTTTGCCGGCGGCCTGCAGCTCGCGCCCGAGGGCCAGCCAGTCGTCCAGCCGCAGCTCGCGCCGGCGCGCGCACACCGCCTCGCCCAGAACCACCGTGTCGGCGGGGCTGTCGGCCAGGTCGGCGTAGAAGTGCAGCAAGGTGTCGCGGGACCAGTGGTAGAGCACCGGGCCCACGGTCAGGGCCATGCGTTGCGGCGCGGCGGCGGCGGTGGTTGTCGTCGATTGGGGTGTCATCGTGTCGAAGCGTTCAGCGCCAGGGCCGGTTGTAGGCGCCCAGCGTGTGCTGCTGGCCTTCGGCGTGGCTGGCCAGCGTGGTGGTCCATTCGGGCTGGACGCTGTAGCGGCCCTGCGCCGCGGCCTGGTCGATCGCCGCGCGCCAGACGCGCGTGACCTGCTCGACATAGGCGGTGCTGCGCTGCCGGCCTTCGATCTTGATCGCCTTCACGCCCATCGCCATCAGCTCGGGCAGGATGGCCAGGGTGTTCAGGCTGGTCGGCTCTTCCAGCGCGTAGTCGCGCTCGCCGTTGACCGAGAAGCGGCCCTTGCACAGCGTGGGGTAGCCGCGCGGCTCGTCTGGCGCGTAGCGGTCGATCAGCACGCCGTTCAGGCGTGCCTGCATGCCGGCCGGGCCGTCGTCCTGCCAGCGCACGGCCGAGGGCGGCGAGCATACGCCGGCGTTGTTCGGCGACTGGCCGGTCACGTAAGACGACAGCGCGCAGCGGCCCTCGACCATCACGCACAGGCTGCCGAAGCCGAAGACCTCGATGTCGACATCGGTGTGCTTGATGACCTGGCCCACCTGCTGCAGCGTCAGCACGCGCGGCAGCACCGCGCGCTGGATGCCGTAGCGGCGACGGTAGAACTCGATCGCCGCATGGCTGGTGGCCGAGGCCTGCACCGACAGGTGCAGCCGCAGGTTGGGGTGGTGATCGCGGCAATAGGCCATCACCGCGCTGTCGGCCACGATCAGCGCGTCGGCGCCGAGGGTGACGGCCTTGTCGACCGCGCGGCGCCAGGGCCCCGGGTCGCGTGCGTCGGCAAAGGTGTTCAGCGCCATCAGCGCCTTCGCGCCCCGGGCGTGGGCGTGGGCCACGCCCTCGCGCACCTGCGCGTCGTCGAAGTTCAGGCCGGCGAAGTTGCGTGCGTTGGTGGCGTCCTTGAGCCCGAGGTAGACCGCGTCGGCGCCGGCGTCCACCGCGGCCACCAGGGCGCGCAGCGAGCCGGCAGGGCAGACGAGTTCAGGTGGGCGGGCATGGGTTTTGGCCGTTGTGGGCGGGTGGTCGTTGGGGTTCACGGTCAGGCGGTGGTCGAGATTCGGCCGACTATCGCCAGCCGACGCCACCATGGTTTTGCGTCACCGCAAGGGTTGCGCAAACACGCGGTGGCGAGCCCGGCGCCGCACCGGGCGACGGGCTCCAACCCCCGGCCCCCGCCGTCAGCAGCCGGTGGGCTGCGCCGTCAGCTTGAAGATCGACACGGCACCCACCAGACGCTGCGCCTGCTGTTTGAGGCTTTCCGCGGCGGCGGCGCTTTCTTCCACCAGGGCCGCGTTTTGTTGCGTCACCTGGTCCATCTGCGACACCGCCTGGCCAACCTGGCCAACGCCGGCACTTTGCTCCGTGCTCGCGGCGCTGATCTCGGCAACGATGTCGCTGACACGCTGGATCGCGCCCACGATCTGCTCCATCGTCCGGCCGGCTTCGTCGACCAGCGAGGTGCCTTGCTCGACCTGTTCGACGCTGCTGGTGATCAGGCTCTTGATCTCCTTGGCCGCTTCGGCGCTGCGCTGGGCCAGGCTGCGGACCTCGCTGGCGACGACCGCGAAACCGCGCCCTTGCTCGCCGGCACGCGCCGCCTCGACGGCCGCATTCAGCGCCAGGATGTTGGTTTGAAACGCGATGCCGTCGATCACGCCGATGATGTCGGCGACGCGTTTGCTGCCGTCGTTGATGCCCTTCATCGTGTCGACCACGCGGGAGACGACCGCGCCACCCTTGATCGCCACCTCGCTGGCCCCGATGGCGAGTTGACTGGCCTGTTTCGCGCTGTCGGCGTTGTTTCGCACCGTCGCGCCCAGCTGATCCATCGTCGCGGCGGTCTGCTGCAGGGCACTGGCTTGTTCCTCGGTGCGTTGGCTGAGGTCGGCGTTGCCGGTGGCGATCTGCGCCGAGCCGGTGGCGATCGACTCGGAGGCGCCACGAACGTCACCCACGATGCGCGCCAGGCTGGCCTGCATGGCGCCCAACGAAGCCAGCACGCTGCCGGCGGGCGCGGTCTCGGCGCCGGGGACTGGTGTGAGCTCCCCATTGGCCACACGCTGCGCCACCACGCCGAGCGCAGCCGGCTCGTCGCCGAGGGCGCGGGTGAGGTTGCGCGCGATCAGAAAGCCGGCCAGCCCCGCGGCGGCGAAGGTCAACAGGCAGGTCGCCGCGAGCAGGTTGCGCTGGGTCCGGAACGATTCTTCAGCCTGCGCCACCTGCGCTGCGGCGCCGCTGGCGGCGAATGCGCGGTAGTCTTCGCTCGCCTTGACGAGCGCCACGAGCTGCGGCCGGCATTCGTCGTTCATCTTGGTGATCGCGTCGTCGCGATGGCCGTCGAGTGCCAACTGGACGATGGCCGTCGCAATCGGGCCGTAGGTCGCCTCGACCTTGTCGATGCCGCCGATCTTCTGGCGCACATCCTCGGGCACGCCGGGGGCATTGGCCATGTCCCGCAGCTTGGCCATTCGCATCTGCACATCTTCGTGGGCCTGGGTCACTGCGGCCTTTTCGACCGCCAGATCGTCGGGCTTGGTGACGAGCACGAGGTTGCGCACGGCGATGGCTCGGCGGCCCACCGCGTCGCGAACGCTCTCGGCCAACAGCACGCGCGCATTGGCGCCGTGAACGAATCCGCTGAAACGGGTGTCGGCATCGGACAGTGATTTCAGCGACAGCCCCGCCACCAGCAGCACCATCAGCGCCAACGCTCCGTAAGACGTCAGCAGCTTGAGACGGACGGACATGTTGTCGAACATCATGGGTTCCCCCCGCAGGTGAGTGAGGGGCAGCGCGGCGGCGCGGCGGTTTTCAGATCGGTAAAGTCGCTCATTACTGCGAGACTCCTGGAGGATTTCAGATCGGCAGAAGTGCCGGCGACCGGGCGGCGGCAACCGTCACACGCCTATCGGCGCGAATCTCCGTACTGTTTAGCGAATTTATTCGCTCTTCGGGAATGAAATGCGAATTCACCGGGCTCATCGCGCTTTTGGCTTGGCGCCGCTGTGATTGAATCGGCAGGGCCCTGACCCACTCCGTCATCCATGCTCCCCAAGACCCTGGCCCTGATCGAGGACGATCAGGAATACTCGGAAGGCCTGTCGCGCTATCTGCGCGAACTGGGGGTCAGCGTCGACGCGTTCGCCGACAGCAACGACCTGCTGGCGCACGCCGATCCCTACGGCTACGAGTTCTACGTCACCGACCTGATGCTGCCGGGCGTCGACGGAGCGGACCTCATCAAGATCCTTCGGCAAAGAACCAATGCCGGCGTGCTCGTGGTGTCGGGCCGCCTGGCCCCGGAAACCTTCAAACAGGTCATCACGGCCGGGGCGGACATGTACCTGACCAAGCCGGTGCAGTTCGAGCAGATCGCCCTGGCGATCGAGGCGGTGTGTCGCCGGTCGGTGGCGCTGGACGCGACGCAGAACGTCTGGCGCCTGGACCGGCGCGTGGGCCAACTGATCGCGCCCGACGGGGCGCGGGTCGACCTGAGTGACGCCGACCGCAGCCTCGTCGAGTGCTTCGTCGAGGCAAAAGGCGAGGTCGTCCCGAGAGAGACGCTGCTGCAGCGCCTTGGCCGCACCGACGACCCCGAGGCCTCGGGCGGCTTGAACGCCACGGTCTTTCGCCTGCGCCGCCGCATCGAGCGTGCCACGCCGGCGACCGTGCCGCTGCAGACCAAGTCGGGGGTCGGCTACGCCTTTCGAGCCCCCCTCAAGGCGATCTAAGTCAACGCTGAACAAGTCCCTCGCGGGTCGCGCGTGCCTGCGCGCAGCCTCGCGGGGACTTATTCAGCGTCGCCCTGACGGCGGCGTCTAGCCTGCTCCCGTCTGGTCGATCACCAGGCGCAGCGTGGTGCCCTCGGGCCCGGTGCGCGCCACCTCGACGGTGCCGCCATGCAGGGCCATCACCTGCCGGACGATGTAGAGCCCCAGGCCGTTGCCGGTGTTGCTGTCGCTGCCCCGTGCGCCGCGCGAGAACAGGGTGGGCAAGAGTTCGGGGCGGATCCCCGGGCCCGAATCGCTCACCTCGATGACCAGGCCCAGCGGGTCGTCCGAATCGTCGATCAGCACCTTCACCGGCGAGCCGGGCGGGCTGAATTTCAAGGCGTTGGACAGCACATTGCGCAGCGCCAGCCGCGCCAGGCTCATGTCCATGAAGGCGGTCCGCGTCGACGTGTTGCGCCGAACCTGGATCCGATGTCGCTCGGCGTCGGGCATGTCCGCGATGCTCACGGCGATCAGCGTGTCCACATCGGTATCGGTGCGCAGGATGGGCTCTGGCCGCGCCAGCAAGGCCGCCACGGCCAGCGTGTTGTCGATGCTGCCCAACACCTGGCCCAGCACGGTCTGTGCGCGCACCAGTTGCTCTGCCGCGAAACCCTCGCCCATCGTGCGCAGCGCCCCTTGCGCGCTCTGCAGGGCGGCCGAGGCGTTGTTCAGCGGCTGCCGCACTTCGTGGGCGAGGACATCGAGCATTTCCGTCCGCTCGTGCAGCAACGCATCCAGCGCCGCCGCATGCTCTTCGATCTGGTTTCGAAGAAGCTGCTCGCGGCGCAGGGCGGCTTGCGTCTCCTTCAGCTGGGTCACCTCGGTCACCTGGACCAGGAACCCCCGGACGACACCGTCCACGACGTCGGGGATGTACTCTGCCAGGCTGTGGCGTTGAACGCCCCCCGGGCCCGGGACGATGCGCTCGAACACCTGGCTTTCACCGGCCAGCGCCGCGCGCATGTACGGCTCGTTCTGCGCGAACAGGTCGGGGCCGAGCAGGTCGCGGATCGAAGTGCCGATCAGGCGATCGGGGTCGGCGCCGAACCATCGCTCATAAGCCCGGTTGGCGAACCGGCAGCGCAGGTTGCGGTCCCAGTAGGCCAGCATCGACGGCACACGGTCGACCAGCAGCCGCATGTAGTAATCGACACCGTTGTCGAATTCGTCGCTCATCGGGATGGCCTTGCAAGATGGATCAGGCTTCTTCTTGGCATTCTGCGGCCTGTTCCGTGCCCCAGCGGTCTCGCGGCTTGATCTTCAGCAAGGGGGCAGGGGCGCCGCCGAGCGAAGCTGTGGTGAAGGAGATTTCTGCCATGGCCCCCTTGACCCTGACCGTTCTTCGCGACGAGCACGCGGCGCTGGCCGCGATGCTGCGCTCGGTGCTGCTGCTGTTGGGCGACCACCGCCAACGCGGCACGCTGCCGGATTTCTCGGTGCTGCGGGCCATGCTGTTCTACGTCGACGAGTTTCCCGAGAAGCGCCACCACCGCAAGGAAACCGAGCTGCTGTTCCCGAAGCTGCGGGCCCGCACCCCGCTGGCGCGGCCCCTGTTGGACCGCCTGGACCAGGACCACGCGAGCGGCGAACAGCGGGTGCGCGAGCTGGAGCATGCGTTGCTCGGCTTCGAGATGATGGGTGAGTCGCGGCGCGACGCGTTCGAGCAGGCGATGGCGCGTTACGTCGATTTCTACCTGGCCCACATGGCGCTGGAAGAGCGCGAGGTGCTGCCGCTGGCCGAACGGGTGCTCACCGCCGACGACTGGCGCGACCTGGACGAGGCCTTTGCCGCCAACCAGGACCCGCTGACCGGCCACGACGCCGAGGGCCCATACCGCGCGCTGTTCACCCGCATCGTCAATCTGGTGCCTGCGCCGCTCGGCCTGGGCCCGGCATCGACCGCGGCCAAGGCCGCTGCCCGTCGGGGGTGAGTGGAAGAAGAGTTGACCGGCCGCCTGCGCCGGCCGGCCGGTCCATCAGATGATCGTGGACAGCAGCACGGCCTGCATCACGTAGCGGCGCTTGTCGGCCAGCGGCTCGTCGCCGGTCAGCAGTGGCGCCAGTTCGGCGCTGGCGTGTGAGGCCGTGGCCAGCCCGTCGTAGACCGGGATGCTGGCGACGCCGGCCAGCTGCTGCACCAGCGAGGCCGGCAGGCCCTGGCATTCGACGGCGTCGTACAGGCGCCCGAGCAGGCGGGCGGTGTCCTGCACCTCGTTGTATTGGCTTTGCGGCGTGAACGCCGAGCGGATGACGGCCACATGCCCGCCCAGCGCGGCGGCGGCGGCGCAAAAATCTTGTGCGGCGGTGGTCTCGTCGTTGGCGCGCAGCAGCCCCAGCTTCTTTCCCCGCAACAAGGGTTGCGTGGTCCCGGCCTGGGCGGCGCGCTGCAACTGGCGTGCGCTGTCGAGCAGCGTCTGGCGGTCGGGCCAAGGCAGCTTGGCAGGTCCGTCAAAAGAGCCGGGTTGGGCGAGCGGGTGCATGGCGTTTGGGGAGGTGGTACGCACGACAGGGATCTTGGGAACGAAGCCTACGGGCCCGCACGGCCGCGGCTTTGATGCCCGTCAACCCACCGCCGTGCACTCCGTGTTGATACCGAGTTGACACAAGGTGTTCACGCAGCGTTACCGAGCGACGCCGGCCGTTGTCACGCCATTGCCGGGCGCTGCCTAGCATTCACTCACCGCCCCAAGCACCGACCCTTCAGGAGAGACCGACATGCTGAGCACCGCCACCCCCCACGCCGCCGCCCCGTTCAACCGCGCTGCCGTGGCTGCCAGCTGGGTGCCCAAGAGCGATGCGGCCGCCAACCAGCGCGCCAGCCAGGCGACCTCGGACACGCTGAAGCTGCTGGGTGACCGCCTGTCGCCGCAGCGCCGCGTGGTGCATGCTGGCGACGTGATCTACCAGGCCGGCGAGCGCTTCGGCAACCTCTACATCCTGAACTCGGGCTTCTTCAAGATCGTCACCGTGTCGCCCGATGGCCGCGAGCAGGTCGTGGGCCTGAAGTTCCGCGGCGACTGGCTGGGCTTCGACGGCATCGCCAACAACGAATACGCCTGCGACGCGGTGGCGATGGACATCGGCGAGGTCTGGATCGTCCGCTACGACACGCTGCTGGCGGCCTGCGCGGCCCAGCCGGCGCTGTTGACGGTGCTGCACGAGGCGATGAGCCGCGAAATCGCCCGTGACCGCGACTCGCTGATGTCGGTCTGCACGCTGCCGGCCGATGCCCGCGTGGCCGATTTCCTGCGCTACTGGGCCGAATCGCTGGCCAAGCGCGGCATGCGCACCGACCAGATCACGCTGCGCATGACCCGTGCCGAGATCGGCAACTACCTGGGCATGACGCTGGAAACGGTCAGCCGCGCACTGTCGAAGCTGGCCCGCGACAACCTGATTCGCTTCGTCGAGAAGGGCCGCCGCGACATCCACATCCCCGAGGTGAACGCGCTGAGCGAGTTCATCCAGGGTTGCCTGGCACCCGCTGCGAGCCCCGTTCTCCAGTGACCCAGCGCAGGCTCAGGCCTGCGAGATGACCCGGGCGATCGCCCGCGCCAATTGGGCACGGGTGTAGGGCTTGGGCAGCAGCTCCCAGCTGGCTGGCGCTTCGCGGTCGGCATCGAGCAGCTCTGACGAGAAACCCGACATCAGCAGGATCGCTAGCCGCGGGAAGCGCTGCTGGGCGAGCTGGGCCAGCGCGGTGCCGCGCATGCCGGCCCCCAGCGCGATGTCGGTCAGCAGCAGGTCGAAATCGGCGTCGGGCGACAGCACGTCCAGCGCCTGTTCGGCACTCGTGCACGCCGTCACCACGCACCCCAGCGTGTCGAGGAAGGTGCGCACCACCGCCCGCACCTCCGGGTCGTCTTCGACCAGCAGCACCTTCAGGCCCAGTGGCACGGCGTCGCCGGTGGCGGGGTCGACCTCTTCGCGGCCGATGTCGGTGCCCGGCCGCGGGATGTAGAGCGTCAGCGTAGTGCCTTTGCCGGCGGCGCTCTGGATCTCGACCGCGCCCTTGGACTGTTTGACGAAGCCGTAGACCGTGCTGAGCCCCAGGCCGGTGCCGCGGCCGAGTTCCTTGGTGGTGAAGAAGGGCTCGAACGCCCGCTCTTTCACCTCGTCGGGCATGCCCGTGCCTGTGTCGGCGATCGAGATCGCGACGAAATGCTCGTCGGGCGCCGTGGGGTCGTCCAGCTCGCTGCGCAGCTCGGTCGGCAGGTGCGCGCGCGCACGGCCGCTGAAGCGCAGCGAACCACCGTCGGGCATCGCGTCGCGGGCGTTGATGGCGATGTTCAGCAGTGCCGATTCGAGCTGGCCCGGGTCGGCCAGCACCGCCGGGCAATCCGGCGACGCGTCGACCTCGATGCGGATGCGCTGGTCGAGCGTGCGCCGCAGCATGTCGGCCAGCGAATGCAGCAGCTGGCTCACGTCGACCGTGTTGGGCTGCAGCACCTGCCGGCGCGAGAACGCCAGCAGCTTGCTGGTCAGCTCGGCGCCACGCCGGCTGGCACGGGCGGCCGCGGCGACCAGCTGCTGGCCATAGGCATCGTCGGCCAGGCCCGGCAGCTCTTCCAGCACCTGCAGGTTGCCCTGGATCACCGTCAGCAGGTTGTTGAAATCGTGGGCGATGCCGCCGGTCAGCTGGCCGACGCTCTCGAGCCGCTGGGCGTGGTTCAAGGCCTCTTCCGACTGGGCCCGTTGCTGGCTGCTGGCCAGCAGGTTGGCCAACGATTCGAGAAAACGCAGCTCGTCGTCACCAAAACGGCGGTCGCCGCGCGCATGCACCGTGAGCACGCCGGTCACCCGGCCGCGGTCGGACAGCGGCACGGCCACGCCGCTGGTCAGTGCAGCCTCGGCGTAGGCGGGCGGCATCTGGAAGCGCTGTTCGGTGCGGTAATCGGTGACAACGATGGGTTTGCCCTCGGCGTAGACCAGCCCCGCGGGCCTGTCGGGGCGGTTGGGCACCCGCGCGCCGACGCCTTCGCCGGGCAGCAGCCCGACGCCGCCGGCGACGCGAAACTCGAGCCGGCTGGGTTCGAGCAGCATCACCGATGCCGATTCGACCTGCAGCGCTTCGGCGGCGATCGCCGGGACCTGGTCGAGCAGGGCCTGCGGGTCGCGCGCATCCACCGCCAGCCGGCCCAGCTGCGCCAGGTGCTCGCTGTAGCGTGCCCGCTGCAGGGCCTGCAACACACGCGGGTAGGCGCCGATGTCGCGGATGGCCGCCACCACCAGCGGCAGGCCGTGGTCCTGCAGCGGGCTCAGCGCGATCTCGACCATCACCTCGCTGCCGTCCCGGCGCCGGGCCACCAGTTCCATCTGGGTGCCCATCGGCCGCGAGCGGGGGGCGCGGCCATAGGCCTCGCGGTAGGCGGCGTGGCGCGGGCGGATGCTGTCGGGCACCAGCATCTCGATGCCGGCGCCGATCAGCTCTTCGATCGTGTAGCCCAGCAGCTTCGCGGCGGCCGGGTTCGCCAGCACGATCTTGCCGGCGGCGTCGGCCACCAGCAGCGCGTCGGGGTAGGCGCCGAACAGCGAGAGAAAGACGCTGTCGTCGTCGATGCCGGAGGGCAGGGCGCCAGGGATCGTCGGAGCGTTCATGGCAGCGGTGCCTCCGTTGGGGTTCAGGCAGGCCTCGGGGGCGTCACGCCGCAGTCACCGGCGGGACCAGGATGTAGCCGGCCCCTCGCACCGACTTGATGATCTGCGGGTCTTCTGCATCGGTTTCGAGCTTCTTGCGCAGGCGGCCGACCTGCACGTCGATCGTGCGGTCGAACGGGGCGGCTTCGCGGCCGCGCGTCTGCTCGAGCAGGAAATCGCGCGACAGCACACGGCCCGGGTGCTGCGCAAAGGCGCACAGCAGGTCGAACTCGCCGGTGGTCAAGGCCACGTCCTGCCCATGGGGCCCGGTCAGCCGGCGCGCCGCGGTGTCGAGCGCCCAACCGGCGAAGGACAGCGTGGTCTTGGCGGGGGCGCTGGCTGCGGCAGCGGCGGCGGCCGGGGCGTCGCCGGGCGTCAGGCGGCGCAGCACGGCCTTGATGCGGGCCAGCAGCTCGCGCAGATCGAACGGCTTGGTCACGTAGTCGTCGGCGCCGACTTCGAGCCCCACGACCTTGTCGACCGAATCGCCGCGGCCGGTGACGATGACCAGGCCGCAGTGCCAGTGCTCACGCAACTGGCGGGCGATCGAGAAGCCGTCTTCGCCGGGCAGGCCCAGGTCGAGCAGCACCAGCGCCGGCGGGTCGCCTGCCATCAGCTCCATCAGTGCCCGGCCCGAGTGCAGCTGGCTGACCCGATAGCCATGGCTTTTCAGGTAGTTGGCCAGCAGTGTGGTGATGTCGACTTCGTCGTCGAGAACAGCAATGTGAAGTGGGACGGTCACGTTCGGTCGTCTAAAAGGCCGGGCTGGCTGGCTGGTCCGCAAGCGGCCAAGGGCGGCGCCACTATACGATCGTAAACCTGCCCAGACGGCAAAACGGCCCGCCGACGTAGGGTCAACGTGTCGCCGATGCTGCAGCGGTCGGGGCCGTCATATTTGACGGCTGGGCGTCGTTCGGCGCCTGGTTCGGCGTTTGGTTCGGCGCCTGGCCCGGCGCCTCGTACAGCAGCGCGGCCGTGCGCCGCTGCACGAAGCCGCCCCAGGCCTGCTGCCAGCGCTCGCGCACCTGGGCGGGCGGCACGCCGTCGCGCAGCTGCTGCAGCACCTGCGCCGAGCCGACCATGCCGAGCGTGCGCTCGGCCATGAACTGCCGCGGCCACAGCCGGTGCAGCACCTGCACCAGCGCCGCGCCCAGCAGCGCCGGGTCGAAGCGCGCGCGGTCGGTCACCCGCAGCGCCACCCCCTCGCAGCGCTGGTCGGCATACGGCGCCGCCTTCGGCACGAACTGGATCGCCCGCACCGCGAGCCCGGGCAAGGTCAGCTCGGTCAGCGCCTGGGCCAGCCGGGCGCCGTCCACCCACGGCGCGCCGACCCATTCGAACGGGTGCTCGGTGCCGCGGCCCACGCTGACCGGCGCGCCTTCGACCCAGGCGACGCCGGGGTACAGGCGCGCGCTGTCGGGGCGGCGCAGGTTGGGCGAGGGCGGCACCCAGTCGAGCCCGGTGTCTTCGAAGTCCATCGCCCGCCGGTAGCCGCGCATCGCCACCACCTGCAGGTCGACCCCCACGCCTTCGTCGGCCTTCAGCTCTGCCGCCAGGTAACGGGCCAGTTCACCGATCGTCATGCCGTGCTGCACCGGCAGCGTGGTGTAGGCGGTGAACGATTTGAGGTTCGGGTCGAGCGTGGGCCCGGTCACCCGGTCGGCGCGCGCCGGGTCGGGCCGGTCCAGCACGACCACCGGGATGCCGGCCTTGGCGGCGGCACGCAGGCATTCGCCCAGCGTGGCGAGGTAGGTGTAGAAGCGCACGCCGGCGTCCTGCAGGTCGATCACCAGCGTGTCGATGCCTTGCAGCGATTCGGGCGACGGCCGCGGCGAGGCGCCATACAGGCTGACCACCGGCAGCCCGCTGAACGGTTCGGTGCCCGAGTCGATGCGGCCTTCTGCGTCGGCGTTCAAGCCATGCTCGGGCGTGAACAGGCGCACGAGTTGGACACCCGGTGCGTGGCGCAGCCGGTCCAGCGTGCGCCAGCCGTGGCGGTCGATCGCGGCCGAGTGCGTCACCAGCCCGACGCGGTGGCCCTGCAGCATGGCGTAGCCCTGCTGGCGCAGCACGTCGATGCCGGTCCACACGGGGGCCGGGCCGTCGTCGGGCCGCGGCGCCTGCGGGTAGAGAGCGCCCCCAGGAAACGTCGTCGACGTTTCCGCCCCCCATGGGGGTGAGTCAACTCGGGAGCGGCCCTTCGTTGACTCATGCGGCGCTTCGGCGCCCGGGGGCGCCGGGGCTCTCAGGCTGGCCACCAGTGCCAGCACCTGGCGGCGCAGCGGGCGCGCGTCGCCCCGGCCGTCGGGGTGCAGCCGGCTGGTCAGCAGCACCACGAAGCGGTGGTGGGTGAAATCCAGCCACAGGCCGGTGCCGGTGTAGCCGGTGTGGCCCACGGCGCCCAGCGACGGCAGCGCGTCGCGCTCGGCCTGAAGCGGCGCTATCAGCGACCAGCCCAGGCCGTGCCAGGCGGTGGCCGAGGCGGCGCCTTGCGGGCGCTGCAGGTCCTGGATCGTGCCGCGAAACAGCGGCGCGTCCGGCCCGGCGCGCAGCAGGGCCTGGGCGAAGCGGGCCAGGTCGTCGGCGGTGCCGAACAGGCCCGCGTGCCCGGCCACGCCGCCGGCGCGGCGAGCGGTCGGGTCTTGCACCGTGCCGCGCAGCCAGCCGTTGCCGGCCGGCTCGGTGGGGGCGATGCGGGGCCGCAGGCGCTGGGGCGGGCGAAAGCCGGTGTCGTGCATCTGCAGCGGCTCGAAGACCCGCCGCTCGCATTGCGCATCGAGCGAGCGGCCGGCCACCCGCTGCACCAGCACGCCGAGCGTGAGGAAGTTCAGGTCGCTGTAGACATAGCGGGTGCCGGGCGGGTTGACCGGCGTCTCGGCCAGCAGCCGTCGCCACACGTCGGCCGCGCCGTCGCTTGGGCGCAGCGTCAGCCCCGGCCGCAGGCCCGAGCTGTGCGACAGCAGCTGGCGCACAGTGATCGCACCCTTGCCGCCGGCTGCGAAGGCCGGCCAGTAGCGGGCCGCGGGGGCGTCGAGCTGCAGGCTGTCGCGCTCCACCAGCTGCAGCACCGCGGTCGTGGTGCAGATGGCCTTGGTCAGCGAAGCGAGATCGAAGACCGTGTCCGGCGTCATCGGCTCGGGCTGGGGGCCGGCCGCGCGCAGGCCCCAGGCGCGCCGCAGCCAGATGTGCTGCGCATCGCCGATGACCGCCACCGCCCCCGGCACCTTGCCGGCGGCGATCTGGCCGCGCACCGCGGCGTCGAGCGGCGACCAGTCGGTGGGCACCGGCTCGGCACCGACCCCTGCCGCCAGCGACAGCAGCCCGATGGCCAGGCACCGCGCGATGCTCAACGCGGCGCGGCAAGTTTCAGGCCGGCGGCGGTGTACTGGTTGTGCGCGTTCCACAGCATCCATCCATCGGTGCCCGACGCTTCGGCGGCGTCGATCTGCGCCTTGATCTCGTCGGCATCGAACGGCCGGTGGTCGAAGGCGTAGTCGCGAAAGGCCTGCAGCCAGGGCCGAAAGCGCACGCCGCTGACCTTGGTGCGCTGCAAGGCGCGCTGCAGCGAGCGGTGCACGATCTCGTAGGGCGCGGCCACCGGTTGCGTGAAGCCGGGGATGCCGAAGCTGAAGCCCGACGGGTACAGCATCGGCGACAGCACATCGACATGGCCGATGATGGCCTCGAGCTGCTGGCCGATGCGGGTGTCGTTCTCGTTCCAGCAGATGTAGCCGAACACATCGGCCGCGATCGACACGTTGTACAGCGCCAGCCGGTTACGCGCCGCGTCGAGAAAGCCGGTGATCGCGGCGATGCGGCCCGGCTCCTCGTCGGGCTGCGAGAAGCGCAGGCCGGCGGCATCGGGAAAGCGCAGGTAGTCGAACTGCACCTCGTCGAAGCCCAGGCGGGCGGCTTCCTCGGCCACGTCGAGGCTGAAGCCCCAGGCCTCGGTGCGAAAGGGGTCGATCCAGGCCAGGTCTTCGCGATCGGTCCAGACCGCGCCGGCGGCGTTGTGCACCGCCCATTCGGGGTGCGCGTTGGCCAGCCGGTCGTCCTTGAACACGACGATGCGAGCGATCAGGTACAGCCCGCGCGCATGCAACTGCTCGACCATCGTGGCCATGTCGCGCACGGTGATCGGGGTTTGCGCGCCGATGCCGGCCGCGGCGTAGGCCGCGCTGGGGTAGGGCACGATGCTGCGGTCGCCCTTGATGTCGATCGCCAGTGCGTTGATTTCGCTGCTCTCGGCCAGCGCCAGGGCGCCGTTGCGCAGGCCGGCATCGCCGATGCCGTAGGCCGACAGGTACAGCGCCTTGGGGTGGAAAGGCGTCAAGGCCACGCGCACCGTGGCGTCGCCAGGCGGTGCTGCCTGGATCTGGCGCCGGTAGCCGGGCGCCCGTGCCGACACCGAGGGCGCGTTGCCGGGCAGGTTGAAGCTGCCCTGGTCGTCGGTCACCGCCCACTGCGTGCCGGCCACGACGTGCGCGCGGGCGATCGGCCCACCGGTCGTGGCGTCGACGACCTTGCCTTCGAGTGCAACGGCGGCACCGCAGGCCAGTGTCAGTGCCAGGGTGAGGACGAAAGTAGCCAGGCGGCGCAGAGGCGCCAGGGTGCGTGGGGTCATCGGTCTCGGTCGGTGGCAAAGGCTTGTTCGAGCAGGCGTGTCAGCGGCCCGGCGCCCATCGCGTCGGTCACCAGGTGGCGGGGCAGGGCCTGCAGCTCGTCGTGCAGCGACACATCGCGGTTGCCGAGCGCGAACGAGGCCTCGTAGCCCAGCCGCGCGGCCAGCGCCATCAGCCCATCGTCGGTCATGCCGAAAGGCCAGGCCAGCAGTGTGGGCCGGGCGCCCAGCCGCTCGCGCAGGCGGTCGCGGCTTTGCACCAGCTGGCTGGTGGCGAAGCGCTCGAAATCGGCGGCCGTGCGGGCGCGGCGCTCGCGCGGCAGGTGCGGGTGCCAGTAGGTGTGCGATTCGATGCGGTAGCGGCCGGTGGCCTGCAGCGCCGCGAGCTGGTCCCAGGTCATCGCGTAGCTGGCGTTCGACACGGCCGACGGGTAGACGAACAGCGTGACCGGCCAACCGGTGTCGCGCAGCATCGGCGCCATCACCTCGGCCTGGCTGCGGTGGGCGTCGTCGGCCGTCAGCGCCACCGCGCGTGGCGGCAACTGCGCCAGTTCGCCACGGCGCCACGCGACCACGTCGGTCAGCGGCACGACCGTGCAGCGCAACTCTCGCAGCACGCGCAGGTGCGCCTCGAAGGTGGTCTCGCGCACCGTCATGCTGTCGGCCACGGTGGCGGCGAAGCGGTGGTAAACCAGCACCGGCACCCGTGGCGCCGCAGCCGCCGAGGCCTGCGCGAACGGCCCGGCCCAGGCAGCGCCGCCCAGCAGCGTGATGAAGCGGCGCCGGCCGCCGGTCATTCGGTGCCGCGTACCAGCAATACCGGCACCGGCGACGAGCGCACGATCTGCTCGGCGTCGCTGCCCATCACCAGCCGGCCTACGCCGCGGCGGCCGTGGGTGCCGATGACGATCAGGCCGGCTTTCCACTTCCTGGCGTCGTCGACGACGACGTCGCACACTCGGCCGGCGAGGTTGTCCATCAGTTGGGTCTCGGCCTGGCCACCGGCGGCATCGATGCGGGCCTTGGCGGCGTCGAGGATGGCCTGGCCGCCTTCCTTCAGTTGATTCAGCAACTCGGGCGTCATCGCCATGCCGGTGTAGGGCGTGGCGGCGAAGGCCCACATGTCGACCACGTGCAGCAGCTTGATCTTGGCGCCCGTCAGGCGGGCCAGCTTGATGGCCTCTTCAAGACCCTTGTCGGAGGTGGCGCTGCCGTCGACGGGGCAAAGGATTCGTTCGTACATGGTGAGGCCTCGGGGTGTGGGGGTATTCAGACGGGCTGGTCCGCGGCCGGCGGCACCAGCAGCACCGGCAGCGGGCTGTGGCGGCTGACCTGCTCGGCCACGCTGCCCAGCACCGCGCGGCGAACGCCGCTGCGGCCATGGGTGCCGATGACGATCAGTTCGCACTGCATCGTCACGGCCGTCTCGACGATGCTGTTCGCCGCGGTTTCGATCGCGGTGCAGACCTCGGTGCGGCATGCCACGTCCGCCGCGTCGGCCAGGTGCACGCCCTTGGCCAGCATCTGCTCGGCAGCGTGGCGGCGCCGCGCGCGCTGCTCGTCCAGCGGCTCGCTGGCGGCGAGCTGGCGCACGTTCGGAAAGTCGTCGATCACATGCAGCAACACCAGCTGCGTGCCCTGGCCACGGGCCAGGCGGATCGCCTCGCGCAGGCCGCGCTCGGCGGTGTCGCTGCCGTCCATCGGCACGAGAATGCGCTGGTACATGGGGGCCTCCGAGTCAAACGTGCCTGCCCATTGTTCGGCCGGCGTGTGGCGGGGCGCTTGATCGATCTCAAGCTACACGGCGCGCCGCGAGACCCTCGCCCCGTCTTTCACGGCGGCGCTCGGGTAGACGATCACCACGTCGTCCAGTGTCAGCCCCTTGCTGACCCACGCTTCGCCGCCGTGGCGGCCGCCCAGCTGCACCGGCACCAGGTGCGCGCGGCCCTGGCGGAACACGAAGACGGCCGAGCCGCCATCGGCCGCGCCCGACCCGCTCGCCGCCGCCGCAGCCGCCACCGGGAACACCGCCCCCACCGGCACCTTGACCGCGCTGTCGACTGATTGCGTCACGATCCGCACGCCGACGCGAAACGCGTCGCCCAGCGCCGCCCATTCGGCCGCCGGGCTGGCGATGTCGATCAGCACCTTCACGCGCTGCTCTTCGACCCCCAGCGCCGAGACCTTGGTGAACGCCGCCGGCTCGATCTGGCGCACCCGCCCCTCCAGCGCCGTGGGGCCGCCCCAGCGCTCGATCAGCACACGGCTGCCGGGGCCGATGCGCAATGCGTCGGCGGTCAGCAGCTCGGCAACGACCTCGAGGTTGCGCGTGTCGCCGATCTCAAGCAGCGGCGTGCCGAGCGTGACCACGGTCTCGCTGGCCTGCACCACGCGCATCACCCGGCCGCCGATCGGCGCACGCAACGCAAAGCTGCGCGCACCGGCCTGCGTGGGGCTGCGCACCGCCATCAGCGCGGCGCGCGCCTGCTCGACCTCGTGGTCGGCCATGTGGCGGTCTTCGTTGGCGGCGTCGAGCTCTTTCTGCGCGGCCTCGACGCCGAGCCGGTCGTTGTCGAACTTGTTGGGCGAGATGAAGCCCTGGCTGGCCAGCAGCTCGCTGCGGCGCACCTCGTTGCGTGCCTGCTGCAGCTGTACCCGGGCGGCGCCGGCCCGCGCCGCGGCCCGCTGCACCTGCGCTTGCGCGATGTCGACCCGCAGCTGCTGCTCGCGCAGCGTGCGCTCGTCGAGCATCGGCGACAGCACCGGCTGCAGCGTGGCCACCACGGCGCCGGCCTCGACCGGGTCGCCCTCGCGCAGCGCGATGCGCGTCAACAGGCCCGCCAGCGGCGCCGAGACGACGTAGCGGTCGCGCAGGCGTGTCTTGCCGTCTTCGTCGATGCTGCTCTCGAAGCGGCCCTGCGACACCGCCGCCACCTCCACCTCGACCGACCGCGGCGCGAACGCCCACGCCAGCAGCGCGGCCGTGGCCACGGCCGCGGCGCCGCCATAGATCCATCGTTTGCTCAGGTGCATGTTCAGTCTCTCGTCTTCAAGGCCGACACCATGTCCAGCCGGTCGATGCGGCGCCGAACGATCAGCGCGCTGGCGGTGCCGGCGGCCAGCACGCACAGCGCGGCCCAGGCGTAGGTGCGGGCACGGATGACCACCGGAAAGTAGAACTGGTCGGACTTCAGCAGCTCGGTCACCGTGTGGACCAGGGCCCAGCCCATCAGCATGCCGATCGGCAGCGCCACGCCGATGACGATGGCCAGCTCGCCCAGCAGCAGGCCCGAGACCTCGCCGCGCGTGAAGCCCAGCACGCGCAGGCTGGCCAGCTCCCAGGCGCGCTCGGCCAGGGCGATGCGCGCGTTGTTGTAGACCACGCCGATCGCGATGATGCTGGCGAAGGCGGTCAGGATGCTGCTCATGATGCGCACGTTGCGGGCGCTGATCTCTTCCATGTTGCGCAGCATCGTGGCCTTGCTCCAGGCGCCGGCCACGCGCGGCAGCGCCTTGCTGGCTTCGAGCGCCAGGCCTTCGCGGCCGCGCTCGACCGACAGCACGAAGCCGGTCGACAGGTCGGCCTCGGCGAGCGTGCGGTTCAGCTCGCCGCGCTCCATGTAGGCGTTCAGGCCCATCATCTCGCGCACGGTGCCGCCCAGCGGCACGGTCAGCGTGCGTTCGCGGCCTTCGAGCAGCTCGATCTGCACCGGGTCACCGGGCTTGAGCGCCAGCTTGTTGGCCAGCCGGTCGGTCATGACCAGGCCACGGCCTTCGAGCAGCGTTTCACGGCGGTCCACATCGATCACGCGGTACAGGTCGGGCCGGCCCGCATAGCCGCGGATCATGCTGCGCTCGCGCAGGTGGCCGTTGACGAAGGTCACCGGCACGAAGCGGGTCGATTCGACCCCCGTCACTCCGGGCAGGCGGGCCAGCTCGTGGCTCACGGTGGCGTCGTCGACCGGCTCGGCCGTCCACACCGTCAGGTCGCCGCGCAGGCCCAGCTGCAGCTGGGTGTCGACGACGACCTCGATCGCGTCGCGAAAGAAGTTGCCCATGATGACGATGGCCACCGCCGCGGCCACGCCGGTGATCGACAGCACCGAGCGGATCGGCCGCCGCTCGATGTTGCGAACGATCATCCGCAGCGCCGGCGGCATCGTCTGCAGCCCCAGCCGTTCGAGCAGCGTGCGCCGGTAGTGCCCGGGTGCCGGCGGGCGCATCGCCTCGGCCGGCGGCAGGCGCACGGTGGCGATGATCGCGTTCAGCGTGCCGAGCACCGCGGTCAGCACGGTCAGGCCGGCGCTGACCACCAGCAGCCAGGGCGCCACGCGGTGCTCGAAGGTCGGGAAGTGGAAGAACTCGGCGTACAGGCCGGTGAACATCGTGCCCAGCTGGTCGCCGGCGAACACGCCCAGCACCAGCCCGAGCGCCACGATCACCAGCACCAGCTTCAAGTAGTGGATGCCGATCGTCAGGTTCGGGTAGCCCAGCGCCTTCAGCGCCGCGATCTGCTCGCGCTGGGTCGACACCAGCCGCGACACGACGACGTTGAGCAAGAAGGCCGCGACGCCGAGAAAGATCGCCGGCAGCACGGTGCCGAGCACGCGCTGCTCCTTGATCTCGTTGTCGAGCATCGCGTGCGAGGTCTGGTCGGCGCGGCCATATGCCTCGCGCCCGCCATAACGCGCCAGCTGGCGGCCCACGCTGTCGATCACCGCCTGCTCCGACGCACCCGGCGCCAGCTTCAGCGTGACGCGGTTGAAGGCACCCTGCATGTCGTAGGCGGCGGCCAGCGCGTCGCGGTCGAGCCAGAAGACGCCGAAGCCGCGCGTGTCGGGCATGCCCCACAGGCCGGCGAAGATGAACTCGGGCGACAGCGCGGTGCCGGTCAGTTCGAGCGTGCGCTGGCGGCCGTTGACCAGCGCCTGCACCCGGTCGCCGGCGCGCAAGTGGTGGGCCTGCGCGAAGGCCTCGGAGACCAGGGCTTCGAGCAGGCCGTCGCTGCGGCCGGGATCGGGCCGCCGCCCGCTGCTCAGGCTGAGCTGGTTCAGGCGCGCCGGCTGGCGCGCGTCCAGCCCGATCAGCTGGCCGATGATCGGGTCGGTCACGCCGGCCAGCTCGACCCGCACGATCTGCTCGATCGACACCTGCACGTCGGCCACGCCGGGCGTGTCGCGCAGGCTGTCGGCCAGCGCGCTGGGGGCCCGCTTGACGCTGGCGAACACATCGGCGAAGCGGGCGGTGGTGTAGAAGCGGTCGCGCGCCAGCGCCAGCGAATCGACCGCCGACAGGCTGGTGATGAAGCCGCCGACGCCGCTGGCCACCACCAGCGCGATCGTCAGCGCCTGGCTCCACATCAGGCGCAGGTCGCGCAGCAGCTTGCGGTCGAGTGCCTTCATGGGTTCACCAGGCCAGCTCGTCCGGCCGCAGCTTGTGGGCATTGGGCACGATGCGCTGGATGCGCCCGTCGCCCAGGTAGACCACGCGATCGGCCATGCCGGCGATCGCCGCGTTGTGGGTGATCACGATCGCGGTGGTGCCGATCTGCTGGTTCACGTCGGCGATCACCTCGAGCACCAGCTTGCCGGTCTGGTAGTCGAGCGCGCCGGTCGGCTCGTCGCACAGCAGCACCTTGGGTCGCTTGACGATGGCGCGCGCGATCGCCACGCGTTGCTGCTCGCCCCCCGAGAGCTGGGCCGGAAAGTGATCGCGCCGCGGCGTCAGCCCGACCCGGTCGATCGCCTCGTCGACGGGCATCGGCGCCTCGACGATGTCGGTCACCAGCGCCACGTTCTCGCGCACCGTCAGGCTGGGGATCAGGTTGTAGAACTGGAACACGAAGCCGACATGGCGGCGGCGGTAGGCCGTCAACGAGGCTTCGTCGGCCTCGCTGAGGTTCTGCTCGCAGAACAGCAGCCGCCCGCTGCTGGCCACGTCGAGCCCGCCCAGGATGTTGAGCAGCGTCGACTTGCCGCTGCCCGACGGGCCGAGCAGCACGACGAACTCTCCCTCGGCGACGTCGAGGTCGACATCGCGCAGCGCGACGACCTCGACATCGCCGGTGCGGTAGGTCTTGCCGATGCCCCGAGCGCTGAACAGCGGCGCCGCGCCGGCCGGGCGCTCAGCCTCCGCCATGGGCCGCGGGGGCAGGGGCGGCACGGTCGCGCTGCAGTTCGGCCAGCGTCGCGTGCAGCAGCGGCGGCTTGGCGTGCGCCAGCTGGCGCCAGCGCCAGCCGACCGCGCCAGAGGCGGCAAGGAAACCGCCCGCCAGCGCGCCCAGCAGCGTGACGCGGTGTTCAGCCGGGCACCACAGCACCAGCCAAGCCGCGCCGAGCAGCACGGCCACCAGCAGCAGGAACAGCGTCATCGTGGCGCCTAGCAGCAGCTGCGCCAGGCGCAGCCGCTCTTCTTCGATCTCGACGGTCGCGAGCTCCAGCCGCGTGCGGCCGATGTCCAGCACGTCGGCCAGCACCTGCCGCGCGGCGTCGCCCAGCGCACCCATCAGCGCCGTGCCGCGAGAAAGCCGATCAGCAGCCCGACCGCGGCGGCAACACCCATCGCGCTGTAGGGGTGCTCGTGCACGGTGTGGTTGGCGGCCCGCGCGGCGCGCTTGGCGCGGTACAGGGCGGCGTCTTCGAGGTCGTCGAGCTGGTCGCGCATCTTGCGGACCTGGTCGGAGAACTGGTCACGCACGGCGTCGAAAGCCTGGTCGCCGGTGTCGGCGGCCGACGACAGCAGGTGGTCGGCTTCTTCGATCATGCGGCGCAGGTTGGTGGCGAGGCCTTGCTTGGCGTCGGCGACGGTGTCCATCGGGGTTCCTTTCGTCAGGCAAGCGGTAGAAGTACCGCCTTGGGCCGATGCTATGCAGCACCCGGCGCCAAGGCTTGACAAAGCGCAAGCCTGTGGCGGGCGGCCCGGGGCCGGACGGGCCGCGGCACCGGTTGCGCCAGATCAAGCCAGGGCCGGCCGTGGCGCCGAAGAATCGGCCGATCTGCCATGGAAGGAGCCTGCGATGGCCTACCGAAGCCTGATGGTGCTGCTGGCGCAAGACGCCCACCACGTCGCCCGTGTGCACTACGCGATCAAGCTGGCGCAGGCGCTCGATGGCCACCTGATCGGCCTGGCGCCCACCGGCTTGCTCGAGGTGCCGATGCTGCAGGGCTCGTCAGGCGCGATGGGCGAGCTGGCCGGCCAGGCCTGGCGGCTGATGCGCGAGCGGGCCGACGACGCGGTGGAGTTGTTTCGCCGCACCTGCTCGGCGGCCGGGTTCGCCTCGCACGAATCGCTGGTGGTCGAGGACGACCACGCGGTGGCGCTGATCCGGCATTCGAACTGCTGCGACCTGGCGATCATGAGCCAGCCCGAGCCGGGCTCGGCCGGCTACGCCGAGGCGCGGGCGCTGCTCGAAGAGATGGTGCTGCTGAGCGCGCGGCCGACGCTGATCGTTCCGTACGCCGGCCAATTTGCGCCGCCGCAGCGCCGCGCGATGGTGGCCTGGGACGAAGGCCGCGAGTCGGCGCGGGCCGTGGCCGACGCGCTGCCGTTGCTGGTGCGCATGGACAACGTGCAGCTGACGACCTGGCGCACGGCCCGCCAGCCAGACGACCCGGCGCTGGCCGAGCGCACCGCGGCGTTCTCGAAGTGGTTGTTGTGGCACGGCGTGCAGGCCGAGGTGCGCACCGAGGTCAGCGACGTGCCGGTGGCCGAGGCGATGCTGTCACGCGCGGCCGACCTCGGTGCAGACCTGCTGGTGATGGGCGCCTACGGCCACCCGCGCTGGGCCCAGCGCGTGCTGGGCGGTGCCACGCGCGGCATTCTCGATTCGATGACCGTGCCGGTGCTGATGTCGCACTGACCGCCTGGCCGCGGGGGCGGGTCAGGGCTTGCGGGTGCTGGGGGTGCTGGTCTTGGCGGCCACGCGTGCCGGCGGCTTGAACAGCTGGCGCTCGCCGGCCTTGCGGTCGAGCTGGCGGGCGATGTTGCCGCAGACCAGGTCGCACAGCGCATAGACCGAGTCGTCGGCGATCTGGTAGTAGGCGCTGGTGCCGCGGGTTTCGCGCTGCACGAGGCCGTGGCGGGTGAGGAACGACAGATGGCGCGAGATGTTGGCCGAGGTGTAGCCGCACAGTTGCGCCAGCTCGCCGACGCTGCGCTCGCCGCTGCGCAGCAGGTTGAGGATCTGCAGGCGAGTCGGCTCCGACAGCGCCTGGAAATACGCCGCCACTTGTTCGAGCGCCTCGGGGGGCAGGTCTTGCATGCTGGATGCGGAGCAGTTGGTGAACACGGATGATGCCTCATTGACCCTGTGGCTGTGTGCGACATTAGGCAAGTTTGTGATTGACTATTTAGCTACGTAGTTAATAATAGCGACCAATATGAACTTCGTCCACCCCTCCATCGCCTGGTTCGCGCCCGTTCGTGAACCGCTCGTCACCCTGGGCCGTGCGCTGCGCCATGCGCTTGGTTGGGCCGCCCTGGGGCTTGTCGTCGCCGGCGCCCATGCCGCCGCACCGGGCGCCTCGCCGCCGTTGGCCACGGCCCCGGTCGTGTCCAGCAGCGCCACCGGCAGCGCAGGTTGGGACGGGGTGGTCCAGGCCGTGCGCCAGACCACCGTCGCCGCGCAGGTGCCGGGCGCCGTGGTGGCGCTGGAGGTGAGGGCGGGCGACAGCGTCAAGGCAGGCCAGGTGCTGGCCCGGCTCGATGCGCGCGCCGCCGAGCAGACGGCCGCCGCCGGTGCCGCGCAGGCGCAGGCCGCCCGCGCCGCGCAAGACGAAGCCACCAAGGAATTCGCGCGCCAGCAGCAGCTGTACGAGCAGCACTACATCAGCCGCGCGGCCCTCGACCGGGCCGAGGCGCAGTACAAGTCGGCCCAGGCGCAGGCCGGCGCGCAGCTGGCCAATGCCGGCGCGGCGCGCACCCAGTCGGGCTTCTATGTCGTGAAGGCGCCGTACGCCGGCGTGGTGGCCGACGTGGCGGTGGTGCTGGGCGACATGGCGATGCCCGGCACGCCGCTGTTGACGCTGTACGACCCGCTGGCGATGCGGGTCAGCGTGGCGGTGCCGCAAACGGTGGCCACCCGCTGGTCGCCCGACGCGGCGGTGCAGATCGAGCTGCCGGGTTTGCCGGGCGGCCGCGCCGTCACGCCGGCCAAGACCCGCCTGCTGCCGGCGGTAGACCCGGCGACCCACACGCTGGAGCTGCAGCTGGACCTGCCGGCCGGCCTGGCCGGCGTGCGGCCGGGCATGTTCGCGCGTGCGTGGCTGCCAGGGGCCAGCGAGGCCGGTTCGAGTGCGGGGCCGAGTGCCCGGCTCTATGTGCCTGCCCGGGCCATCGTCACCCGCGCCGAGTTGACGGCGGTGTACGTCGTCGGGGCCGACGGGCGCGTGTCGCTGCGCCAGGTGCGGCGCGGTGCCACCGTGGGCGAGCAGGTCGAGGTGCTGGCGGGTGTGTCGGCCGGTGAGCGCGTTGCGCTCGACCCGCAGGCGGCCGCGCGCGCCAGCCTGGGGGCCACGCCGTGAAGACCGACGTGAAACCGCTCATCGGCATCTCGGGCCGCATCGCGGCGTTCTTCCAGTCGGCCCAGATCACGCCGCTGCTGGCGCTGGTGGCGCTGCTGCTGGGGGCGTTCGCCGTCGTCGTCACGCCGCGCGAAGAAGAGCCGCAGATCAACGTGACGATGGCCAACGTGCTGATCCCGTTCGCCGGGGCCTCGGTGCGCGAGGTCGAGCAGACGGTGGCCACGCCGGCCGAGCAGGTGCTGTCGCAGATCGCCGGTGTGGAGCATGTGATGTCGGTCTCGCGGCCGGGCATCGCGATCGTCACCGTGCAGTTCAAGGTCGGCGTGCCGCGCACCGAGGCGCTGGTGCGCCTGCACGACACGGTGCAGGCCAACGCCGACTGGCTGCCGGCCGGCCTGGGCGTCGGCCAGCCGCTGATCAAGCCGCGTGGCATCGACGACGTGCCGATCGTCACGCTGACCCTGTGGGCCAAGCAAGAAGCCGGCAATGCCTTCGACCTGGAGCGCGTGGCCCACAGCGTGGAGGCCGACCTGAAGCGGGTGCCCGGCACACGCGAGGTGGTCACCACCGGCGGCCCGGGCCGGGTGGTGACGGTGGCGCTCGACCCCGCCCGCATGGCCAGCGTGGGCGCCACGGTGGACGACCTGCGCCGTGCCCTGCAGTCGGCCAATCTCGGCCTGCCGGTGGGTGAACTGCTGAGCGGCAACCAGGCCATCGCGCTGGACGCCGGCCCCTGGCTGGCCAGTGCGCGCGAGGTGGGCGAGCTGGTGGTCGGCGTGCACGCCGGCAAGCCGGTGTTTCTGCAAGACGTGGCCCTGGTGCGCGATGGCCCGGCGCGGCCGCAGCGCTATGTGTGGCACGGCACCGGCGGCGCCGAGTACCCGGCCGTCACCATCGCCGTGACCAAGAAGCCCGGCGAAAACGCGATCGACGTCGCCAATGCCGTGATGCGCCGGGTCGACGGGCTGCGCAACACCGTCATCCCGCAAGGCGTGGAGGTGGCCGAGACCCGCAACTATGGCGCGACCGCCAACGACAAGGCGCAGAAGCTGATCCAGAAGCTGCTGTTCGCGACCGCCTCGGTGGTGGCGCTGGTGTTCTTGGCGCTGGGCCGGCGCGAGGCGGCGATCGTCGGCACGGCGGTGATCCTGACGCTGACGGTGACCTTGTTCGCCTCCTGGGCCTGGGGCTTCACGCTGAACCGCGTGTCGCTGTTCGCGCTGATCTTCTCGATCGGCATCCTGGTCGACGATGCGATCGTCGTCGTCGAGAACATCCACCGCCACCAGGCGCTGCACCCGGGCCGGCCGCTGGCCGAGCTGATCCCCGGTGCGGTCGACGAAGTGGGCGGCCCGACGATCCTGGCGACGCTGACGGTGATTGCCGCGCTGCTGCCGATGGCTTTCGTCTCCGGCCTGATGGGGCCGTACATGAGCCCGATCCCGATCAACGCGAGCATGGGCATGCTGCTGTCGCTGGCCATCGCGTTCGTCGTCACGCCGTGGCTGGCCCGCCTGTGGATGCGCCACGTGCCGGCCGGCGGGGGCCATGCGGCGCCGCACGGCCTGTCGGCCCGCCTCGGCCCGCTGTTCGAGCGGCTGTTCGGCCCGCTGCTCGACGAGGTGCGGGGGCGGCGCAACCGCGCGCTGCTCGGCGGCGGTGTCGTCGCGCTGATCGTGCTGTCGCTGGCCTTGCCGGCCGTCGGCCTGGTGGTGCTGAAGATGCTGCCGTTCGACAACAAGTCGGAGTTCCAGGTCATCGTCGACATGCCGGCCGGCACGCCGGTGGAAAAGACCGCGGCGGTGCTGCACGAGCTGGGCGTCTACCTGGGCCGCCAGCCCGAGGTGACGAACTACCAGGCCTACGCCGGCACGGCGGCGCCGATCAACTTCAACGGCCTGGTGCGGCAATACGGCCTGCGCGCCGGCGGCGAGGTCGGCGACCTGCAGGTCAACCTGGTCGACAAGCACGCCCGCCACGAGCAGAGCCACGCGATCGCGATGCGGCTGCGGCCCGAGCTGCAGAAAATCGGCCAACGCTTCGGCGCCAACGTGAAGGTGGTCGAGGTGCCGCCGGGCCCGCCGGTGCTGGCCCCGATCGTCGCCGAGGTCTACGGCCCCGAGGCCGAAGGGCGGCTGCAGGTGGCGCGGGCGGTGCGCGGCGTGTTCGAGAAGACCGCCGGCATCGTCGACGTGGACGACAGCGGCATCACGGCCGCGCCGAAGAAGCTGCTGCTGGTGGACCGCCGCAAGGCCGCGATGCTGGGCGTGCCGCAGAGCGCGATCGTCAGCACCCTGCGTGCCGGTCAGGCCGGCGAGGCGGTGAGCTATCTGCACGACGCGAGCAAGTACCCGGCGCCGGTGGTGCTGCAATTACCCGCCGAGCAGCAGGGCGAGCTCGACGCGCTGCTGCAGCTGGGCGTGCGCGGCGCGGCGGGCCAGCTGGTGCCGATCCGCGAGCTGGTGACGCTGAGCGACACCCAGCGCGAACAGCCGATCCACCACAAGGACCTGCTGCCGGTGCACTACGTGGTGGCCGACATGGCCGGCACGCTTGACAGCCCGCTGTACGGCATGTTCAGCATGCGCCGCGCGCTGGCCGCGCTGGTGACCCCGGGCGGTGGCACGCTGGACGAATACTTCATCCACCAGCCCGACGACCCCTACCGCAGCTACGCGATCAAGTGGGACGGCGAGTGGCAGATCACCTACGACACCTTCCGCGACATGGGCGCGGCCTATGCGGTGGGCCTGGTGCTGATCTACCTGCTGGTGGTGGCGCAGTTCGGCTCGTACCTCACGCCGCTGATCATCATGGCGCCGATCCCGCTGACGATCGTCGGCGTGATGCCGGGCCACGCCTTGCTGGGCGCGCAGTTCACCGCCACCAGCATGATCGGCATGATCGCGCTGGCCGGCATCATCGTGCGCAACTCGATCCTGCTGGTCGACTTCATCAAGCTGCAGCAGTCGCAGGGCGTGCCGCTGAAGACGGCCGTCATGCACTCGGCGGCCACGCGGGCCCAGCCGATCGTGCTGACCGGCCTGGCCGCGATGCTGGGCGCCTTCTTCATCCTCGACGACCCGATCTTCAACGGCCTGGCGATCTCGCTGATCTTCGGCATCCTGGTCAGCACCGTGCTGACGCTGGTCGTGATCCCGCTGCTGTATTTCGTCGCCTATCGCCGCGCCGAGGCCCAAACCCCCGTCACCCCACCCCCTGAAGGAGCATCAGCATGACCAGCTGGCAAATCGTCCGCCTGTTCGCAGGCACATTCATCCTCGTCTCGCTGGCGCTGGGCGTCCCGTCCAGCCCGCTGTTCGTCAGTGGCTGGTGGCTGGCGCTCACCGCCTTCGTCGGCGCCAACCTGCTGCAAAGCGCGCTGACCCGCTGGTGCCCGCTCGAGATCATCCTGCGGCGCCTGGGCGTGCGCAGCGGCTGCTGACCCACCCGCACCCACGCCACACCCCACCGAGGAGACACCACCATGGCTCATATCGTCGTCATGGGCGCCGGCATCGGCGGCATGCCCGCCGCCTACGAGTTGCGAGCGGCGCTGAGCCGTTCACACCAAGTGACCGTCGTCAACGCGCAGGACTATTTCCAGTTCGTGCCCTCGAACCCCTGGCTGGCCGTGGGCTGGCGCGAGCGCGAGGCGATCACGTTCCCGATCCGGCCCTACCTCGAAAAGAAGGGCATCGAGTTCGTCGCCAAGCGGGTCGACACGATCGACGCCGCCGGCAACGCGCTGGTGCTGGAAGACGGCGCCCGGCTCGCCTACGACTACCTGGTCATCACCACCGGGCCCAAGCTGGCCTTCGACGAGGTGCCGGGCGCGGGCCCGCAGCAGCACACGCAGTCGATCTGCTCGGTCGACCATGCGCAGACCGCGCTCGCGGCCTACCAGGCCTTCGTGCAAGAGCCGGGGCCTGCGGTGATCGGCGCGATGCCGGGCGCGTCGTGCTTCGGCCCGGCCTACGAGTTCGCCTTCATCTTCAACAAAGACCTGCAGCGCCGCAAGCTGCGCCACAAGGTGCCGATCACCTTCGTCACCAGCGAGCCCTACATCGGCCACCTGGGCCTGGGCGGTGTGGGCGATTCGAAGTCGATGCTCGAGAGCGAGTTCCGCAACAACGACATCAAGTGGATCACCAACGCCAAGGTGACGCGGGTCGAGGCCGGCAAGATGTTCGTCACCGAGGTGAACGACCAGGGTGCCGTGGTCAAGGAGCACGAGCTGCCGTTCAAGTACAGCATGATGCTGCCGGCCTTCCGGGGCGTGGACGCAGTGGCCGCGGTGGAGGGCCTGTGCAACCCGCGCGGCTTCGTGCAGGTGGACGAGCACCAGCGCAGCAAGAAGTACCCCAACATCTTCGCGGCCGGCGTGTGCATCGCCATTCCGCCGGTCGAGGCCACGCCCGTGGCCACCGGGGCGCCGAAGACCGGCTACATGATCGAGACGATGGTGACCGCGATCGTGCGCAACATCGCGGCCGAGCTGGAGGGCGGCAAGGCCAGCCACAAGGGCAGCTGGAACGCCATCTGCCTGGCCGACATGGGCGACACCGGCGCGGCCTTCGTCGCGCTGCCGCAGATCCCGCCACGCAATGTCAACTGGTTCCGCAAGGGTAAGTGGGTGCACCTGGCCAAGGTGGCGTACGAGAAGTACTTCTTGTTCAAGATGAAGAGCGGCAGCTCGGAGCCGGTGTACGAGAAGCACATCTTGAAGCTGCTCGGGATCGAGCGGCTGGAGCAGTGAGCCGCGGCGGCACCACGCCGCCGACGGATTGACCGGCATCAATCGAGCGTGCCGGCCGCAGGCCTATCGTCGACGCTTCAGGCATCTTCATTGAAAGGAACCGCCATGAGAACCCCCGTGTCGATCGCAGCGCTGGCCGCCATGCTGTTGGCCGCCGGTCCCTTGTTCGCGCAGACGGCGCCGGCCCCCGCGGCGTCCAGCGCCAGCGCCCCCCGCGCCGGCGCGCCAGGGCCCATGCACCGTGGCGGCCGCTGGGGCACCGACTACACCCCCGGCTGGTCGATGATGACGCCGCAAGAGCGCAAAGACCACCAAGAGAAGATGCGCGGCATGGGCAACGCCGACGAGTGCAAGACCTACATGGACGAGCACCACCGGCAGATGGCCGACCGGGCGAAGGAAAAGGGCGTGACCCTGCCCGCCAAGCCGCGCCGCGACGCTTGCGCCGGCCTGCCGCACTGATCGGGAGCCCGCCATGGACATGCCATCCAATGTCGGCTCGGCCGATCGGGTGATCCGCATTGCGGCCGGGGCCGCGCTGGTCGGTCTGGCGCTGGCCGGCATCATCGGGCCTTGGGGCTACATCGGCGTGGTCGGGCTGGCCACGGGCCTGTTCCGCTTCTGCCCGGCCTACCGCCTGTTCGGCATCAGCACCTGCTCGTCGGCGCACCGATAGCTCCGATGGCCCGGGTCAAGGTCGATGCAGCCGCCAAGCGCACCCGCTTGCTGGCGACCTTGACGCTGGCCAACCTGGTGGTGGCCGGCCTGCTGGTGGTGGCCGTCGTGATGGTCACCGGCGCCAGCCGGCGCGCCTACGAGGCGCAGGCCCGTGACACCGCCGAGGGGCTGGCCGCCATCGCGCAGAACAACCTGGCGGCTGAGCTGTCTGCGGTCGACGTGCTGATGCGGGCCACGCTGAGCGACCTCGACCTGCTGCGCGTGCGGGGCGAGCTGGGCGACGAGGCCATCCACCACGCGCTGGTCAGCCACGGCCGCCTGCTGACCGGTGCCGAAGGGCTGCGGCTCGCCGATGCGTCGGGCATCGTGCGCTGGGGCAATGACCTGCGCGATTCGGTGATCGCCGACATCTCGGACCAGCCTCACTTCGTCTACGCCCGCGAGCACCCCGATGCCGGCGTGGCGCTGGCCGGCCCGCTGCGGTCGCGCGTGACGGGCCACTGGATCATGACGCTGGCTCGCCCGCTGGTCGTGCAGGGGCGCTTCGACGGCATGCTGTATGCGGCGATGCCACTGGATCATTTCCAGCAGCTGTTTGCCCGCTACCAACTGAACACCCATGACTCGATGGCGCTGCGCACCGCGGACCTGAAGCTGCTGGCCCGGCTGGCCCCGGGCACCGCCGGCGAAGTGGCCATCGGGTCGACCACCATGTCGGCCGAGCTGCGCGGCGCGGTCACGGCGAACCCTTTGCGCGGCGTGCTGGTCTCGCGCGTGGCGCTCGATGGCATCGAGCGGACCACGGCCTACCGCCGCGTCGAAGGCTGGCCGCTGCTGGTGCTGGCGGGCGTGGCCAACGAGCGCTTCTTTGCGCCGTGGCGCACCGAGCTGCGCCAGATCTCTGCGCTGGCCGCGGCGGCCTGGTTGCTGATCCTGGCCACCACGCTGGTCGCCTATGTTGCCTGGAGCTCGGAGTGGCGCAGCATCCAGGCCCTGGCCCGGCAGACCCGGCTGATGGAGGCCATGATGCGGACCACCGCCGACGGCATCCACATCATCGACGACGACGGGCGCATCATCGCGATGAGCGATTCGTTCGCGCAGATGCTGGGCACCTCGCCCGACAAGCTGATGGGCCAGCACATCAGCAGCTGGGACGTGCACAACGACGAGCGCCGCGTGGCCGACTGGCTGGCCCAGGTTCATGTCGGGGACCGGCAGCGGATGGAGGTGCAGCACCGCGCGGGCGACGGCCGCATCCTGGACATCGACCTGCAGCTCAGCGTGACCAACATCGAGGGCGAACGCTTCGTCTTCGCGTCGGCGCGCGACATCACCGAGAAGAAGCGGCTGCAGGCCTCGCTGGAGGAGTCGGCGGCGCGCATCCGCGATCTCTACGACCACGCGCCTTGCGGCTACCACTCGCTCGACGCCGACGGCGTGTTCGTCCACGTCAACGCGACGATGCTGCAGTGGCTGGGTTGCAGCGCCGACGAGGTGATCGGGCATGCCCGGCTGGTCGACTATCTGGACGACGAGGGCCGCGCCATCTTCGCCGCCAACTTCCCCCAGGTGAAGAAAGAGGGTCATCTCGACGGCCTGGAGCTGAAGCTGGTGCCGCGGCATGGGCCGGTGCGGTACCTGCGGGCCAGCGTGACGGCCATCGTCGATGCGTCGGGGCAGTACGTGAGCAGCCGCAGCGTCACCCAGGATGTGACCGCGCAGCACGAGGCCTGGGTCGAAACCGCGCGGGTGATGCGCGAGCAGACGGCCATGCTCGACAACGACATCGTCGCGATGGTCAAGCTGCGCGACCGCGTGATGGTCTGGAAGAACCGCGCGCTGGACCGGCTGTTCGGCTACGCCCCGGGCGAGCTGGACGACCAGTCCGCGCGGCTGCTGTACCCCGATGACCTGACCTACGAGACCCTGGGCGCGCAGGCCTACCCGGTGCTGGGCGCCGGGGTGCACTTTCGCACCCAGCTGGAGCTGCGCCACAAGGACGGCCACCTGCTGTGGATCGACCTGAGCGGCGTCAGCCTCGGCGATGGCCTGTCGCTGTGGATGATGGTGGACATCACCGCGATGAAAGACCTGCAGGCCCAGATGGAGCACATCGCGTTCCACGATGCGCTCACCGGGCTGCCCAACCGGCTGCTGCTGGCCGACCGGATGCGGCAATCGATCCTGTCGTGCCAGCGCTCGGGCACCTTCGTGGCGGTCTGCTACCTCGACCTGGACGGGTTCAAGCAGGTCAACGACCACCACGGCCACGAGGCTGGCGACGCGCTGCTGGTCGAGATCGGGCGGCGCCTGCAATCGTGCCTGCGGGCCAACGACACGGCCGGGCGCGTGGGCGGCGACGAGTTCGTGGTGCTGCTGACGATGCTCGCCGAGCCCACCGAGTGGCAGGAGATCGTGCCGCGCCTGATCGACACGCTGCAAGCCCCTGTCGCATTGCCCGGCGGCGCGTTGGCGCGCGTGGGAACGAGCGTTGGCGTGGCGCTGGCGCCGCTGGACGGTGTCGAGCCCTCGGTGCTGCTGGCCAAGGCCGACCAGGCGATGCTGCGGGCCAAGCGCGGTGGCAAGGGCCGGGTCGAGCTGGCGAGCCTGATCGAGCCGCGGCCTGTCGCCTTGTGACGAGCTACTCGAGTGCCGGTGCCTGTTCAGGCGCCAGCATCGCAGACGCAGGCGCCACCCGCGCCACCGGGTAGGCCGTGCCACTGAAGCGCAGCGGCACGTACTGAACGGCGAAGGCGTTGAAGTAGCCGGCCTGGCCCTTGCGCGGCGCCAGGTCGCCAAAGTCCGCCAGCACGGCACCTTCCGGGCGCCGTGGCGGCACGGCCGGGATGCCCACGCCGAGGTAGCCGTTCGCGCTGTCCACATACAGCGTCTGGCCGTCCGTGCTGAGCCCGGCCGTGGCGGGCAGCACCACGCTGTTCGCGCTGTCGGCCGTCTTGAAGTAGACGCGATCGTCGACCGCACGCACCGTGATCTGCCAGTCCAGCAGCTGCGAAGCGCCCAGCGGGCCGGTGCTGCCGTCGGTGGTGATCTGGCCCGCCATCGTCGCCCCGCTCGGGAAGACCACGGGCACCAGCCGGTAGACCGAGCTTCCGGCGGTGGCCTTCGCCACGGTCCACTGGCTGTGGTTGGGTGCGGCGTAGTCGTACCACTCGAACGCCGGCCCGGACAGGTAGAACGCCGTGCCGCCGGCCGCATAGGGGCCGGTGAAGTTGGCCACCTGCACACCATGCTCAGGCCCCGGCCCGAACGAGCCGAAGGCCAGCAGGCCGCCGTCGCGCACGCCATCGGGTGATGTCTTGACGCGAAGGCGCTGGCCATCGGGGGTGACGGACACGCCCATCAGCGCCGGGCCGCCCGGCTGGCCCGGGCTGTAGCCGTAGCGGGTGGTGGTGCGAACGGTGACGCGCCAGCCCGTGATGTGACCGGGCGCCAGCGGCCCGACTGTGCCGTCGGTCGACAGGGTGCCGAAGATCGTGACCCCGCCCGGGAGCTTGACCGGGGCCAGTTGAAAGTCGGTGGCCCAGGCCGGCCCGGCCAGCGCCAGCAACGCCACGCTTGCAAAAAGCGTCAGGCGACGCTGAACAAGTCCCCGCGAGGCTGCGCGCCCTGGTTTGGGATGGGCTGCAAGGCGCAAACCACAGCCATAGCTGGTGCTATGGCGAGGATTTGCAACGCAGCAGAGCGCCCAAACCAGGGACGCGCGGCCCGCGAGGGACTTGTTCAGCGTTGCCTTCATGCAGACTCCTTCTTCTGGAGTCTCGATCCTGGGCGCGCCGGGCCCGGCCGTCGTTGATTCGGGTCAAACGCCGGCCAAGGTGCCGGGCCTGTCAGCCGACAGTCGTCGGCTCGGGTTCGCCGGCGGGCAACACCGCGCCGGTGCTGTCGACCACGCGCACCTCGACCGGGATCGCCGCGCGAACGCTTTGGGTCACGACGCAGAATTCTTCGAACTGCGACAGCACGCGCGCGGGCTGCTTCAGCGTGGCCCAGGGCACGCCGAGCTGCACCGTGACCGCGATGCCGCCCACGCGCAGGCGACCCTGTTCATTGCGCACCAGCGAGGTCGTCGCGTGGGTGTGCAGCGGCCCGGGCTCGTTCTTGAACTTGCGCATCGCGAACAGCAGGCTGGCCGACAGGCAATTGGCCACCGCGGTGGTCAGCAGGCGGGTCGGGTTGGGGCCGGCGTCGGCGCCCAGCGGGGGCGGCTCGTCGGTGGTCAGCGCCGGCAACGCCGGGTTGTCGAAACGGGCTTCGAAGCGGTAGTTCTCTTGCTGCACCAGGTCGAGTTGGATGGTGTCGTTCATGTCGTCCTTGGTTGTCGAAGTGGGGGCGGGCAGGGGTGAAAGACTCTCAACCTCTCAGGCCATGCCGGCACGGTGGAGTTTCGCGCGCAGCGCGGCGATCTCGTCCAGCAGGTCGAGCACCAGCGCGGTGCCGCTGGCCGACAGGTCCAGGTCGCGAGACAGGCGCAGGGCGGCGCGTGCGCGCTGCAGCGCCGCCCCGCTGAAGCGCCACTCGTCGGGCCGTTGGCCGGCGGGCTGCAGCACACCTTCGTCGACCAGCGCCACCAGGCTGGCGCTGTCGGCCTGGCAGGCATGGCACAGCTCGGCCAGGCTGAACTGCACCGTCTCGTCGACCACCACGGCGTCGATCACCAGTTGTACGTGGGCCATCGCGTCAAGCCTCCAGCGTGCTGCGCGGGTTGAAGTGGGCGAAGCTGCGGGCCAGTGCGGCGTAGGCTTCCTTGGCTTCGGGCGAATCGGCCGCCGGCACGGTGATGCCGAGCACGGCGTACAGATCGCCCGCGGGGTTGCCGGGCAGCCCCTTGCCCTTGAGCCGCAGCTTGCGGCCCGACGACGACCCGGGCGGCACCGTCAGCTGCACGCTGCCATCGGGCGTGGGCGCCGTCACGGTGGCGCCCAGCGCGGCCTCCCACGGTGCGATCGGCAGGTTCAGGTAGACATCACGCCCGTCGACCCGAAAGTGCGGGTGCGGGCGGAAGGCGATCTCCAGGTACAGGTCGCCGGCCGGCCCGCCGCCGTGCCCCGCCGCGCCCTGGCCGGCCAACCGCAGGTGCTGGCCTTCGCGCACACCCTGGGGGATGTTCACGTCGAGCTGGCGCTCTTGCCAGGCGACACGGCCTTGCGCATCGGTCACCGGCACCTGCAGCGACACCGAGCGCCGCGCGCCGCGGTAGGCGTCTGCCAGATCGATCGTGATCTTCGCGTGGTGGTCGGTGCCGGTCGCGTGCGGCGCGCCATGCGCGCGCCCGCCTTGGGCATGGCGGCCGAACAGCGACTCGAAGAAGTCGCTGAAGTCCATGCCGTCGCCCGGCCCGCCACCGCCGCTGAACTCGTAGCCGCTGTCCCAGCCGGGCGGTGGGCGAAACTCCTGCCCGCGCTGGTAGCGCTGGCCCACCTCGTCGTAGGCGGCCCGCCGCTCGGGGTCGCCCAGCGCCTCGTAGGCTTCGGAGACCTCCTTGAAGCGCGCCTCGGCGTCAGGCTCCTTGCTGACATCGGGGTGGTACTTGCGCGCCAGCTTGCGGTAGGCGCGCTTGATCTCGTCCGGCGTGGCGGTCTTCTCGACGCCGAGCGTGGCGTAGTAGTTCTTGAATTCCATGCGTGCCCCGGGGCAATCGGTGGTCCATCCGCGGTCAACCCGCGTCGACGAAGGTGCGCACGAAGTCCATCGACGACACGACACCGGCAATGCATTCGCCACGGGTCACCACCACGTGGTGAATGCCTTGCTCTGTCATCTGCCGGGCCACCTCGGCAAGCGGCGTGTGTTCGTCGACGCTGATCGGCTTGTAGCTGCACAGCTGCCAGGCTGCCACCCGCGCCGGGTCGCGCTCTTGGGCGTGAAACTGCAGCAGGTCGGCCGCGCTGATCACGCCGACGATCGTGCGTTTCGATTCGAGCACCGGGGCCCAGGTCAGCCCTTGTTCGGCGAACTGGCGTTCGACCTCGGAGATCGTGTCGTCCATGTCGATGGACCAGACCCGGGGTTGCATCAGGGACGAAATCAGTCTGCTCATGACGGCTCCTGCCTCACAGGGTGGGCGCGCGGTGGCCGACCCAGCCGCCGCTCGACGGCCAGCACCTCGCGCGTGATCTTCAGCAGCGTGTCCGGCGTCACGCTGATCGAGTCGATGCCCAGCTCCACCAGGAACTCGGCCATCTCGGGGTGGTCCGACGGCGCCTGGCCGCAGATGCCGGCGTGGCGGCCGTTGCGCCGTGCGCCCTCGATCGCCTGCCGGATCATCGCCTTGACGCCATCATCGCGCTCGTCGAAATCGAAAGCGACGATGCCCGAGTCGCGGTCAACGCCGAGCACCAGCTGGGTCAGGTCGTTGGAGCCGATCGAGAAGCCGTCGAACAGCCGGGCGAATGCGTCGATCTGGACCACGTTGTTCGGGATCTCGCACATCACGTAGACCTCCAGGCCGTTGACGCCGCGCCCCAGCCCCTGGGCGGCCATGGCCTGCAGCACGCGCTCGGCCTCGGGCACCCGGCGGCAGAACGGGATCATCAGCTTGACGTTGGTCAGCCCCATCTCGTCGCGCACCCGCTTCATCGCCGCGCACTCGAGCGCAAAGCCCTCGGCGTAGGCCGGGTGGGTGTAGCGCGAGGCTCCGCGAAAGCCGATCATCGGGTTCTCTTCTTTCGGCTCGAACCAACGGCCGCCCAGCAGGCTGGCGTACTCGTTGGTCTTGAAGTCGGACATGCGCACGATCACCGGCTGCGGGTAGAACGCCGCCGCGATGGTGCCCACGCCTTCGGCCAGCTGGCGCACGAAGAACTCTGCCGGTCGGTCGCAGCCCTGGGTCAGGCGGCCGATCTGCTCGCGCACGGCCGCATCGTCGATCTTCTCGGGGTGCACCAGCGCCATCGGGTGAACCTTGATGTGCTCGGCGACGATGAACTCCATGCGCGCCAGGCCCACGCCATCGGTGGGCAGCATCGCGGTCTGGAAAGCGGTGTCGGGGTTGCCCAGGTTGACCATCAGGTGCGTCTGCGGGCGCGGCAGCTGGGTCAGGTCGGTGCGGGTGGTGGTGAAGGGCAGGGCGCCGGCGTAGACATGGCCCACCGCACCTTCGGCGCACGACACGGTGACCTCGTCGCCGGTGCGCAGCCGGGTGGTCGCGTCATCGCAGCCGACGACCGCCGGGATGCCCAGCTCGCGCGCCACGATCGCGGCGTGGCAGGTGCGCCCACCGCGGTTGGTGACCACCGCGGCGGCGGTCTTCATCACCGTGCCCCAGTCGGGCATCGTGGTGTCGGCCACCAGCACCTCGCCGGGCTGAAAGAGATGCAGCTGCGCCACATCGGTGATCACGCGCGCCTTGCCGGTGGCGATCTTGCCGCCCACGGCGCGCCCGCTGGCGCGCAGCTCACCCTGGGCCGTCAGGCGGTATTCGTCGACCTGGCCCACCGGCCGTTGCGAGGCCACGGTCTCGGGCCGCGCCTGCACGATGTAGAGCTGGCCGTCGACGCCGTCCTTGGCCCATTCGATGTCCATCGGTGTCGGCCGGCCGGCCTTGCGGCTGTAGTGCGCCTCGATCTTCAGCGCCGCATCGGCCAGCGCCAGCACCTCGTCGTCGGTGATGCAAAAGCGCGCCCGGTCTTCCTTCGGTGTGGGCACGTTGCGGGTGGCTTCGCGCCCGGCGCCGGCGGCATACACCATGCGGATCTTCTTGCCGCCCAGCTTGCGCCGCAGCACCTGGCGGTGGCCTTGGCGCAGCGTCGGCTTGAAGACGTAGAACTCGTCGGGGTCGACGGTGCCCTGCACCACGTTTTCGCCCAGGCCGTAGGCGCCGGTGGTGAACACCACGTCGCGAAAGCCGGTCTCGGTGTCGAGCGTGAAGGTCACGCCGCTGGCGGCGCGGTCCGAGCGCACCATCTTCATCACGCCCACCGACTGCAGCACCTTGAAGTGGTCGAAGCCGTTGTCGACCCGGTAGCTGATCGCGCGGTCCATGAACAGGCTGGCGAAGCAGCGGCGGATGCTGTCGAGCAGCTTGGCTTCGCCGGCGATGTTCAGGTAGGTTTCGTGCTGGCCGGCAAAGCTGGCGGTGGGCAGGTCTTCGGCCGTGGCCGAGCTGCGCACGGCCACCGCCACGTGCTGGCCGTATTCGGCCTGCAGTTGCGCGTAGGCGGCGGTGATCTCGGCCACCAGGCCGGGCGGCAGCGGCGCACCGTAGACGATCTCGCGCGCCTGCTGGGCACGCCGCGCCAGGTCGTCCACGTCGCGGGTGTCGAGCCCGTCCAGCGCCCGGTGCAGGCGCGGCCAGGCGTCGGCCGCGTCGAGCACGTGGCGAAAGGCGGCGGCGGTGACGGCAAAGCCGTTGGGCACGCGCACGCCCTGGGCCGCGAGCTCGCGGTACATCTCGCCGAGCGAGGCGTTCTTGCCGCCCACCAAGGCCACATCGCCCACGCCGAGTTCAGAGAACCACAGGATGTGCGCGGCACGGGCCGCATCGTGGTGCTCGTCTCGTCGGGGCATGGTGCTCTCCAGGTATGGACGCCGATGGCCCAGAGCATGCCGCGGCGCAAGGGGCGGGAGTTGACGCAGCGCAAAGCCGACCCGGGCCGCCACCTGCCGGCGCACTTGCGCTGGCGCAAGGCCGGTGGCCGGCGCGAGCGCTACCTTGCGCCCCACGAGCCGCACCGCGGCCACCCGAGGAGACAAGAGATGAGTATCGTGAATCCGTCGTGGCGGGGCGTTCCCGTCGACCAAGGGGCGGGCGGTGGCGCGAAGGCGCCCGCCGCAGCCGCGGAAAAACGGCCCCTGCGCCTGGCCGCGTTGTCGGCGCTGGTGATCGGCTCGATGATCGGCAGCGGCATCTTCAGCCTGCCGCAGAACATGGCCGCGGGCGCCGGTGCCGGCGCGATCTTGCTCGGCTGGCTGATCACCGGCGCGGGCATGCTGGCGCTGGCCTTCGTCTACCAGACACTCGCCACGCGGCAGCCGGCGCTGGACAACGGCGTCTACGCCTACGCCCGCGCCAGCGGCGGCGACCTGGTCGGCTTCAGCTCGGCCTGGGGGTATTGGATCAGCGCGTGGATCGGCAACGCCGGCTACCTGGTGATCTTCTTCTCGGCGCTGGCCACCTTCTTCCCGCAGTTCGGCGAGGGCAACAACGTGCTCGCCATCACCTGCGCCTCGGCGCTGCTGTGGGCCCTGCACGGCCTGACCTTGGCGGGCGTGCGCAGCGCCGCCTTCGCCAACATGCTGACCACGCTGGCCAAGCTGGTGCCGCTGGTGATGTTCGTCGCGCTGGCGGTGGCCGCGTTCCAGGTCGACACCTTCACCGCCGGCATGTGGGGCGCACCCGCGCTCGGCTCGGTGTTCGACCAGGTCAAGAGCACGATGCTGGTCACGGTGTGGGTGTTCATCGGCATCGAAGGCGCCAGCGTCTACTCGGCGCGGGCGGCCAACCGAGCCGATGTCGGGCGGGCCACGCTGATCGGCTTTGGTGTCGTGCTGGCGCTGCTGATGGCGGTGTCGCTGCTGTCCCTCGGGGTCATGGGGCAGGCCGACCTGGCCGGGCTGAAGAACCCGTCGATGGCGGGTGTGCTCGAAAAGGCCGCCGGCCCGTGGGGTGCCAAGCTGGTCAGCATCGGGCTGCTGGTGTCGGTGGGGGGCGCGCTGCTGGCGTGGATCCTGCTGGCCGCCGAAACGCTGTTCACGCCGGCGCGTGAACACCTGATGCCGCAGGCCTTGGCGCGCGAGAACGCCAGCGCCTCGCCATCGGCCGCGCTATGGGTCACCAACGGCCTGACGCAGGTCTTCTTGCTGATGACGCTGTGGGCCAACGCGACCTACCTGGCGCTGATCCTGCTGGCCACGTCGATGATCCTCGTGCCCTACCTGTTCACCGGCCTGCACGCGCTGCGCTCGGCCTGGCAAGGCACCGGCTACAACGGCGAGACGCGGGGCCGCACGCGCGACCTGCTGATCGCCGCGTTCGCCAGCGTCTACTGCGTCTGGCTGCTCTATGCCGCCGGGCCGAAATACCTGCTGCTCAGCGCCTTGCTGTACGCACCCGGCCTGGCCGTCTTTGCCTGGGCTCGGCGCGAGCAGAAGCAGCGCCTGTTCAACGCGGCCGAGTGGGGCGTGGCGGCGGTGCTGGTGGCGGCCGCGGGCGTGGCGGCCTACATGCTGTCGACCGGTGACCTGAAGCTGTGAGCACCACGACCTCGATCGACGGTGACGCGCCGCTGCTCGTCGTTGCGCTGGGCGGCAACGCCTTGCTGCGCCGCGGCGAGCCGCTGGAGGCCGCGGCGCAGCTGGCCAACATCCGCCATGCGGCGCGGCAGATCGCCCGGCTGGCCCACCGCTACCGGCTCGTGGTGGCGCACGGCAACGGGCCGCAGGTGGGCCTGCTGGCGTTGCAGAACGAAGCCTTCCACGATGTGCGGCCGTACCCGCTCGACGTGTTGGGCGCTCAGACCGAAGGGATGATCGGCTACCTGCTGGAGCAGGAGATCGCCAACTGCCTGTCGCCCGGGCGCAGCGTGGCCACGTTGCTGACCCGCGTCGAGGTCGATCTGTCAGACCCGGCCTTCAGCCGGCCCAGCAAGCCGATCGGGCCGGTCTACGACGCTGCCCAAGGCGCCGTGCTGGCCGCCGAGCGGGGCTGGCACATGGTGCCCGACGGCGCCGGCCTGCGCCGCGCGGTGCCATCACCGAAGCCGCGCCAGATCATCGGGCTGCGCTCGGTGCGGGCGCTGCTGGAACACGGCACGGTGGTCGTTTGCGCCGGCGGTGGCGGCATCCCCGTGGCGGCCACCGGCCACGGCCACGAGAAGCAGGGCGTCGAAGCGGTGATCGACAAGGACCTGGCCGCCGGCCTGCTGGCGCGCCAGCTGGGGGCCGACCTGCTGCTGATCGCCACCGACGTGCCGGCGGTCTGCCTGGACTGGGAAACGCCGTCGCAGCGCGAGATCCGCAGCGCCGCGCCCGACGCATTGCAGGCGCTCGCCTTTGCCGCAGGCTCGATCGGGCCGAAGGTCGAGGCCGCCTGCGAATTTGCCCGCGCGACCGCCCAGCCGGCGGTGATCGGCTCGCTCGACGACATCGAGCGCCTGGTGGACCACGCGGCCGGCACCTGGGTCAGTGTGGCGTCGACCGGGATCGAGCTGGCGACCGACGCGGGGCCGGGCGCCCCGGCGTCGCCCATGTCCGTCGCGCACGCGCAGCCTGCGCGTTAGGGGCCGTTCCACACCGCCCGCGGCGCCGCCGCCGCCCCAGCCTGCGCAGCCGGTGCCTGCGCTGCGCGGCTGGCTGTTGCCGCTGCCTCCGCTCCCGCCCCGGTAGCCCCGCCGCGCCACCGTTGCAGCGCCCGACACGGGCGGCGTCTAGATGACTGCCCGAATGCTGCAAACCCTGTCATGCATTTGACATGTGACCCATACATTGACCCCGTCGCCTCGCGTCAGTCATGGAAATCGTGGACCTGAAACTCCAGGGCTGATGAGAGCAGCGGCGTGACGCCATGGTCATTTCTGGGCTCGACAGACAGCCTTGAAACGGCCGTCGTGTTGCGGACGAATCAGCGCCCAACGTCTGCAGCGCCCCGCGTCACCGGCATCGAATGAAACGTGCGTTGGATCGGCCGGCATGGCCGAGTGGATCCAGCGCGATACCAGAACCCGACCAACCTATTCCCGGATCTTGCCGGGCGTACCGGCGCAGCGTTTGCGCTTTTCAATCCTCTGTGCGAGGCATTTAATGAGCGGCTATATATTTTCCTTGGGCACCCTACTGTTGAGCGCAGGATTGACTGCCCAGGCGGCGGCGCCAGCGCATACAACGCTGCCACCTTCGGCCGGATACGGCCAAAGTACGGTGCTCGACAAGCACCGGCACCAGAGCCTTTCGAGCAAGGAAAGGCCGCCGCTTTCATCTTCTCGCGAGCACCTGAAGCTTCGCCCGGACGAATCGCCCGCCAAACGCCGCGTCGACAAATCAAAACCCAACACCGGCGCCGCGTCATGTGACGTCTCCACCTTCACCAACAATACCGGCTGGGCGCTCGTCAGCGCGATTCGCTCGTCGACCACGGACTGCATCAATACCCTGTACAGCCTCACCGGCGACGATGCGAGAAGAGCTTTCAACGAAAGCCAGATGACCTATGTCGCGTACGGCCTGCGCGACGATGGCAATGTCTATGCCGGCGACAATCGGAACAGCACCGAGCAGATCGTCACCTATCTGCGGGCCGGTTACTACGTTCAGTACTACAACGCCGCCGACGTCGGGAGCTATGGAAGCGGCCTGAAGAATGCCATCGAGTCGGGGCTGGACGCGTTCTTCAACAATCCCGCGTCGCGGATTGTTTCCGATGCGAACGGCAATATCTTGATGGAGGCGGTGACGCTCATCGACTCTTCGACCGAGAACGCGCGCTATCTCGGGACCGTCCAGGAACTGCTGGACACCTATGACAACAGCTGGGACGCTTATTGGGGCATGCTGAATGCGGCCAACAACACCTTCACGGTGCTGTTCCGGGGGCATCAGAATGCGGATTTTCAGGCGCTGGTGCAGACAGACCCGTCAATCACCGACACGCTGAGCAATTTCAGTTCGCGCCACTGGGGGAAGCTGGGCGGCACCGAATCCTATCTGGTGGTCAATGCCTCCCGCGAACTGGCCAGATTCCTTCAATACGCCGGCCTGAAGAGCAAGGTCCGCCCCCTGGTGAAAAGCATCGTGGACCGCTCGTCGGTGACGGGTGTCACTGCGCCGGTGTGGGTCAGCATGGGCGATTCGACCGACTACTATGACGCGGGCAACTGCACCTACTACAACCTTTGCGGCTGGAAAACCAAGGCCGACGCCGCGGCGCTGCCGCTCAAGAAGATCTGCAGCAGCACGCTGACGCTGCGTGCGCAAAGCATGACGGCGGACGAGATGCAGCGGGTGTGCACCAGTGTCTTGAGTGAAGAGAGCTACTTCCACACCAAGTTTCTGACCAATCGGGTTCCGGTCGCCAACGACAACAACACCAATCTGGAACTCGTCGTATTCGATAGCAGCTCCGACTATGAGACGTATGCGGGGCCGCTGTACGGCATCGACACGAACAACGGGGGCATGTACCTCGAAGGCGACCCGTCGAAGGCGGGAAATCAGGCGAGGTTCATTGCCTACGAGGCCGAATGGGTGCGGCCGACATTCGAGGTTTGGAACCTGAACCATGAATACGACCATTACCTGGATGGCCGCTTCAACATGTACGGCGATTTCAATGCCGCCATCTCGACGCCCACGGTGTGGTGGATAGAAGGGTCCGCCGAGCACATGTCCTACTGCTTCCGGCAGGTTCGGTACGACAACGCCCTGGCTCAGGCGAGTCTTCAGACGTACACCCTCAACGAGCTTTTCGACACCGACTACAACGACGACCAGACGAGGATCTACAACTGGGGCTATTTGGCGGTGAGCTTCATGATGGAGCGCCATCGGGCGGACATCACCACGCTGCTGGGCGACTACAGGCCAGGCGATTGGAACGGCGCCCGCACGTTGCTGAAGAGCACCATTGGCAGCCGATATGACGCTGAATTTCGCAGCTGGCTGGCGAATGTGGCAAGCGTGGGCGTCAATTGCGACGGTGGCACCTCACCCAATCAGGCGCCGACGGCCGCTTTCGATACTGGCGTCAACGGCCTGACCGCGACGTTCACCGACCGCTCCACCGACGTGGATGGCAGCATTGCTTCACGCAAATGGACGTTCCACGACGGCACTACGTCGACGTCGCCAAACCCCAGCAAGACGTATGCGGCCGCCGGCAAGTATTCAGTGCAGCTGAAGGTGACCGACAACGGGGGTCTCACGTCGAAGGTGAAGAAAACAATCACCGTCAGCAGTGGGGGGTCGAATACCTGTCCGCAGCGGACAGACGAGATGGCGAATGGATGCGTTCGCAAGGACCTGTCCGGCGCGGCCAATGACGTGGCGTACTTTTACATCTACGTCGACAAGCCGAATGCGCAGCTCGCCATCCGAACCAGTGCAGGAACGGGCAATGCCGATCTGTACGTCAGCACCTCTGGTTGGGCCACCCCGACCCAGTACGACTACCGATCGATCGGCGGTACCAACGCCGAAAGCATCACGGTTCCGGTCACGACCGCAGGTTATGTCTACCTGAGTGTGCACGGCAAGGCCGCCTATTCCGGCCTCAGCCTGTCGACCAACTACTGATGAGCAGATGCCCATGGGGCGATTTGACGTAGCCATTTGAAATAGAAGGGCGACAAGGGCACGAGGCGGCAACATTCGTCGCTTCGTGCCCTGCTTGCTTTCGTGTTTTCGCGTTCTTCCCTGATCATGGACAGCACGCCGTCCCGACGGCATCTGCTGGATTCTTTTCTTCCTACATGCCACCATCGCCCAAGACGAAACGCGCAGCACCGTTGGCGCCGACTCGCGGAGGGCCGGTGGGTGGGGGCGATTCCCAACCGGGCGAGCTCGGTTTTGCTCAAATCACCGGCGTCCTGCAAGGGGCGACACGCGCACCAAGCGACGCCAGGCGCGCGCGTGCGGCGCAGCGCAAGGCGCCGCCGGTCGAGTCGGTGCCGCCACCCGCGCCACCCGCGCTACCTGGCGCCACGCTTGCCGAGCGCCTGGGGCGCGCGGAACGCTCAGCGCGCAGCGGCCAGATCGAAGAGGCCATCGAGATTGCGCAGACGTGCCTGCAGACGCTCGAGGCCAGCGCAGACCTGTTCCAGCTCGGCGTTTGTCATCACGTGCTGGCGTTGAGTCACCAATACGCTGGCCGCATGCACGAAGCGATGCTTGCCGGCTACCGTGCGATTGACCTGCTGGATCGCGCGGACGTCCCCGGGCGCCTGGTCAGCATCCTGGCCCTGCAGTCCCTGATCCTGGCGCGCCTCGGCGAATTCCGTGAGGCGCTCGAGCTGCTGGACCGCGCGACGCAGATCCTCCCGCGCCTGGTCGATCAGCCACGCGACACCTGCATCTTCTGGAGCAACGCGGGCGCGACCTACTACGCATTGGGGCAACTGCAGCGCTCGGTCGAGGCCGCCGAGGATTCGATCAAGCTGCTCGATCGGTTCGACGACCCGGACCTCGCGGCCATCTGCATGGGAAACCTGCTGGTCTATCGGGTCGAGTTGGCGCGCGGCGGCGGGGGCATCACGTCGGCGTTGGCACGGTGCATTGGAGATCTGCAGGAACACATTGGCAGCCTCGAAGTCACCGGCCACCACCACCTTGTCGTCAAGTGCGTGGAGACCGCCGGCGACACCTTGATCGACCTGGGTTGGTACGACGAAGCGCGCGCGCTGCTGCGCCGCGGTGTGCGCTCGGCGCAGCAGATCGGCTCCCGCCCGGCACGGGGCGCGCTGGAGCTCCGCGCGGCGAAAGTCGAGCGGCTGTGCCACCAGTATCGAGCAGCGGGAGCACACATCGCTTCGGCTTTGGAGCTTCTTGCCGAGGGCCACGACAAGGACGAACTCGCTCGCACCCATTTGGAGAATTGCCTGCTGCACGAAGCGCAGTGTCACTGGCGTGCCGCGCTCGAATGCCACAAGCGGTATGCCGAGATGCGCGAGGCGCTGCTCAAATCTCAAGCGGACAATCGTGCGCAGGCGATGGCCGTGAGGCTGGACCTGGAACGCAGCAGGGTCGAAACCGCGCTGCTGCGCCAGCGCAATTCCGAGCTCGAACACAGCCTGGGCCAACTGCACGACGAGGCGGGCAGGCAGAAGCGCCAGCCACAAGGTGACGTTTGAACAGCGCCGCAGGCCGGTTCGCCGCAGCCCGCCATGATTCGACGCAGGCGGCTGTTCTTGGGGGGCTGCCGCTCCTATACCGCGGCGCAGGCCAGCACGACGCGGTCCCTGCCTGCGGACTTGGCCTCGTACAGGCAGCGGTCCGCTTCGGCAATCATCGCGGCGAGCCCGTCCGATCCGCCATGGCTCAGGGCCGCCCCCATGGAGAAGGTCAAGCCGTGCGGTGACGGCAACCCCGGGATCGCTTGCTCGGTGTAGCGCGAGCGGATGCGATCGAAGATCGCCTGGACATCGGCCTCCTTCGCGCTGGGTGCGACCAGGAGCCATTCTTCACCGCCATACCGGCCGACCCGGTCCTGCGAGCGCAGCGCACCGGTGGCCGCCTTGGCAAAAGCCTGCAGCACGAGGTCTCCCACGGGATGGCCGTGAACGTCGTTGACCTTCTTGAAATAGTCGAGATCGATCATGGCGACCAGCAAGGGCATGTTCAGGCTCTTGCAGTGATTCCATTGCGTGTCCGCCATGGCCAGGATGGCGCGGCGGTTGGGCGTGCCCGTCAGTTCGTCACGCAGTGCCAACACCGAAAGGCTGCGCCGCTGGCGCAGCACCCTGGCAAAGACGGCGGCACCGGACAGCAGGATCAGCACGGCCGCACCGAGAGCCACGAGCAGGCGCTCGTGCCTCGCACCTGCCGCCACCAACTCCAACCGGGCCGTCTCGTTGCGAAGCGCAAGCTTCGCGTTCTCGGCGTCGCGTTGTGCGGCTTCGTGAACCGCCTGCAAGCGCATCACCATCTTCGAGGACTCGTCCTGGCGCGCCGTGGCCTCGAGCGCGTTGCTTCGGGTCAGTTCGCGGTACGCGTCCTCGAACAGGTGATTCGACGCGTAGACCTGGGCGATCGTCCTCGCCAGATGGGCTCTTTCCAGCGGCGCGATGGCGGCGCTCTGCAGCGCGCGCGCGCGTTCGATGTCGCGCTGTGCCGCCGGCCAGTTGATCGCAGCCAGCGCGGGTATGGTGATGGCGTAGGTCGACGGAATGCGCTGCAGGATGGACTGGCGCTCATACGTCTTGCGGGCGCGTGTCGCAAGCGCCACGGTATTCGAGAACTGGCGCTTTTGCAGGGCGATGCCAGCCAGGTCGACCGAGGCGACCGCGACGCCGACTTCGTCGCCGATCTCCTTGCTGAGGGCGAGCGCCGCGTTGAAATGGGCTTCGCTGGCCGCGAACTCGTCGCGTTTGAGGGTCTTGCCCGCCTCCCACTCGATGATGCTGCGCAGGTATCGAGCGGGGTGTGCACCCAGGGCCTCCTTGGCTTGACGAAAGTAGGTGGCAGCGGACTGCCTTGAAGACTGCCCGGCGGATGTGCCGCGCGCCAGGCGCCCCATCTGCAGGTAGGCCGAAGCCTTGAGCTCCGGGTCGTCGATCGAGGTCGCGCATTCGAGGGCCATTTCTGCGTGGCGCCACGCCTCATCGACGGTAGCCGTCTCGGATTCGATCTCGGCGCGCATGATCGCGACATCGCAGGCCAACTTCATCGAGCCCGCTTCGTCGATGTCTTTCGCCAACTGGCGGGCTGGATCGCGCAGCGCTTCGGCGTCGCCGGAAAGGGCTGCCAGCTGCAGCTGAAGCACCCGCAGCGCGAGCCCGGGCAGTGCAGTGGGCGCCGAAAGAGCCTGCAGCTGGAGCTGGGCCTGATTCAACGCCTGCTCCAGTTCGCGAGGCTGTTCGAGCAGCGACAGGGCGCGCGCCTGAAGCAACAGCGCCCAGAAGCGTTCGTCTGGCTTTGTCGAAGGTTCTTGCAGTCTGCGCGTTTGCATGGCGAGCAGCGCACGAGGATCATCGTGCGCGTTCGACGCGGCGCGCGCGTACTGCTCGATGGCGTCTTGGGCGGCGGCCCTGTCCTGTTCTGACACCAGTGATCCCGCCGAAGTGGCGCTCATCGTTCCTGCCAGAAGGGCGGCCAGCGCAAGGCGTGAGAGGCGGGCAGTCGGCATTCTTCAGGGCATTTCGGCAGGCCAACGCAGATGCGAAGGGCCCGCAGGCTCGCCATGGCCCTGTGACCTGACAAAATGCGCAAAGAAGAATTTCGCCGGCCCACGCACACGCCGTTCAGGTGCAAATCAGGTCGGTCTGCGAAAGCTCTTCAATTCGCCAAGGAGCCGCTCATGGTTGGACGCAAGACACAAGACTTCCCCCCGGGTCTTCAGGGTGGTCTCGAACACGACGATGAAGACCACCGCCTGGGCGAAACCGGCCAGACCGGGCCCGAGTCGCCCGGCGACGTCGATCGCGCACACCCCGAGCAGGGTGGCGCCAAGCCCGAAGACAAGAAGCCGGGCAGCACCCCACCCGGTTCCTGACCCGAGTCGCCGGGCGAGGCCGTCAGGGCCTCGTCACAGCGCGTCGTCGCGGTACACCATGTGCAGCGCGCCGTTGGCGGCGTGGATGCGCTCGTTGCCGATCATCAGTGCCGCCGAATGCGCGTCGCGCAGGTGGCGGGTGATGCTGTAGGGCGAGTCGTTGCGGTAGCCGGTGGTGCCGGCGATGCGAAGTGCCTTGGTGCAGATCTCGGCCACCAGCTCGGAGCTGGCGAGCTTCAGGTGGTTGAGCTGCACCGCGCAGGCCACCGACGACAACTCTTGCGCGCCACCATCGGCGGCGGCGGTCATCTGGTCGTAGCGGCGTGTCCATTCGTGCACGTGCACGCGCATCAGCTGCAGCTGGGTCGACACGTCGCTCAGGCGGGTGGCGGTGGGCGGGGTGGCGGCCATGCGGCGGCCGGTGTCGCGCACGAACGCGCGGGCGCGGGCGACCGCGTCGGTCGCGATGCCGAGCCAGGCCGAGCTCCACAGGATGTGCGCCCACGGCACCATCGTGTGGGCGTTGATGTCGGCAAACGGCGCCGGCACGACCTGCTCGGGCCCGAAGCGCGCGGTAAGGGTGTAGCCCGGGCTGCAGGTGCCGCGCATGCCCATCGCGTCCCAGGTGCCCACCAGCTGCATCTCGCACTGCGGCTTGCGCGCCAACACCATGGCCTGGTCACCTGCCACCGATTCGACATTGCGCCGCACGGTGATCAAGAAATCGTCGGCCGCGTCGCCATACGACACCACCGTGCCCTCCTTGCGCACACGGCAGCTGCCGTCGGCCTCGGTCTCGATCGGGCAGATGCTGGTGCGCACCGAGCCGCCCACGCCGGCCTCGCTGGTCACCGAGGCGATCAGGCGCTGCTCGCGCACCAGCTCTTGCAGGTAGTTCTCGAAGAACGGCGTGCTGCCGTGGCGCACCAGGCAGGCCACCTGCACCTGGTGCATCGCGAACACCATCGCGGCCGAGGCGCAGCGCTGGCCCAGCGCCTCGCACATCTGGCCCAGCTCGGTGATGTTGGCGCCCAGGCCGCCGAAGCGCTCGGGCACATGGGCCGACAGCAGGCGCTCGGCCTTCAGCGCGTCGATCGCTTCGTGCGGAAAGCGCGCGTCGCGGTCCACCGCGGCGGCGGCGGGCCCGGCCACTTGGCGGGCGATCTCACGAACACGCTCCACCCGCGCGGCGGCAGCGGGGCTCAAGCCGGCCAGCGAAGCGGGCAGGGCGGGTTTGACAATGGCATTCACGGCGGGCTTTTCCTGGGTCAGACAAAGAGGGTGACCCTAGCGGCGGCGCTGGACGGCGGCTTTGACGCACCGCAATCGGGCCGTTCGCTGCCCCTAGTGTCCTGTCCCGCAAATAACTGACATTTGGACGGGCCGAAATGGGGATGAACGCAAGGCGCCGAGCCGGGCAGATACCGGGTGGTATCTGCCCGGCTTGGCAACGCGGCGAGCACCCCATTGCGGCCCGCTGCGCAGCAGTTCGGCCAGATGCCGCCCTCGCGCGGCCGTGCGCCAAGGCCGATACCACCCGGTATCAGCCTCGTCACCCGACCGCACGATCATCAGCATCTGGCCGAATCCAAATGGCAGTTATTTGTGGGACAGGACACTAGGTCGGTGGGGCGGGTTTCACGCTGTGCCCGGCTGCGCTTGATGGAGGTCAAGCGGGCGCGACCACCCGGCCGACAGAATCGACCGCATGGTTTGCCTCGCGTAGACGACACATCCCCCAGTGACTGCCGCCCAGCTTCTGGCCTGGATCTCCGCTGCGCTGCTGCTGCAAATTGCAGTGGGCGTGGGCGTGGTGCTGTGGCGGCGGCGTGGCACCGTGGCGGCGCTGCCGGCGATGCCGGGCCCCGCGCCGTTGGCGCCCGGCGCCGCCTGGGCCGGCTGGCGCGAGTTCAGGGTCCGCGCCCGCAACCACGAGGACGCGGCGCGGTCGCAGTGCTCGTTCTACCTCGAGCCGGTCGACGGTGCCGCATTGCCGGCCTTCAAGCCGGGCCAGTTCTTGACCTTCTCGCTCGACGTGCCCGACGATGGTCGCGGTGCGGGCGGCGCCCAGCGCACGGTCACACGCTGCTACTCGCTGTCTGACCGGCCCGACCCGGCCGGCTACCGCATCACCGTCAAGCGCGTGCCGCCGCCGGCCGATCGCCCCGAGTGGGCGCCCGGCGTGGCCTCGAACCACTTTCACGACCGGGTCCAGGTCGGCGATGTGGTCAGGGTCAAGGCGCCGTCCGGCCACTTCTTCATCGACCCCGATGCCAGCGTGCCCGCGGTGCTGGTGGCTGCGGGCATCGGCATCACGCCGATGATGAGCATGCTGCGCTGGTGCCTGGCCGAGCAGCCCGGGCGCCGCGTGCACCTGGTCTACGGGCTGCGCAACAGCAGCGAGCATGCGTTCAAGGCGCTGTTGCAGCAGATCGCGGCCTCGCATTCGAACCTCACGCTCACGGTGGCCTACAGCCGCCCCGGGCCCGAAGACGTGCTGGGCACCGACTTTCAGCACACCGGGCATGTGGATGTGGACCTGCTCAAGCGCACGCTGCCGCATGGCCGCCACCAGTTCTACGTCTGCGGCCCGCCGGCGATGATGCAAAGCCTGGTGCCGGCCCTGGTCGAATGGGGCGTTCCGCGCGCGGACCTGCATTTCGAGGCCTTCGGGCCGGCGTCGATCGAGCTGCCCGGCGAGCCGGCCGAGGTGCCGCCGCCGGGGGTGTCCGCCCCGGTCGAGGTTCGATTCAGCCGATCGGGCCGCTCGCTGGTGTGGGATGGGCAAGACGCCAACCTGCTCGACTTTGCCGAGCGGCACGGCGTGGTGGTGGACTCGGGCTGCCGCTCGGGCGGCTGCGGCAGCTGCGAGACGCGGCTGTCCAGCGGCGCCGTGCACTACGCCAGCCCGCCCGATCACGACGTGGCGCCGGGCCATTGCCTGCTGTGCGTCGGCCGGCCCTCGTCGGCCCTGGTGCTGGAGGCTTGATGCAAGCCCGGTTGCTGCGCCGCGAGGTGTTGCCCTTCCTGGCGGGCATCAGCGCGCTGGTGGTCGCCACGCTGTTGCTGGATGCCCTGCTGCACGTGTTCAACGCGGTCTGGGTCGGCCGCTACCTGGGCATCCCGGGCACGCTGCTGATCATCGCGTCCACCGTGTACTCGTTGCGCAAGCGCAAGCTGATCCAGTCGGGCCAGCCGGCGCAGTTGCTGCGCTGGCACGAGGGCCTGGCCTGGCTGGGCTCACTGCTGGTGCTGGTGCATGCCGGCATCCACTTTAATGCGATCCTCGGCTGGCTCGCGGTGGTGGCCATGCTGGTCAACGTGATCAGCGGCCTGACCGGCAAGTTTCTGCTCGATCGTTCGCGCCAACGGCTGGCCGAGGCGCAGCAGCGCATGCGCCGGCAGGGCCTGTCGGCCGCCGAGCTCGAAGAGCGCAGCTACTGGGACAGCCTGACCTTCGACGCCGTTCGCAAGTGGCGCGTGATCCACTTTCCGATCACGCTGGCCTTCGCCGGGCTGGCGCTGGCCCACATCATCGCGGTGTTCCTGTTCTGGGGCTGGAAGTGAAGCGCCCGCCCTGGCTGCTCATCGTCATCGCGGCCAACCTGGTCGTGCTGGTGGCGCTGGCGTTCGTCTACCCGCACCTGATGGTGAGCCCGGGCGCGCTGTCGCGCGGGCACGCCGAGCTGACCACCGACTGCTTTGCCTGCCACGCACCCTGGCGCGGCGCCGCTGCGCAGCGCTGCACCGAGTGCCACGCGGTGGCCGACATCGGCCTGCGCTCGACCAAGGGCGTGGCCATTGCGCAGCAGGGGCTGAAGACCTCGTTCCACCAGGAGTTGATCGAGCAAGACTGCGTGGCCTGCCACAGCGACCACGCCGGCCCGAAGCTCACACGGCGCAGCCGCAAGCCGTTTTCGCACGACCTGCTGCGCGTGGCCGCGCGCGAGCGCTGCGAGTCGTGCCACGCCACGCCCAAGAACGAGATCCACCGCGACCTCAGCGTCGGCTGCGGGCAGTGCCACCGCACGCAGGCCTGGAAGCCGGCCACCTTCGACCACGCCTTGCTGGCCCAGAACGCCTCGTGCACCGGTTGCCACAAGGCCCCGTCGGACACCTTGCACCGCCAGGTCCAGGGCAACTGCGGGCAGTGCCATGCGACCACGGCGTGGAAGCCGGCCACCTTCGAGCACGACGAGTTCTTCGTCCTCGACCGCGACCACGACGCCACCTGCGTGACCTGCCACGAGGGCCATGACTTCAAGCGCTACACCTGCTACGGCTGCCACGAGCACACGCCGGCCAACATCCGCGCGGAGCACGAGAAAGAAGGCATCCGCAACTTCGAGAATTGCGTGAAGTGCCACCGCAGCGCCGACGAGGACGACGCCAAACGCGGCGAGGGCGGTGATCGACGGCGCGAGCGTGATTGACACCGATGAAGCCGAGCGCCAGCCGACGACCATTGCTTCGCGCGCAGCGCGGCCACCGCCCAAATGACACACGGGCGCGCCTGCGCCCATGGCAGACTGCCCCCGCATGAGCCTTCGCGACATTCCCACCGACAGGCTGCCGGTGCTCGGCGCCGCCGACGAAGGCCTCAGCGCGGCACAGGTCGCGGCGCAGCGCGCCTACGGGTTCAACGACATCGTGGCCCACGCCGCCAGCGGCTGGCGCGTGGTGGCCCGCGACACCGCGCGCGACCCGATGCTGTGGTTTTTGCTGCTCACGGCGGGCCTATTCGGCCTGCTGGGGCAGTTCACCGAATCGGTGACCCTGCTCGTGGCGATGGCGCCGCTGCTGGGCATGGACGCTTTCCTGCACCGCCGCACGGTCGCTTCGTCGGCCGGCCTGGCCAGCCGGCTGGCCAGCACGGCTCGCGTGCTGCGCGACGGGGCCTGGCAGGACATCCCCTCGCGCGAGCTGGTGCCGGGGGACCTGGCCGAGGTCACGCCGGGCGAGTACTTTCCGGCCGACGGGCTGCTGGTGTCCGGCAGCGGCCTGCAGGTCGACGAGTCCACCCTCACCGGCGAATCATTGCCGGTGGCCAAACAGGCGTTGGGCCCAGCCGGCCTGCGGGCAGGCCAGGCGGCCGACAACCACTGGGGCACTGCCGGCACACGGCTGCTGACCGGCACCGCGCGCTTGCGCGTCGCCTGCATCGGCAGCGAGACACGCTACGGCGAGATCGCCCGCTCGGCCACCGAAGGCAGCCACGCCGCCACGCCGCTGCAAAAGGCCATCGGCGAGCTCGTCTACGTGCTGCTCGGCGTGGCGGTGATGATGTGCCTCGCCCTCGCCGCGGTGCGCCTGTGGCACGGCCATGGCTGGATCGACGCGATCCTGAGCGCGGTCACGCTGGCCGTGGCCGCGTTGCCCGAGGAGTTTCCGGTCGTCTACACGTTCTTCCTCGGCGTCGGCGTGTTTCGCCTGGCGCGCAAGAAGGCGCTGGTGCGGCGCGCGGTCGCGGTCGAGAACATCGGCCGCATCAGCTGCATCGTGTCCGACAAGACGGGCACCATCACCGCCGGCACGCTGGTGCTGGCCCACCGGGCACCGGCCGGTGGGCACGACGACGCGTCGGTGCTGCAGGTGGCCACCTTCGCGGCACGGCCCGACAGCGGCGACCCGCTCGACCAGGCCTTGCACGCGGCGGCGGGCCCGCTGCCGCCGGCGAGCCGGCTGGCCGACTTTCCGTTCACCGAAGCCCGGCGCCGCGAGACGGTGGTCTGGCAGCCGGCGGGCGGCCGGCCGACGGCCTTCACCAAAGGTGCGCCCGAGACCGTGATGGACGTTTGCGCCTTGTCCGCGCAAGCCCGGGCCGGCTGGCTCGATCGGGTGCAGGCCTATGCGGCGTCGGGGCACAAGGTGATTGCCTGCGCCCTGCGCGAGTTGCCTGCAGGGGCGCCCCTCGATGTCGAACCCGGCGAGGCTTTCACCTTCGGCGGCCTGCTGGCCTTCGAAGACCCGGTGCGCGGCGGCGTGCGCGAGGCCATCGCCGACTGCATGGCCGCCGGCATGCGCGTGATCATGGTCACCGGCGACCACCCGGCCACGGCCGCGGCGATCGCGCGCGAGATCGGGCTCGGCGGCGCGCAGCCGAAGGTCGTGGTGCTCGCGCCCAGCGACGATGCCGGCGCCGTGCTGGTCGCCAACGACGGTGTCGACGTGGTGGCCCGCGCCACGCCGCCGCAGAAGCTGGCGCTGGTGCAGGCGCTGCAGGCCGGCGGCGAGCTGGTGGCCGTCACCGGCGACGGTGTCAACGATGTGCCGGCGCTGCGCCTGGCCGACATCGGCGTGGCCATGGGCGAGCGCGGCACGCGCAGCGCGCGCGAGGTGGCGCCGGTGGTGCTGCTCGACGACAACTTCCGGACCATCGTCGACGCTGTGGCCGAAGGCCGCCAGCTGTTTCAGAACCTGCGCCTGGCGTTTGCCTACCTGCTGCTGGTGCACCTGCCGCTGGTGATCGGCGCGGCGGTCATCCCGCTCATCGGCCTGCCTTTGCTGTTCTTGCCGATCCACATCGTCTGGCTGGAGCTGGTGATCCACCCGACCGCGATGCTGGCGTTTCAGGACCTGCCGGTGCAAGGGCCGCTCGCGCCGGTACAGCGCCACCGGCGTGCGCGCTTCTTCTCGGTCGCGTCGTGGGTGGGCATCGGCGCGGTGGGCGCGCTCGTCAGCGTGGCCGTGGTCTGGAGCTACCTGCATGCGCTCGGTGCCGACCACGATGTCGAGCATGCCCGCGCGATGGCGTTGGCGATGCTGCTGCTGGCCAGCGCCGCCTTCACCGCCGGCCTGACCCGGCTGCGCGAGGCCACCCCCCGCTGGGTGGCCTTCGGCACGCTGGCGTCGGTGGTTGTTCTCGTCCAGGTCCCGATGGTCAGCCAGCTGCTGAGCCTTCGCCCGTTGCATGGCGACGACTGGGCGCTGGTGGCCGCGGCGTTCGTCCTGATTGCCGCGATCACCTTCGGGCTGGCCGCGCGGCTGAGGCGCCACCCCGCTTGAGTGCAGACCACCGTATGAACGAACCGGCCACGCCGCCGACCGACGATTGGCACCGCCGCGACGCGACCGACGTGGCGCGTGCGCATGGTGTCGAGATGCACCTCGGCCTGCACGACGACGAGGCCGCGCGCCGCGCGGAGCTTCACGGCCCCAACGAGTTGGCCGAAGGGGCGCGCCGCAGCCCCTGGCGCCTGCTGCTGGACCAGTTCAGCGATTTCATGATCCTCGTCCTGGCCGGTGCGGCGGTGATCTCGGGCCTGATCGGCGACTGGGTCGACACGCTGGCGATCCTGGTCATCGTGGTGCTCAACGGCCTGGTCGGCTTCGTGCAGGCGTGGCGGGCCGATCGGGCGCTGGCCGCATTGAAGAAGCTGGCCGCGGCCCACGCCATGGTGCTGCGCGACGGCAAGGTGCGCCGCGTCACCGCGAGTGCGCTGGTGCCGGGCGATGTGGTGCTGCTCGAGGCCGGCAACCAGATCCCGGCCGACCTGCGGCTGACCGAGGTGGCGCGGCTGCTGGTCGACGAATCGACGCTGACCGGCGAGTCGGTCAACGTCGAGAAGCATGCGCGGGTGCTGGGCGCCGAGGCGGCATCGCTGGGCGACCGGCTGAACATGGCCTACAAGGGCACCACCGCGGCGCACGGCCGCGGCCGCGGGCTGGTGGTCGCCATCGGCATGTCGACCGAGCTGGGCAAGGTGGCCGGCCTGATGGCGGCCGGCGGCGACCGCGACACGCCGCTTCAGCGGCGGCTGGCCGGCTTCGGCCGGCGGCTGGCGATCGTGGTGCTCGCCATCTGCGCCTTCATCTTCGCCATCGGGGTGCTGCGGGGCGAGCTGCCGATGCAGATGCTGCTGACCGCGGTCAGCCTCGCGGTGGCGGCGATCCCCGAGGCGTTGCCGGCCGTGGTGACCGTGCTGCTCGCGCTGGGCGCGCGGCGCATGGTGTCGCTCAATGCGCTGGTGCGCCGCCTGCCGTCGGTCGAGACGCTCGGCTCGGTGACCTTCATCTGCTCTGACAAGACCGGCACGCTGACGCAGAACCGCATGCGGGTCGAAGAAGTGGTGGCCGCCGGCGAGGTGTGGGCCGCCGGCTCGGCGGGCGCGCGCCAGCTCGAGGTCTTGCGCGCCGGTGCCTTGTGCAACGACGCCAGCCGCGACGCTGAGGGCCGCTGGCAGGGCGACCCGACCGAGGTGGCGCTGGTGCAGGCGGCCAGCGACGCCGGCATCGAGAAAGCGCAGGTCGACGGCCAACACCCGCGCGTGCAGGAGCTGCCGTTCGACTCGGACCGTAAACGCATGACGACCTTTCACCAGGCCAGCGGCGGCCTGGTGGCCTACACCAAGGGCGCGCCGGAGTCGGTGGTGCCGCAGTGCACGAGCCATTGGCAGCCCGATGGGTGCGGGCCGCTCGACGCGGCGCAGGTGCTGGCCACCGCGCAGGCCATGGCGGCGCGTGGGCTGCGGGTGCTCGCGCTGGCACGCCGCCAGCATGGGCGGGCGCCGGCGACGGGTGAGCTGGCGGCGGCCGAGGCCGGCATGGCGCTGATCGGGCTCGTCGGCCTGATCGACCCGCCGCGAGACGAGGCGGCCCGCGCGGTGGCCGACTGCATCAGCGCCGGCATCACGCCGGTGATGATCACCGGCGACCACCCGGCCACGGCCTGGGCCATCGCCTGCAAGCTGGGGATCGCGCAGGCAGAGGCCACGGCGGGCGACGATGGCGCGGCGGGCGTTCTCACCGGTGCCGAGCTGGCCCGGCTCGACGACGCCGCGCTGCGCGAGCGTGTGCGGGCGGTGCGTGTCTACGCGCGCGTCGACCCGGCGCAGAAGATCCGCATCGTCCAGGCCTTGCAGGCGCACGGCGAGTTCGTCGCGATGACCGGCGACGGCGTCAACGATGCACCGGCCTTGAAGCGCGCCGACATCGGCGTGGCAATGGGGCGCGGCGGCACCGATGTGGCGCGCGAAGCATCGAGCCTGGTGCTGCTCGATGACAACTTCGCCACCATCGTCGCGGCCGTGCGCGAAGGCCGCCGCATCTACGACAACATCCGCAAGTTCGTGCGCTATGCGATGACCGGCAACTCGGGCGAGATCTGGACGATCTTTCTCGCGCCGCTGCTGGGCCTGCCGATCCCGCTGCTGCCGATCCACATCCTGTGGGTCAACCTGGTGACCGACGGCCTGCCGGGGCTGGCCTTGGCCGCCGAGCCGGCCGAGCGCGGCATCATGCGGCGGCCACCGCGGGCGCCGAACGAGAGCCTGTTCGCGCACGGCATGTGGCAACACATCCTGTTCGGCGGGCTGCTGATCGGCGCGTTGTGCCTGGCGGTGCAGGCCTGGGCCTTGGCGCATGCGCCCGCGAGCGCACAGACGATGGTCTTCACCGCGCTGACCCTGACGCAGATGGCGCACGTGCTGGCCATCCGCAGCGAGGGCGAGTCGCTGTGGCGGCTGGGTCTGGGCTCGAACCGGCCGCTGCTGGGCGCGGTGGCGCTCACCACCGCGCTGCAGCTGGCGACGATCTACGTGCCCTGGCTGCAGCCGCTGTTCAAGACGGTGGCGCTGAGCGGCGGCGAACTGGCGATCTGCCTGGCCACGGCCGCGGCAGTGCTGCTGGCGGTCGAGGCCGAGAAGGCGTGGCGGCTGCGCGCTTCGTTGGCATGAGCCTGGGGCGGGCGCGGCGACAATCTGCACCATGAAACAACGAGCCACCGGCGGCCTGGTCTACTCGACCGACAGCGGGCGCATGTGCCCGACCTGCCGGCAACCCGTGGCGCAGTGCCGCTGCGGCACCGCAGCCCCGCAGCCCACCGACGGCGTCGTGCGCGTCAGCCGCGAAAAGCAGGGCCGCGGCGGCAAGACGGTGACGGTGGTGCGCGGCCTGGGCGGCGACGCCGAAACCCTGGCCGCCTACGGCCGCAAGCTGCGCAGCGCCTGCGGCAGCGGCGGCACCACCAAAGACGGCGTGGTCGAAGTGCAGGGCGACCACGTCGACCGTGTGATCGCGCTGATCCAGGCCGACGGGCGCACGGTGAAGCGGGCGGGCGGGTGACCCTCCCGCCCGGTTCGGCTCACTGGCCAATGACGCCGAAGACCACGTTGTTGCGGTTCTTGTCCGACCCGGTGATGCAATAGTCGTAGCGCGTGGCCAGCGGGGCCGGGTAGGTCGGGATGCTGGCGCAGTCGACGACTCTCAACGGGTCGTTCTTGGAGCCGGGGGCGCAGAAGCTGATTTCGATCCCGGTGACATGGGCCAGCGAGCGGCCCACCTTGGTGACCGCATCGGCCTTGTGCAGAAAGCCGGGCAATATGCCGCTGAGCGGGTCGCACTCGCCATACAGGCCGTAGGGGTCGCCGGCCCCATCGGCCCTCACCACGCCCACCGTCACCGCATTGCCGTACCCGTCGTTGGGCGTGCTCACGCAGTGGGCATACGGCTGCGGCTCGCGCGGGCAGTCGGCCTTCGCAGGCGCCGTCTCCGCGGCCACCGTCGCCGGCTTGCACGACACCGTGACAACCGCGTTGAAGCGCCGCGGGTCCAGCCCGGCGGCTCGCACCAGGTCGAGCTTGGGGCGCAGCGTGGCGCCGGCCGGGCAGCCGGTGTACAGGCCGTTGGCATCGGTGGTCTTGTCGTGCTTGAGCACCCCGATGGTCACGTCGTTGCCCAGGCCGTCGTTGGGCGAGCGCGCGCAGTAGGCATAGGGCACGCCCGATGTGCGGTCGGGATCACACGGTACCTTGGTGATGCCACTGCCGGCGGTGTAGGGCAGGCAGTCGAGGATCTGGATGGCCACCATGCCCTCGGCCGTTTCGTTCAGGTAGGCCGGCAACCTCAGCTTCGAACTCGCCGCCGTCGGGCCGTCGTAGCACGGGCCGTAGGGGGCGGTCGGCGCTGCCGAACGATTCCAGCTGGTGATGTCGGCCGGCTGCGCCGGCGCGGCGGCGGCCGCCAGCACCAAGGCGCCGGCCGCCAGCCAGGGGGCGCCCATGCGGGCAAGCGAAGGCAGTTCATGGCTCATCGGGTTCTCCTCGAATGGTCAGTGATGTCTTGTCGCTATGTGCGCAGCTCGGTCGAGCCAGGTCGACGAGCGACAGCGCATCGTGGGCCTATCCCGGCGAGTTGCCTTGTGCCCGGTCAAATTTCAAACCGAAGCCCGCTCGATCGGCCACCATCTGCCTCGGCGCCGAATGCCCACGGCGCGCCAGCGGGCAAGGGCGGGCGCGCTTGTGCGTGGTCTTAAAGATGCATACGATATGCATCTATTGGGGCCATCGGAGAGCACTCATGACCGTCGCGGAGCAAGCTGCCCCCCTCGTCCGGGCCCTGGAGCTTCCGTACCGGCATGGCTTCGTCACCGACGTCGAAAGCGACGCCTTGCCACGGGGGCTGGACGCCGACACGGTGCGGGCCATCTCGCGCCGCAAGCGCGAGCCCGAATTTCTGCTGAAGTGGCGGCTGGCGGCCTTCGAGCGCTGGTCGGCGATGACCCACCCGCGCTGGGGCCACCTGCGCATCGCGCCGATCGATTTTCAGGCCCTCAGCTACTACTCGGCCCCCAAGTCGTTGACCGCCGCGAAGGACGGGCCGAAGAGCCTGGCCGATGTCGACCCCAAGCTGCTGGAAACCTACGAGAAGCTGGGCGTGCCGCTGCACGAGCGGGCCCGGCTGGCCGGCGTGGCGGTGGACGCGGTGTTCGATTCGGTCTCGGTGGGCACCACGTTTCGCGAACAGCTGGCCAAGGCCGGCGTCATCTTCTGTTCGTTCTCGCATGCGGTGCAGCACCACCCCGAGTTGATCGAGCGTTACCTCGGCACGGTGGTGCCGCCGGGTGACAACTTCTACGCGGCCTTGAACTCCGCCGTGTTCTCGGACGGTTCGTTCGTCTACATCCCCAAGGGCGTGCGCTGCCCGATGGAGCTGTCGTCGTACTTCCGCATCAATGCGCGCAACACGGGCCAGTTCGAGCGCACGCTGATCATTGCCGAGGCCGGCAGCCACGTCAGCTACCTCGAAGGCTGCACGGCGCCGCAGCGCGACGAGCACCAGCTGCACGCCGCGGTGGTCGAGCTCGTCGCCCACGACGATGCGCACATCAAGTACTCGACCGTGCAGAACTGGTACCCGGGCGACGCGCAGGGGCGGGGCGGCATCTACAACTTCGTCACCAAGCGCGGCCTGTGCGCCGGTGAACGCTCGCACATCGCCTGGACGCAGATCGAGACCGGATCGGCCATCACCTGGAAGTACCCGAGCGTGGTGCTGCGCGGCGACGAGTCGAGCGGCGAGTTCCACTCGATCGCGGTGACCAACCATCGCCAGCAGGCCGACACCGGCACCAAGATGATCCATCTGGGGCGCAACACCAAGAGCCGCATCGTCTCGAAGGGCATCAGCGCCGGCCATGCCCACAACAGCTACCGCGGCCTGGTGCGCATGGCGCCCACGGCGGCCGGCGCGCGCAACCACACGCAGTGCGATTCGCTGCTGATCGGGCCCGACTGCGGCGCGCACACCTTCCCCTATGTCGACGTGGCTCGCGACGATGCCGTCGTGGAGCACGAAGCGACCACCACACGCATCTCCGAAGAGCGCCTCTTCTACTGCCAGCAGCGCGGCATCGACGCGCAAGAGGCCACGGCGCTGATCGTCGGCGGCTTCTGCCAGGCGGTGCTCGACGAGCTGCCGATGGAGTTTGCGCTCGAAGCCAAGGCCTTGCTCGCGGTGTCGCTCGAAGGCGCCGTGGGTTGATCGCACGAACGGACAACGAACCGAGGACACCCGCCATGACCCATCCCGAACCCCTGCTGCAGGTCCGCGACCTGCGGGTCGCCGTGGGCGAGCGCAACGTGCTGAAGTCGGTGTCGCTCACCGTTCCCGCCGGCGCCTTGCTGGTGTTGATGGGCGCCAATGGCAGCGGCAAGAGCACGCTCGGCCTCACGCTGGCCGGACACCCGCGCTACCGCGTCGTCGGCGGCTCGGCGCGCTTTGCCGGCCAAGACCTGCTCGCGCTGAGCCCCGAGGCCCGCGCGCGGGCCGGGCTGTTCGTGTCGTTCCAGGCGCCGCCCGAGATCCCCGGCGTCAAGAACAACCTGTTCATCCGCACGGCGCTGAACGCAGTGCGCGCGGCGCGCGGCGAAAGCCCGCTCGATGCCTTCGACTTCCTCGGCGAAGCGCGGGGGGCCGCCACCCGGCTGGGCCTGCCTGAGGCGATGCTGGGGCGGCCCGTGAACGACGGCTTCTCGGGCGGCGAACGCAAGCGCAACGAACTGCTGCAGCTCGCGCTGCTGCGCCCGCGGCTGGCCGTGCTGGACGAAGTCGATTCGGGCATGGACGTGGACGGCGTGCGCGCCGTCGTCCGGCTCATCCAGGGCCTGCGCGCGCAAGGCACCGCCTTCATCGTCGTCTCGCACTACCTCGAGCTGATCGAATCGCTGGCGCCCGACTCGGTGTTGCGCTTGGACCAGGGCTGCATTGCCGAGACCGGCAGCGTGGCGCTGGCCGCGGACATTGCGCGCACCGGCTTCGCGCGCGCCCCCGAAGCGCTGGAGGCCTGAGAGCCTGAGAGTCTTTCAGTCATGCCCGCTCATCACGCCAAAAGCCACCCGCTCGTCGTTGCAAATGCTCGCCATAGCTCGGGCTATGGCTGTGCTTCGCGCCTAGATCGGGCGCCCTTTGGCGCGCCGCTCGGGCGCGCCCGAAAAACTCTCAAGCTCTGACACCATGGACCTCGCCCGCGCCGACGCGCTCGCCGCCCGCCACCAACTCGGCGTGATGGGCTGGATCCCGCGCCATTCAGAATCCTTTCGCCATCTGCCGCCACCGGCGGCCGACATCTGGCTCGGCGACGCGCCACCGGCCGTCGGCTGCCACGCGCATCCGCTGGCGGGTGCCGGGTGGACGCTGCACCCGATCGGCCAGAGCCCGCAAGGGCGCGTCGATGCCCGCTGGCTCGATGCGGGCGATGCGCTGCAGCGCGCCGAGCTGTTCGCGGGGCTGCCGATGCCCGCGGGAGCGGGCGAAGCGGGCGGTGACGATGCGGCCCCCTTCGCCTGGGCGCACCGTGCGCTGTGCCGGCAGGGGCTGCGCATGCGCATCGGCGCTACACCGGGGGCCGGGCGCGGCCCGTCAGACACGGTGTGGCTGCAGCTGCGCCACCAGCCGCGCAGCGCGGTCGAGGCGCCTCTGTTGGTGATCGAGGTGCTGGCCGGCGTGCAGGCTGTGCTGGTCGAGACGCACGACCGGCAGTCCCTGGCCTGCCAGCAGCCGATCGTCCAGAACCTGCAGGTCCACGTCCTGCTCGGCGAGGGCGCCACGCTGCGGCATCTTCGGGTCGCCGCACCCAGCCCGGCCGACCGCGTCGCCCACCATGTGCACGCCCGCCTGGCGCGCGGCGCCCGCTACGAGCAGGCCGTGATCGCCTTGGGCAGCGGCTACCACCTGCAGCGCAACGTGCTGGGGTTGCAGGCCGAGGGCGCGGTGGCGCGCCACGCCGGGCTGATGCTGGCGGCGGCTGACGCGGTGCTGGAGCACCAGGTGCGCGTCTCGCACACGGCTGCGCGAACCACCAGCAGCGTCGAAGACCTGGCACTCGCCAGCGGGGCCGCGCGGCTCGTGGCCAACGCGCACACACGGATCGCGCCTGCAGCCGCGGAGGCCGAGGTGAGGCAACGGCTGGTCGGCATCCCCACCGGTGGCCAGCCGAAGCTGGTGCTGCGGCCCCATCTGGAGATTTGCCACGACCAGGTGCAGGCCACCCACGGCGCCACCTGGGGCGCGCTGCCGGAAGACGCCCTGTTCTATGCCCGCCAGCGCGGCCTGGACGAACGCAGCGCACGCGGCCTGATCGTCGAGGGCATGGCCGGGGCGTTGATGCAGCGCTGTTTCAGCGACAGCCATCTGCTGCAGGCTGTGGACATCGACACGCTGCTGCGGGCTGCGGTGGCGCGCCACCTGGCGGCCGGCGAGGGCGCCCGCCATGGCTGAGATGGCCGTGATCGATCGCGCCGGCCTGGGCGCCGCGGCGCTGGCGGACCTGCGCGCCATGTTCCCGGTGTTGGCGCAGACGGTCAACGGCGCGCCGCTGGCCTACCTGGACAACGCCGCCACCACCCAGATGCCGCTGCCGGTGCTGGACGCCATGCGCCACTTCGAGCTGCACGACCGGGCCAACATTCACCGCGGCGTGCACACGCTGAGCCAGCGCGCCACCGACGCCTTCGACCACGCCCGCCAGGGCCTCAAGCGCTTCGTCGGCGCCGGTGCGGCGCACGAGCTGGTCTTCACCTCGGGCACGACCGACGCGCTCAACCTGGTGGCGCATGGCCTGTCGACCCCCGGGGCGGCACCCGTGGTCATCCAGCCGGGTGACGAGATCATCGTCAGCCTGCTGGAGCACCACGCCAACCTGGTGCCGTGGCAGCAGGCGGCGCGGCGTTGCGGTGCGCGTCTGCTGATCCTGCGGCCTGATGCGCGGGGGCGGCTGCAGCCTGAAGACCTCGCCGGCCTGCTGACACCCCGCACGCGGGTGTTCGCCGTCACGGCCTGCGCCAATGCCACTGGCGAAAGGCCGCCCTACGAGACCTTGCTGGCGCTCGCGGCCGGGGCGGGGGCACTCACCGTGCTCGACGCCGCACAGTCGGTCGCCCATGCGATGCCCGATCTGTCGGCGCTGGACTGCGACTTCATGGCCTTCTCAGGCCACAAGATGCTGGGCCCGATGGGCACCGGTGTGCTGGTCGGCCGGCGCGCTGCGCTGGAGCGGCTGCAGCCGCTGCGCTACGGCGGCGACATGGTGGCCAGGGTCAGTGCCACCGAGGCCAGTTTTGCCGAGCTGCCGATGCGGCTCGAGGGCGGCACGCCCCACGTGGCCGGCGCGGTGGGCCTGGCGGCGGCCGCCTCGTTCATCGAGGCCGCAGGGCGCGGCCGGATCGACGCGCATGTGAGCGCGCTGCGTAGTCATGCCGCTGCGGGCCTGGCTGCGCTGCCGGGCGTCACGGTGCTGGCGGCAGGCGCGGGCGCATCGGGCATTGTCTCGTTCGCTGCCGAGGGTGCGCATCCGCACGACATCGGCACCTTGCTCGACGAGCAGGGTATCGCCGTCCGCACCGGTCACCATTGTGCGCAGCCGCTGCTGGACCACCTGGGCCTGGGCCCGACCACCCGGGCCTCGTTTGCGCTCTACAACACCCATGAAGAGGTCGAGCGCCTGTTGGCCGGCGTGGCGCGCGCCCTGAGGTTGCTGCGATGAACACCACCACCGCCGCCGAACTGGACCTGTACCAGGACGTGGTGATGGACCACAAGCGTTCACCGCGCCATTTCGGCACCCTGGCGTCGCCCACGCACCAGGCCCGCGGCCACAACCCGAGTTGTGGCGACGACCTGCAGGTGACGCTGGACGTGGCGCAGGGCCAGGTGCAGGACATTCGCTTCAGCGGCCAGGGCTGCGCAATCTGCATCGCCTCGGCGTCGATGATGACCGAAGCGGTTCGCGGGCACGACGTGGCCTACGCACGGCAGTTGCAGCAGCGCTTTCGTGCGGTGCTCACCGGCGAGCTCGAGCCCGAGTCGGCGCACCTGGGCAAGTTGATCAGCCTGGCCGGCGTGCGGCGCTATCCGGGGCGCATCAAGTGCGCGCTGCTGGGCTGGCACGCGCTGATGCACGCGCTGGATGACACGCCGTGAGACCCTTGCGCGAACCGGTGGTGACCACGCGCGCTGTTCGCGTCGAGTGCATTCCCGACGGCCGGCCGGCCGACCTGCCGCCCGGCACGCCGGCGCAGATCACGCAGGCGCTCGGCGGCTCGTTCACGCTGTGGGTCGAAGGCCAGTTGATGCGCCTGCGCGGCGCCGATGCGGACGCCATCGGCAAGCCGGTGCCCGATGCCGCCGTCGCCACCGCGGGGTCGGCGGACATCGGGCCCGATGAGCTGCGCAGCCTGGTCTGGCAGACCCTGAAGACCTGCTACGACCCGGAGATCCCGGTCGACATCGTGGAGCTGGGTCTGGTCTATGTCTGCGACGTGCTGCCCATGGAAGGCGCCCAAGGCGGTCCGATCCGCGTCGCCACCAAGATGACCTTGACCGCACCGGGCTGCGGCATGGGCGAGGTGATCGCCGACGAAGTCTGCGACAAGGTGCTGGCCCTGCCCCGCGTGGGCGAAGCCACCGTGGACATCGTGTTCGAGCCGCCCTGGAACCGCTCGATGATGTCCGAAGCCGCGATGCTGACACTCGGCCTGTGAGCCCGCGCCATCCGTGCTGTCGCCCGATGGGTCGCCGGGTGGGTCGCCCGATGTTGCCGGCCCGGCCCGCGCAATACGCCCACGCCCGAGTGCGACTTGCCGTCGATCGGTTGCAGGGGCGGAGCGATGCCTCTAGAGTCATCGCATGTGTTCCATTCCCTTCACCGGCGCCCAACGCGGTGCAGCTTGCCAGGCGGCCGCGCCGGTCGCGTGCTGGCCGCATGCGCCCGCCCTGCGGGCCCGGGCAGGGACACGCACCTGTCTGCCGGCCGCACATCACTGAGCCCGGCGATCACTTCCACCCTTGTTGCGCAAACTTCAGATCGCCGGGCCACCTGCCCGCGCGAAGGCGTGTGTCGGCGCTTGGCCGGCCTGCACGCGATGACTGAAGGAATGCCTCGTGGAAGCCCTGACACTCGAGCGTACGCTCACTGAACTGGACCATGTCCGACTGCTGAACCTCGTGCGCCGCGATCGGCGCGGCGAAGGCCCGGCCACACCGCGGCTGGCGATCGAGCAGGTGCTCGACGCCTGCGCCATCGTGCCGTCGCGCCAGGCGCCGCCCGACGTGGTGACGATGTACTCGCAGGTCCTGTTGCAGGACTTCGAGACCGGCCAGCGCCAGGAGCTGACGCTGTGCTACCCGGCGGACGCGGAACCTGCCGCGGGATTCGTGTCGGTGCTGTCACCGGTGGGCGCCGGCCTGCTCGGTCTCACGGTCGGCAGCGTGGCGCGATGGACCACCCCCGCGGGGAGCGAGCGAAGGGCCGAGATCCTGGCCATCCTTTTCCAGCCCGAGGCGAGCGGCGACTACACGGCATAGGCGCCGCGTGCAGCCACCGGCGGCGAGCGCGATCAAGGCGGGGGCCGACAGCACCAGGCCGATGCCGGCGCGGCCTTGATCGTCCTGCAGGTAGTTCACGCACAAACGATCCGGCGTATCGAGAAAGAGGAGGCCGGCCGTCGCCAGCATCCAGGCCAGGTTGCCGACGAAGAACAGCCGCAGCTCGGCGTCCATGCGACGCCAGCCGTCGGCCAGCAGCCAGCCGGCCAGCCACCAGCTGGCGCACTTGGCCGCGGCAACTTCGGGCAGCAGCAGCGCAGCGTCCAGGGCCGACGGCAGCATCCAGACCAGGGCGACGCCGCTGGTCAGCGTCGCTGCCGTCCAGCCATGCCAGTCCAGCAGGCGCTGCCCGCGCAGCCACCGCCGCGACTGCAGGCGGCACAGGGCCAAGCTGCTGGCGGACCAGCCGGCGATGAACAGCAACGGGAACTCGCCCAGCATGTGCAGCGACATGCGGCTTTCGACCGTGTGGCGCAACGCCGGCCACAGCAGCGCCAGTGGCAGCAGGGCCAGCACGAGCCGCCAGACGCCGTAACTTGGTGCGAGCAGGTGCTTCACCGCGAGGCCTCGGGCCGCGTGAGCGCCAGCCGCTGTGCGGCTTCCAGCGCCTGCGGCCACTGGTCGAACTCGTACAGGCCCCGCAAGCGCCCGCGCTCGTCCAGCAGATGGATGGCGCCGTTGTGCACGAAGCCGCCCGCCCCGTCCGGAACCACGACGACGCCGAGCGAGCGCAACAACGCGCTGGCGTCGTCGTGTGTGGCGGGCACCGCCAGCGTCCAGTAGCGTGGGTCGATGCGCATGTTGGCGGCGTAACGCGCGAGCTGCGCTGGATCGTCGTGCTCTGCATCGAACGAGATCGACACCAGGCGCACGTCGCGCCGCGTCGGCCCCGCACCTTGCCGCGTGGCCAGCTCCCGCTGCATTTGCTGGTACTCATCGCCCAGCACGCGACAGACGCTCGGGCAACGTGTGTAGACAAAGGCGACGAGAGAGGCGGCCGGCGCAGCGTCGGCATCGCCCCACCATCGAAGCACGCTGCCGTCGCTGGCACGCAAAAGCACCGGACGCGCGCGCAGCTCGCCGGCTTGTACCTGTGCCTGCCGCCGCCCTTCGAAGGTCCAGACCTCGAAGCCATGGGTCCAGTGCGCCAGCCCCACGACGAGCACGGCCATCAGGCTGAGGCACAGCAGGGCGCTGACGCGGCGCGCCATCACCTCTGTGGCCAGCGCGGGTGCATGCACGGTGGCGGGACGCGTGTTCACTTCAGCGGCATCAGCTCGGCGTCGCCCTTGAACGGCTCGGTGCGCGCCGCCGTTGCCTTGCGCACCGTGGCCACGGTGTCGGCCGTCACTGGCGCCGCGCTGTTGCCCCACTGGCTGCGCACATGCGTGAGCACGGCGGCGAGCTCCGCATCCTGCAGCTGGGCACCGAAGGCGGGCATGGCGCCGTTGTAGGTGCTGCCCTTGACCGTGAATGGGCCGCTGGCGCCGTGCAGCACCAGGGCCGCCAGCGTCGTCTCCTTGCCGGCGACCCATTCCGAGCCCGCGAGGGGCGGAAACACCCCGGGCAGCCCGGTGCCGCTGGCCTGGTGGCAGGCCACGCAGCGCGACGCATAGACCGCCGCACCGTCCACCGCGGCACCGTCCACCGCGGCGCCGGCCGCCGCAGGGGCGGCCCCCTGCAGTTCGGCGGTCGAGCGGCCATCGCCGAGTGCCGGGGCATTGCCGATGGCCGATCGGGCGATGTAGAGCACGCCGAACCCCAGCAGCAGCGCGGTCAGGACGATGACGAACCACGGCATCGGGTTCGCGCCTTCCTTCGGCTCGGGGTTTTCGCGCTGCTGCTGGGGGTGGATCTCGGCGGGCTTCATCGGGGCGCTTCCTGCAAGGCGATGGTCATGGCTTCACCGCGGGTGCCGCGATCACCGGGTAGCTGCGATTCAGCGACTGGAGGTACTTCACGAGGTCCACGGCCTGGGGGCGCGCCACCACAACCTGGCCGGCGGGCGCGTAGCCCGGCGGCAGATTCACGACCACCTCATCCCTGTCCGCCTGGGCCTTGGCCTCGAACAGGAACGGGTAGCTCGGCATGATGCTGCCCGGCATGTAGGCGCGCGGCTGGTACAGGTGCCCGAGGTGCCACTGCTCGCTGGGTTGGCGAACGCCGATGTTCATCAGGTCCGGCCCGGTTCGCATGGTGCCCAGCAGGTGCGGCTGGTCGTAGGCGTAGTCGCCGGCCACGGTGGCCCGCCCCCAGCCGCGCGAGAAGTCCGGCGCGAAGGCCTTGGCGCGCGGCTGCTGCGAGTGGCAGTAGACGCAGCCGTTGGCGATGTAGACCTCGCGGCCGCGCAGCTCGGCGCTGATGTAGGGCTTGAGGCCGGGCAATGGCGGCGCATCGTGCACCTGCAGGTAGGGCAGGACGACCAGCGCGCTGGTGGACAGCGCCAGCATCACCATGGCGCCGGAGACAAGCTTGATCTCGTTGTTCATGCCGTAGCCGCCTTGCGGAACAGGTGCCGGAACAGCGCCGGCTGGTCACGATTCGGCCCGAAGCCCAGGGCCAGGGTGACGAAGTGCACGGCAAACACGATGTGGCCCAGCACCATGAAGGCGCCGCCGAGGCTGCGCCCCTTCAGGTAGGGCAGCGTCACCGCCACCGAGTCCATGAAGGGCCGCGCTGCGTCCAACATCGCCACACCTTGCAGCCAGCCCGCGGTGGTCAGGCTCACGAAGTACAAGGCGAAGCCGCCGCTGGCGAGCCAGAAGTGCGCCGTGATCAGCCACGGGTAGGGCCACTCGCGCGCCGTGATGCGCGGCATCACGAAGTACATCGCGCCGAAGAACACGAAGCTCACGAAACCGTACAGGCCCAGGTGCGCATGGGCCACCGTGTAGTGGGTGAAATGGGTGACGGCGTTCATGCTGCGCAGCGCCTCGAACGAGCCCTGCACCGAGCTGGCGGTGTACATGAGCCCGCCCACGCCGATGAAACGCAGCGTTGGCGACCAGCGCAGCGCCGACAGGCGGCCCTGCAGCGTCTGGTACTGATTCACCGTGAACGCGGCGACCGGAATGATCATCATCATGCTCTGCACGATGGACAGCGTGATCATCCATTCCGGCACCGGCCCGCCGATCAGGTGATGGCCGCCGACCTGGCCGTAGAAGAAGGCCAGCCCCCAGAAGCCCAGCAGCGACAGGTTGTACGACTGGATCGGCCGGCCGATCACCTTGGGCAGGAAGTAGTAGACCGAGGCCAGTGCCAGCGGCGTGTAGAACAGCCCCAGCACGTTGTGGCCGAACCACCAGTTCATCGCCGCCTGCTGCACGCCCTGGTGCAGACCCGGCATCTTCGCCACGACGAACAGCACCGGCAGCCAGAACAGCGCACAGGCCATGTACCAGACCGAGACGTAGAGGTGCTCGACGCGCCGGTTGACCAGCGTGAACACCAGTGGCAGCGCGATCAGCGCCCCGCCGACGGCGAACAGGATGCCGATCTGCCACGGGATCTCGAGCCACTCCAGGCCGTCGTTGATGCCCGCGGCGATGCTGCCCAAGCCGGCGATCAGCGCCGCATTCCAGAACACGGCACCGACGAACGCAAAGCGCGCGCCCAGCAGCGGCGTCTTCAGCAGCCGCGGGATCACGAACATCGCGATGCCCAGGCCCGCCATCGGCGCCCAGCCGTAGGCCACCGCGTTGAGGTGGATGGTGCGGATGCGACCGAACGTGAGCCAGGCCTGCTGCACCAGCCAGTCGGGCTCATGCAGCTTGATCGACGCGGTGAGTCCGGCGGCAGACGCCACCAGCAGCCAGGCGATCGCGCAGCAGAACATGAAGAACACCAGCGGCGCGGTGGACGCGTCGGCGCGCGCGCGCTCGGCCAATTCATCAGCGTCGGCGCGCATCGCGTGGCCCGCGCCGGCCGTGTCGATGGCGCCTTGCAGGCTGCCCTGTGCCGCTGGCGCCGCGGCGGGCTCCTCGACCCGCCCGATTTCGCCGGACGCGAAGATCACCTCGGCGCCCTTGCTGCTGCGGTCGAACAGGCCCGTGCGCTGCGACCAGATGAAGGCCAGCAATGCGACGAAGGACAGCACAAAGGCTGACAGCAGGATGGCAACGGTATGCATGGCGGTCAGCGTTCGAGTTCAGCGCGTTTGTCGGTCACCTCGCGCCACGCATCGGCGTCCGGCAAGGCCTTCTTGGTCTTGGTGATCGGTTTCCAGACGCGTGCCAACTCGGCATTCAGCGGCGTGAAGTCCTGCTGATCTCCCGGCACGTCCTCCTCGGCGTAGATGGCCGAGACCGGACACTCCGGGACGCACACCGCGCAGTCGATGCACTCGCCGGGGTCGATGACGAGGAAGTTCGGGCCCTCGCGAAAGGCGTCCACGGGGCACACGTCGACGCAGTCGGTGTACTTGCAGCGGATGCAGGCCTCGGTGACGACGAAGGTCATGGCAGCAGCACCGGTCGATCAGCCACAGCAGGCGCCGCCGGAGCAACAGGCGTCACCGTCGTCCGACGCCGCACTCGCGCCCTTCTTGCCGATCCGCACGCGCCATGACGCGGGTCCGGTCTCGACGTAGCGCCAGTCGTACTGCCGAAACGCCCGGTCCTCGAAATGCACGCGCAGGGGTTGCGGGTCGTGGTCATTCAACAGCTCCATCGTCTGACCGGGTTGCAGCGCATCGAAGCGGGCAAAGACCAGTGCGTGGCGTTCGCGCGGTGCGATCGGGCGCAGATCGATCGCGGTGGTCGGTGCAGCGAGGGTGGAAGTCATCGGGCGAAATCCTTCTGGGTGGGATGGGCAGCAAGCGGGCAGGCCGAGGGGCCATGCAGGTTGGCGCCGTCCAAGATCGGGATCGGTGCAAAGCCTTATAAGAAGCATGTTTGATGCATCTTAAAGTCCGGGGCGATCAAAAGCAATAAACTGGATGCCTCTTTAGGGGCATCGATGCGTCTCGCCGAATACACCGACTACACCTTGCGCGTGCTGATGTATTGCGCGGCCCGCCCGCAGCAGTTGGTGACCATCAGCGAACTGGCCGAGCGCCACGCGGTGTCCAGGAATCACCTGATGAAGATCGTCACCGATCTCGGCCGCCAGGGCGTCCTGGAGACAGCCCGCGGCCGCGGCGGCGGGCTTCGCCTGAAGAAGGATCCGTCCAGGATCCGCATCGGCGACGTGGTGCGTGCCTCCGAAACGGACTTCCGCTTGGTCGAGTGCTTCGACCCGGGCACCAACCAATGCACGCTGACGCCTTCGTGCCGCCTGAAGGGCTTGTTCAATGCCGCGTTGCGGGCCTACTTCAAGGAGCTCGACGGCATGACGCTGGCCGACATCGTCGTGCCCGCATCGGCACCGGCCCCGGGGCGCGCCATGGCGCTGCGTGGTCGCGCGGGGGGCGAACCGGTGGCGGCGCCACCAAGCCGTCGCAAGCCCGCCAGGACCGGGAAGTCCGATGCGTGAGCGCACCGCACCCGCAAAGCCGCTCGACCTGCCCGGGCATTCCGCGCCGGCCGCCGGCTTCGAAGTGCCGCTGGAGATGCTGGCGGCATGTCACGGCCGTGTCCAGGCGCAGTGCGCCACGTTGCGGCGTCTCGCCGCGCACCTGGCCCGGCAGGGTGTCGACCAGCAGGCGCAGGACGCCGCAGCTGCGCTGATGCGCTACTTCGATACCTCCGCCGTGCATCACCACGCCGACGAGGAGGTGGATCTCTTTCCGGCGCTCATCGAGTCCATGGCCGGGTCCGACGCCGTCTGCCTGCGCCAGCTGACGGCTTCGCTGGCCGCCGAGCACCGGGAACTCGAACAGCGCTGGCGCGCCCTGCGCCGCCGGCTGGAGCAGGTGACACGCGCAGATGCCACGACCCTGCCGGACGACGAAGTGCATGACTTCATCGACTTGTACGAACGGCACATCGCACGCGAAGAGGCCGAACTGCTGCCGATGGCCGGGCGGCTGCTGAGCGATGCCGAACTGGACCGCATCGGGCAGGCGATGCGTGCGCGCCGGGGCGCCTTCGAACCCGGCGGGCGGTCCGATGCTTCCACCGCCTGACGCTTCGCGTCAGGCCCATTCACTGAACCTTCAAGGAGCCCTCATGTCACAACCTCATCTGCACCTGTCTCCCGACGCCATCTACCCGTTCGACGCCCGCGGCGTGGCCAAGCGGTTCAGGCACGCGGCCATCTTCGGCGCGCTGGACAGCCTGCAACCCGGCGAGACCATGCGCTTCGCCAACGACCACGACCCGTTGCCGCTGCTGTCGCAGATTGCACAGCGCTATGGCGATCGGGTCGGCGTGGAATACCGCCAGCGTGACCCCGGCATGATCGTGATCGACTTCAGCGTGCGCTGAGCTGGCGCGGCGAGCGGGTGCAGCACCGCGCTCACGAGCTCATGCCGCGCGCCGCACCATCATCTCTTTGATCTTGCCGATGGCCAGCGCTGGGTTCAGCCCCTTCGGGCAGACATCGGTGCAGTTGAGGATCGTGCGGCAGCGAAACAGCCGGTACGGGTCCTGCAGGTTGTCGAGCCGCTCGCCACTCGCCTGGTCCCGGCTGTCGACCAGAAAGCGGTAGGCCTGCAGCAGCCCGGCCGGGCCGACGTATTTGTCCGGGTTCCACCAGTAGCTCGGGCAGGCGCTCGAGCAGCAGGCGCACAGGATGCACTCGTACAGACCGTTGAGCTCATCGCGCGCGTCGGGTGACTGCAGGCGTTCTTTGTCGGGTGGTGGATAGTCGTTGACGAGCCAGGGCCGGATGGAGTGGTACTGCTTGAAGAAGCCGCTCATGTCGACGAACAGGTCTCGGATCACCGGCAGCCCCGGCAAGGGCTTCAGCACCACGGTGTTCGGCAGCGAGCGCATGTTCGTCACGCAGGCCAGTCCGTTCTTGCCGTTGATGTTCATCGCGTCCGAGCCGCACACGCCTTCACGGCAGGATCGCCGGAAGCTCAAGGTCGGATCGATGGCCTTCAGCCTGACCAGCACATCGAGCAGCATGCGGTCCCCCGGATCGATCTCGAGCTCGTAGGTCTGCATGCGGGGTCCAGCGTCCTGGTCGGGGTCGTAGCGGTAGATCTGAAAACGATGCATCGCCCATCCTTCGCGTCGACGGTCCATCCGCCGGGTCAGCTGACTGTAGTTCGGTGGCCCTGGCGGAATTCACTGATTTCTTGACGATGGCCAAGGATGGCGGCGCTGGGTCGAACCCGTGGGCCGTGCATCCATCTGACCCAGCAGGCGGGCACGCCGCCCCTGCAACCCCAAGGAGAGCCCAATGGCATTGTTGATTCGGAACCTGTTCATCACGACCGCTGCGGCGGTCGCATTGGCCGCTTTGTCGGTCGGCCCGGCACGGGCGCAAACAACGGCCCACAGCCACGACGCGGCCACCCCGCACCAGCTCACCCTGAACCAGGGCCACAAGTGGGCCACCGATGAGCCGCTGCGCGCGGGCATGGGGCGCATCCGCGACCTGGTCGAGCCGCAGATCGGGGCTGCCCACGCGGGCAAGCTCACACCCGCCCAGTACCGCGAGCTGGCCACGCAGGTCGAGACCGAGGTCGGCGGCATCGTTGCCAACTGCAAGCTCGAGCCCCAGGCCGATGCGATGCTGCACCTGGTGATCGCCGACATCGGCGCCGGCACCGACACGATGGCCGGCAAGGACGCCAAGGCGCGCCCGGCGCTCGGCCTGGTGAAGGTGGCGCAGGCTGTCAACCAGTACGGCAGCCACTTCGACCACCCCGGCTTCAAGCCCATCCGCCATCTGCACTGACGATCGAAGAAGATACGACTCCCGCCACGAGGAGTTGACGATGACCGACCACATGCCCGACGACTTGTCCGCAAGCGGTCGGGATCTGAGGGCCTTTACCGACGAACTGCGTCCGCAGCACGGCGTGGTGCGCAATGTCCACGGTGAATGGGTGCTGTTGCGCCACGACCTGGTGGTGCAGGCCGCGCTGGACGCTGACCGGTTCTCCAGCGCGGTGTCGGGCCACCTGCACATCCCGAACGGCCTGGATTCGGCCGAGCACGCGGCGTACCGGCAGGCCCTGGACCGCTTTCTCGGGCCCGAAGCGCTCGCGCCTTTTCATGACGACTTTCGCCGCATTGCGGCAGACCTGGTCGGGTCGCTGCCGCGCGGGGTGGGCATCGACGCGGTGGCGGGGCTCGGCACCCGCTTTGCGGCGCGTGCGCAAAGTACCTGGTTGAGCTGGCCCGCCACACTGGAAGACCGCCTGGTTGCCTGGGTGGCCGAGAACCATGCCGCGTCGCGCTCGGGCAATCGAGAGTGGACCCAGCGGGTGGCGGACGATTTCGACGCCCTGATCCGATCGGTGCTCGAACCGCGCCGCGCGGCCGTGCCGGCAGGCGGTGCGCGCGACGTCACCACCGAGCTGATGCGCACCGAGGTGAAGGGTCGCCCGCTGAGCGACGCCGAAATCGTGTCGGTGCTGCGCAACTGGGCCGGCGGCGACCTGGGGTCGATCGCGTTGTGCGTCGGCGTGATCGTGCACCACCTGGCCACGCAACCTCAGCTGCAGGGCCGGCTGCGTGCCGGCGTGACCGACGCCGAGCTCGATGCTGTCCTCGACGAGATCTTGCGGATCGACGACCCCTTCGTCTCCAACCGACGCATCACGACCTGCCCGCTGACGATCGGCGGCGTGGCGCTGCCCGCGGCGGCGCGGGTCAAGCTGAACTGGACATCCGCCAACCGCGACGAAGCGGTCTTTGGCGACCCCGACCGGCTGGATCCGCAGGCCAACGCCGAGCACAACCTGGTGTACGGCATCGGCCCGCACGCCTGCCCGGGGCGACTGCTGGCCACCATCGAATTGCGCATCGTCGTACGCGAGCTGCTCGCCGCGACGGCGTCGATCACCCTCGACCCGCTGCAGCCGGCCACGCGTGCGGTGTCACCGGTGGGTGGGTGGGCCGGCGTGCATGTCGTGTTGACCTGACGGGGGAGGCGATCCCGGCACATCCCAGAAAAGACGTCGAGGGTGGGGCGTCGCGTCAGGCGGTACCCGCTGGGGGCTCAGAGTCCGCGCCCTCGGCCTGCAGCCGAGGGT